>NZ_JBTHHU010000005.1:0-309961 GCF_059089585.1 Streptomyces sp. SX-6 | reverse complement strand
CACCACCTCCGCCACCATCGGCAACGCCGTCAGGGAAACAACCCACGCCCTACAGCAACTTGACCACACCATCCCACCAGGCCTCATCAAAGCCACCACCGCACACGACCTCGCCCAGCTCACCGGAGAAGCCGCCATCCCCACACCACGCACGTGACCAGACCAGCACCTAATTAATCGACGCGCTCTTGGTTACGTGAAAATGCGTAGTGTGTCCTTTTTGTAACGTAACCAACTCACCGCTGACGTGCCGTCAGGCTGCTGTCGCCTGTCTGCCATCATCAACGGATGCTGAGTATCGGAACGGTCGTTGTGGGTGTGCAGGATGTGCGGCGGGCGGCGGCGTTCTGGGGGCAGGCCCTGGGCTACGTCCCGCGCGACGGCGAAGTGGGCGACGACTGGACGGTTCTGGTTCCCGCCGACGGGACGGGCGTTGGGGTGGCGCTCGGCCGGAGCGTCACACCGGTGCAGGAGCGTCCGCGCGTACATCTCGACCTGTACGCCGTCGACGCGGCCGAGCAGACCGCCGAGGTGGAGCGGCTGGTCGCGCTCGGCGCGGAGCGCGTGGAGTGGAGCAGCTACCCAAAGGACCCGGACTTCGTCGTCCTGGCCGACACCGAGGGCAACCGGTTCTGCGTGATCGACACCGGCCACGGCTCTTGACCGGTCGGCCGGTCGCCAGGAGATCATGCCTGTCATGAGCAGCCCGAAAGAGATCGTGCGCGACTTCCTCCTGCATGTGCGCTCCGGCCAGGAGATCGAGCGCGTGCACCAGTACATGGCCGACACCGTTCTCGCCCACTAGGTCCAGTCGGAGGACCGGATGACGGTGGAGCGCTCGCCCGAGCAGTACGCCGAGCACGTACGCGAGATGATCGCGGCATATGGGGAGTTCGACTTCACCATCGACGAACTGCTCGCCGACGGCGAGCGGGTCTACGCACGCTGGATACAGGCCGGCCGCCACGTCGGCGAGGTCGACGGCTTCACGCCGACCGGTCGCCCGGTGACGGCGCTCACCAGCGCGGTGTACCGGGTCGAGTCGGGTCGCATCGTGGAGTACTGGATCCAGATCGACCGGCAGGGCATCACCGCGCAGCTCCGGTACGACTCCTGATCCAGGACGTGCGTGCGCCACCTCCCCGGGTAGCCCGTTGACAGCAGTCCGGCGCGGCACGGTTGCCCCTGGGGGCTTCGGCTGGGAGGGGCAAGCTTGATCACGGCGTAAGCCGCTTGGCCAGCTGCGCGGCTCCGCCCTGCCGCAGCCAGGTGGGGAAGTCCTGCAACCCCGGGTGGAGTTGGCGCAGTGCCGGAATGTCGGCGTGCCAAACCGGTCGGGTCGTGAGCAGTCGGCCGAGTTCCTCGCTCAGCCCCACGGACTCGCCGGCAACCTGCCGATAGCTGACCGGGCGGCCGGTGGCCTGCCCGATCAGCTCGGCAATTTCGACGGATGTCAATGCGTCACCGGCAAGCTCCAGTGTCCTGCCGAGGTATTCCTCCGGCCTGCCGAAGGCGAGTGCGGCGAAAACGCCGATGTCGTCGGTCGCGATCAGCTGCACTGGTACGTCGGTCCCGAAGAGATCGGCAAGTTCTCCGCTGTCCGTGATGCTCCCTGTCCGGGCGTCCGGGCCGGCATAGTTCTCCATGAAACGGACCGGGCGGAGCACCGTGGCGGCCAGGCCGAGCGAGTGAAGATACTGCTCGACCGCCCACTTGGCGCGCCAGAAGGGCACTTGCTCGTGGTCGGCCGAACCGACCGAGGTAAAGACGAAGTGGCTGACGCCGGCGGCCGCGGCGGCATCCGCCAAGGCCTTGCCGCGCTGTGTTTCGCGTTCCGGGTTTCCGGGGTCCTCCGGAGTGACGCCGAAGACTCCGTATGTTCCGGAGGCCGCCGTTACGAGCGAGGTGGGATCATCCAGATCACCGAACACCAACTCTGCGCCGGCCGACGCGAGTTCACGGGCGTTGGCGCTGTCCCCGGTACGGACGAGCGCGCGCACCCGCCAGCCGTCGGCCAGGAGGCGGCGGGCGGTTGCGCCACCTTGGCGGCCGGTCGCGCCGGTCACGAGGACGGTTCTTCCGGAGTCGCTCATGAGGTCTCCAAAGGTGGAAGCGGGTGCCTCTCGGGACTATATGGAGGCTACCTCCGCTTCGCAATGGTGCACCTCGTGGGCGGGGCGAACAAGAGGTGGGCCCGCTCCTGAGGTCAGAGCCTGAACAGCACTGCGCGCCAGGTCCAGCCCGCGTCGAGGACCGTCCTCTGGAGGGGGATCTTCAACTCGGCAGGGTCGAAGCGGAACTCCTCCCTCGTCCGCAGGCGGCCGTCGGGTCCCCGCTCGATCACCCATTGCCGGGACACCGACCTCATCTGCCCGCGGGACCACTCCCCTCCCACGGCCAGCCTGGGCGTGGTCCCGATCCATGTGATCTCCCGTTGCACGTCGACGGTGCGGACTTCGTGGTTCTCCGTGTCCAGGCGCATGCGGGTCTTGAGGCTCCGGTCCAGCCGCTGACGGTGGAAGTGGCCATGCCAGGCGGGCTCCATGACCCGCCACTCCGCCACCAGGTCGGCGCGCTCCTTTGCCGTGGCGGTGCGTACCACCCATGGCATGTCCGGCCCGTTGAGCGAGAGCAGCGCGGCCCGGAGCTCCTGGACGGGATGTGGGGGGACGCCCTGGACGGGGTGCTTGGTGCCGGTCAGCTTGTCGAGAAAGCCCATCGGGGCAACGTACAGCAGCGCCCTCAGCCCTCAGCCCTCAGACGAAGTCCGCGTGCAGCGTCGACGGCACCTCGAGGGCGTACGCGTCGAGCGCGTCCTCCAGCTCGATCCCGCCATGGAGCAGGAGGTCGAGGAGTTCGTTCTGGCCCCGGTAGCGGCATGCCCGGCACGGGGCGTTGGCCAGGGGATCGGACTCCTCCCAGGCGGCGCGCGGAGCGCCCCGCAGGGTGGCGGCGTAGCCGTCGCGGAGGACGTCGCCGAGGCGGCGGGGGACCTGGGGACAGGGGTGGAGGTGGCCGTCGGGGCCGACGGCGGTGATGAAGTGGCTGTAGTGGCAGCGGTCGAAGTCCGGGACGGGGGAGGGGACTTGATCCAGGCGCGGGACGGTGACGTCGAAGTCCGTCGTGGCCAGAAGGGCCGCCTCGTGGAGCGCGGCGGAGGCCTCGGCCGTGAGGGGGGCGTCCGCCGCGAAGCGTATGTAGTGCGCTCCCGCGTCGCGGGCGGCGTGGGCGGCGGCCGGGATGTCGTGGTGGTTGTGCGCGGTGACGGCGAAGCCGAAGCCGATGCGGAAGTCGGGGTCCATGGCGGACAGGCGCAGGCGGCCGACGTTGTCGAGGAGGGTCATGACGGCCCGGCCGTGGAGGGTGCCCAAGGCGACCCGTACCCACGTGTGCGTGGAGGCCACGCACTCGGCCATGGCCGGCAGGCCGAGCCGGGAGCCGTCGGTGGCCAGGCCGATGCGCAGGCCCGCCTCGTGCCCGGTGTCGCAGATGGCCGGATATCCGGGGTGCCCGGTGGGTTCGCCCGGGCCGTGGAACGTCACGGCGCGGCCGTCGTCGGCGGCGAACTCGCGCAGGAGCGCCGTGGTGCGCTCCGTGGAGAGGGCGGTGCCCGCGAGGCCGATGCGCAGATGGACGGGCCGTACGGGCCGGTGGGCCACGAAGCTGCGCAGCAGCTCACCGTGGGCGAGGAGCTTCCGCGGGGAGCGTGCGTGGGTGAGGCCGGTCGCGGACGGTGCGGGAAGCGGGTCCGGGAGGTCGGTGACGTCGGCGGCGTAACTCCCCGTGCCTGCGCGGTCGTTCATCGATCCTCCTCTCGCGAGGCCGGAACGGGGCGGCGCAGGTGACACTATGAGCCACTTCCGGGGGCGTCAATAGGTCCAGACCGGGCCCGTGCTCAGTCCGTGGGGCGCCGCAGCCTCGCGACGAACTTGTAGCGGTCGCCCCGGTAGACGGACCGGACCCACTCCACGGGCTTGCCCTCGGCGTCGAGGGAGTGGCGGGAGAGCATGAGCATCGGGAGGCCGACGTCGGTACCGAGGAGTCCCGCCTCGCGGGGGGTGGCGAGGGAGGTCTCGATGGTCTCCTCGGCCTCCGCGAGCGTGATGCCGTAGACCTCGGCCAGGGCCGTGTAGAGGGACGTGTACTTGACGAGGTTGCGGCGCAGCGCCGGGAACCGCTTCGCGGACAGGTGGGTGGTCTCGATGGCCATGGGCTCGCCGCTGGCGAGCCGCAGCCGCTCGATGCGCAGGACGCGGCCGCCGGGGGTGATGTCGAGGAGCCCGGCGAGGCGGTCGTCGGCGGTGACGTAGCCGATGTCGAGGAGCTGGGAGGTGGGCTCGAGGCCCTGGGCCCGCATGTCCTCCGTGTAGGAGGTCAGTTGCAGCGCCTGGGACACCTTGGGCTTCGCGACGAACGTCCCCTTGCCCTGGATGCGTTCCAGGCGGCCCTCGACGACGAGCTCCTGGAGGGCCTGGCGCACCGTCGTGCGCGAGGTGTCGAACTCGGCGGCGAGCGTGCGCTCGGGCGGCACGGGGGTGCCCGGAGGGAGGGTTTCGGTCATTTCGAGCAAATGGCGTTTGAGTCGGTAGTACTTGGGGACACGCGCGGTCCGCGCCGCACTGCCTCCGGTGCCGCCGCTCTCGGCCGTACCGTCCTCGGTCGCCATGGGGTGCCTTCCCGACTCCGCTGCTGCCGTCACCGGCTCGCTCCTCCGTTTGTTGCGGTCACATGGTGGCACGGGCCGAGCCCGGGAGGACCGGAGATGCCCAGGTCGGGCTCGAGGTGTCGGTCCGGTAACGGAGCCGACAGCGACTCTTATACACCCTTGACACCCCAATAGGTCTAGGCCAAGCTGCGGGCACTGGTCTAAACCATTAAAGACCACTTTTCGGTCTCTGAGGAGAGTGCTGTGAAGCGTGGGCTCATAGCGGCGACGGGTGTCGTGGCCATGTTGGTGAGTGTTGCTGCTTGTGGGTCCAGTGGCGGCAGCGACGACAAGGACGACGCCGGCGATTTCAAGGGCAAGACCCTGACGGTGTGGTTCATGGACGGCTCCAATCCGCCCAAGTGGACGGAGTCGGTGAAGGCCGAGTTCGAACAGAAGACCGGCGCCAAGCTCGATGTCCAGGTCCAGAAGTGGGACGGCATCCAGCAGAAGCTCACCACCGCGCTCTCCGAGTCCAGCCCGCCGGACGTCTTCGAGGTCGGCAATACCCAGACCCCCTCCTACGCCGAGACCGGCGGCCTCGCGGAACTCGGCGACCTGAAGAAGGAGATCGGCGGGGACTGGACCGACTCCCTCAACAAGCCCTCGGTGTTCGAGGGCAAGCAGTACGCCGCTCCGTGGTACGCCGCCAGCCGCGTCGTCATCTACAACAAGAAGATCTGGGCCGACGCAGGCATCAAGGACACCCCGAAGACCCGCGCCGAGCTCTTCAAGGACTTCGAGGCCATCCAGAAGAAGGGCGACGCCGAGCCGCTCTATCTGCCGGGCCAGAACTGGTACTTCTTCCAGGGCCTGACCGTCGGCACCGGCGCGGACCTGGTGAAGAAGGACGGCAACAAGTACGTCTCCAACCTCGGTGACCCCAAGGTCGCCAAGGCCATGGACATCTACAAGCAGTACCAGGCCTTCAGCAAGGCGCCCAAGGACAAGGACGAGGCCACCCCGCAGCAGGCGGACGTCTTCGCCAAGGGCAAGACCGGCGCGTTCATCGGTATGGGCTGGGAGTCCCAGACCGCCATCAAGGCGAACCCGCAGATCGAGAAGGAGATCGGCTATTTCACCATCCCCGGTGAGACGGCCGCCAAGCCCGAGGGCGTCTTCCTCGGCGGCTCCAACCTCGCGATCGCCGAGAACAGCAAGAAGAAGGCGCTCGCCAAGGAGTTCCTGAAGATCGCGCTGTCCGACAAGAACGAGGGCGCGCTGTCGAAGGAGGTCGGCTCGATCCCGAACAAGGACTCCCTGCTCTCCAACGTGCAGGGCAACGGCGCCGCCGTGGCCGCGTCCCCCGCCATCAAGGGCGGCGGCACCACCCCGCTGATCCCCGAGTGGGCGAACGTGGAGAACGCGCCGAACCCGATCAAGGCGTACATGACGGCCGTGCTGAACGGCAAGTCGTCCGAGGAGGCGGCCAAGCAGGTCGAGGGCGACATCAACAAGCGCCTCAGCCAGAAGCAGTGACTTTTGACGGCCGGGCGGGGGCCTCGGTGGTTTCCGCCCAACCGTGCACCACGTAGCGCCACGTAACACCGTTTGACAGGGGAGAAGGCGGACAACGATGTCAGCTCAGACCGAAGAGGCGGCGGCACGGTCCGCCCCCCGGACCGGCGAGGGCGGCGATCCGCCGGTCCGCCGCGGCCCGGGCGCGGCCGCGAAGAGCGTCCCGTATCTGCTGCTGCTCCCCACCGCGGTCGTCTCGGTGCTGCTGCTCGGCTGGATCGTGCTCGAGAACGGCCTGCTGTCGTTCCAGAACGTCAACAGGCGACAGCTGATCCGGCACGTCACCGAGTGGACGGGGCTCGACAACTACAGTGATCAGCTGGCGAGTTCGGACTTCTGGCGGGTTGCCGGGCGTTCAGTGGTCTTCACCGCGGCCAACGTCTCGCTGATCATGGTGCTGGGCTGTCTGATCGGACTGCTGGCCGCGCGCCTGGGCAAGAAGATGCGGCTGCTGTTGATGCTCGGTCTCGTCCTGGCCTGGGCGATGCCGCACGTCGCGGCGACCACTGTCTTCCAGTGGCTCTTCGACCAGCGCTACGGCGTCGTCAACTATGTGCTGGACAGCCTTGGTTGGCACTCCATGGCGGGGTTCAACTGGACGGGCGGGCAGTTCTCCACCTTCTTCGTCATCACCCTGCTGATCGTCTGGCAGTCGATCCCCTTCGTGGCGATCAACCTCTACGCGGCGACGACCACGATCCCCAAGGAGCTGTACGAGGCGGCGTCGCTGGACGGTGCGGGAAGCTGGAAGCAGTTCACGTCGGTGACCTACCCCTTCCTCAAGCCGTTCTTCCTCGCCACGACGTTCCTCGAGATCATCTGGGTCTTCAAGTCGTTCACCCAGGTCTTCGCGATCAACGAGGGCGGTCCCGACCGGCTCACCGAGACGCTGCCCGTCTATGCCTTCCAGGAGGGCCTGGGGAGCCAGCACTTCGGCGTGGGCGCGGCGATCTCCATCCTGACCATCGTGATCCTGCTGGGCCTGACCGCGTACTACCTGCGCCTGGTCCTCAAGCAAGAGGAGGACGAGCTGTGAGGCGCTCACTGCTGGGCCGCGTCTGGCCGGGGGCGACGGCGGTCGTTCTCTTCGCGGTCTTCGCGTTCCCCGTCTACTGGATGTTCGCCACGGCCTTCAAGGCCAACAAGGACATCGTCACCGAGACCCCGGTCTGGTTCCCGACCGCTCCCACCCTGGAGCACTTCACCAAGGCGGTGCACGCGGACAACTTCTGGACGCTCGTGCGCAATTCGTTCACCGTCACGCTGGTCGCGGTCGCCCTGTCGCTCGTCATCGCGCTGCTGGCGTCCTTCGCCCTCGCGCGCATGCGCTTCAAGGGCCGCAGGAGCTTCATCCTGGTCATGATGATGGCGCAGATGGCCCCCTGGGAGGTCATGACCCTCGCCTACTACATGATCGTGCGCGACGCGGAGATGCTGAACACGCTGCCGCCGCTGATCGCGGTCTACACGATGATGGTGCTGCCCTTCACGATCCTGACGCTGCGCGGCTATGTGGCCGCGGTGCCCAAGGAACTGGAGGAGTCCGCGCTGGTCGACGGCTGTACGCGCACCCAGGCGTTTGTGAAGGTCATCTTCCCGCTGCTGGCACCGGGGCTGATGGCCACCTCGCTCTTCGGCTTCATCACCGCCTGGAACGAGTTCCCGATGGTCCTGATCCTCAGCAAGGAGCCGCAGGCGCAGACGCTCCCGCTGTGGATCACCCAGTTCCGTACGGCTTTCGGTGACGACTGGGGCGCGACGATGGCGGCGTCCTCGCTGTTCGCCGTACCCGTTCTCATCCTGTTCGTCTTCCTCCAGCGCAAGGCGGTCGGCGGTCTTACCTCCGGCGCAGTGAAGGGCTAGCACTACTCGTATGGACACGCTCACTCGCGACGCACTGACCGTCCTCCAGCCGGGCTTCACCGGCACCACCGCACCCGACTGGCTGCTGCGGCGGCTCGGCGAAGGGCTGGCGTCCGTCGGCCTGTTCGGCCGCAACATCGAGTCGCCAGGGCAACTGGCCGCGCTCACGCGGCAGTTGCGCGCCGAGCGGGAGGACGTGCTCGTCGCGATCGACGAGGAGGGCGGTGACGTCACCCGCCTCGAGGTCCGTACGGGCTCCTCGTTCCCCGGCAACTTCGCGCTCGGCACGGTCGACGACACGGAGCTGACCCGTGCCGTCGCCGGTGAGCTGGGGCGGCGGCTCGCCGAGTGCGGGGTCGGCCTCAACTGGGCGCCGTCCGCGGACGTCAACTCCAACCCGGACAACCCGGTCATCGGCGTACGGTCCTTCGGCGCCGGCCCGGAGCTGGTCGCCCGGCACACGGCCGCGTATGTCGAGGGGCTCCAGGCCTCGGGCGTGGCCGCCTGCGTCAAGCACTTCCCGGGCCACGGGGACACCGCCGTGGACTCGCACCACGACATGCCGCGCATCGACGTGGGCCTGGACACCTTGCAGGAACGGGAGTTGGTGCCCTTCCGCGCCGCTGTCGCCGCCGGGGTCAAGGCGGTGATGAGCGCCCACATCCTGCTGCCCGCGCTCGACCCGCACCTGCCGGGCACGCTCAGCCCGTCCGTCCTGCACGGCCTGCTGCGGGCGCCGGTGCGGGAGGGGGGCCTCGGCTTCGAGGGGCTGATCGTCACCGACGGCATGGAGATGAACGCCATCGTCGGCAACTACGGCCTGGAACGCGGCAGTGTCCTGGCCATCGCCGCCGGGGCCGACGCCATCTGCGTCGGCGGTGGACTGGCGGACGAGGACACCGTGCTGCGGCTGCGCGACACGCTCGTACGAGCCGTGCGCGAGGGCGAGTTGGCGGAGGACCGCCTCGCCGACGCCGCCGCACGGGTGTGCGCACTCGCGCGCTGGACCCCGGATGCGGGCGCGGCAGGAAAGGCGGGGACCGCGCCCGCACCCGGGGTGGGGCTGACCGCCGCCCGCCGTGCGCTGCGCGTCACCGGCGCCGCGGACGGCATGCCGCTCATCGGGCCCGCCTACGTGGCCGCGTTCACGCCCGTCGCCAACATCGCGGTCGGCGACGAGACCCCCTGGGGCGTGGCCGCCGAACTCGCCCGCCTGCTGCCCGGTACCGAGACCGGCTCCTACGGACCCGGCGCCGCCGACGGCATCGACGGCGCCGATGGCGTCGGGCGGGTGCTCCGCGCCGCCGGGCACCGGCCGGTCGTTGCCGTCGTACGGGACGTCCACCGGCACCCCTGGATGGCGCGCGCCCTGGACGAGCTGGTCGCCGCCCGGCCCGACACCATCGTCGTCGAGATGGGCCTCAACCAGGCGCCGCCCACCGGGGCGTTGCACATCGCCACCCACGGCGCCGCCCGCGTCTGCGGGCTCGCCGCCGCGGAGATCATCGCCGGGGCGTGACGCCGGGGTGTGATGCCGACCCGGGGCAGGCCCCGGGTCGCCCCGCTTCCTACAGGCCCTGCCAGGTCGGCTTCGCCGCGTACGTCGCGCGGAAGTAGTCGGCGAGCTTCAGCTTGGAGGCCGCCGCCTCGTCGACGACGACCGTCGCGTGCGGGTGCAGCTGCAGCGCGGAGGCGGGCACCAGCGCGGCGACCGGACCCTCCACGGACTTCGCCACGGCCTCGGCCTTGCCCTCACCGGTGGCCAGCAGCACCAGGTGACGGGCCTCCAGGATGGTGCCGATGCCCTGGGTGATGACATGGTGGGGCACCTGGTCCATGTCGCCGTCGAAGAACCGCGCGTTGTCGACGCGGGTCTGCTCCGTCAGCGTCTTGATCCGGGTGCGGGAGGCGAGCGAGGAGCACGGCTCGTTGAACCCGATGTGCCCGTCGGTGCCGATGCCGAGCAGCTGGATGTCCACACCGCCGGCCTCGGTGAGCGCCCGGTCGTAGGCCTCGCAGGCGGCCTGGACGTCCTCGGCGGTGCCGTCCGGGCCCATGAAGGAGTCCACGGTCAGCCCGAGCGGCTCCACGACCTGGCGCAGCACCGTGGAACGGTAGGACTCGGGGTGCTCGGACGGCAGCCCGACATACTCGTCGAGCTGGCAGATGCGGGCACGCGAGGCGTCCACGGCGCCGGAGCGGACCTGCGCCGCCAGGGCCTCGTAGACGGGCAGCGGGGTGGAGCCGGTGGCCACGCCGAGGAGGGCGTCGGGCTTGCGGCGCAGCAGGGCGGCCATGGCATCGGCGATGAGCTCGCCGCCTGCCTTGGCGTCCGGGACGATGACAACTTCCACGCTGGGCCTGCCGATCTTGAAGGTGGGGAGCTGGTGGTGGTATAGACCAATCCCCAATCTAACAGAGGTCGACCCAGCGGGCTCCCGGGTGCCGCGCGCTACTTCAGGGCCCCGCCCGTCGCGTCTATCCACTGGCCCGTGACCCAGCGGCCGTCGGGCGAGGCGAGGAAGGCGACGACGTCGGCGATCTCGGCCGCCCCGGCCACCTTCCCCAGCGGCGAGGACGCGGCGATCGCGTCCCAGGTCGCCTTGTTGGCCTCGCCGCGCAGCCAGCTCGCGTTCATGTCCGTGTCGACCACGCCGGGGGCGACCGCGTTGACCGTGATGCCGCGCGCGCCCGCGTACTGGGCCAGCGTCTTGGTGAACACATCCACCGCGCCCTTGGTCATGGCATAGGTGATGGTCTCCGGCATGAGCGCGCGCCGCGTCAGGCCCGTGGAGATGTTGACGACGCGACCCCCGTCGCGCATGCGCTCCAGACCGAGCTTCGTGACGAAGAACGGCGCCTTGGTGTTGATCGCGAAGACGCGGTCGAAGTCCTCCGGGGAGATCCCGGTGATGTGGTCGCGCACCCCGTCTGTCGCAGCGTTGTTGACGAGGATGTCCACGCCCTCGGCATGGGCGTCGAACGCCGCCCACAGCTCCTCGGCGTCGCCCGGAACCCCCAGCTCGGCGCGGATCGCGAAGGCGTCGCCGCCCGCGGCCCGGATCGCGGCGACCGTCTCCTTCGCGGAGGCGTCGTCGCGCCCGTAGTGCACGGCGACCCGCGCGCCCTCGCGCGCCAGCCGCTCCGAGATGCCCCGCCCGATGCCCCGGCTGCCGCCCGTGACCAGTGCCGTCTTGCCCGTGAGTGCACCCATGGTGCTGCCCCCTCATTCCCTAGCGGTCGTTACAGAAAAACCGTAGCACGGATTCTCGATCGAGCGCTATAAAATTCACCCGTGGCTACCAAACAACGTGGGCGTCCCCGGTCCTTCGACCGTGCGACAGCCCTTGAACAGGCGATCCAGACCTTCTGGGAGCGGGGCTACGAGGCGACCTCCATCGCCGACCTCACCCGGGCCATGGGCATCGGGGCTCCCAGCCTCTACGCGGCGTTCGGCGACAAGAAGGCCCTGTTCACCGAGGTCGTCGCGGAGTACGGGCACACGTACGGCGCCTTCCTCGGCCGCGCGCTCGAGGAGGAGCCGACGGCCCGCCGGGGCGTCGAGCGGGCGCTGCGGGAAGCGGCGGTCGAATACACCACGTCCGGCCGCCCGCACGGCTGCCTCGTCGTCTCGGCCGCGACCAACGCGAGTGCCGGTTCGGATGATGTGGTGACGGCCCTGCGTGAGCTGCGCGAGGCCAACATCCGGGCCATGGAGCGCGTGATCGCGGCGGACAAGGCGGCGGGGGAGCTGCCCGCCGACGTCGACTCCCATGCGCTCGCGCAGTTCACCGCCGTGACGATCCAGGGGATGTCTCAGCAGGCGCGCGACGGCGCGAGCCGTGAAGAGCTCGAGGCGGTCGTCGAGTTGGCGCTCCGGGTGTGGCCGCACCGTCCGGACGCCCCGGTCGGCGATGGCTGAGTCTCGCGCCGGGCCGCGGCGCCCGGCCGGGACCCTCAGCCCGGTAGGCACCGCAGCCCGGAGCCGGCAACGGCCGGCCCGGGGTGCGGGGTGTGCGGCCCCGCGCGGGACGGCCGGCCGGAGGCCGCGGCGCAGTCAGGGCAGAGAGCGCCCGGCCTCGGTCCGCCCTCTTGTGCGGAGAAGGCGGAGGCCAATCGCGTCCCGCGAAGCGGTGTGGCGGTGCGGAGTTCATGACTCCGCGATCCGGAAAGCCGCACCACTCGGCGGGGCGCCATCCCAAAGCTTTGCGCAGCCATTGGCTTCGCATGGCCATTGTGGACTAGACCATTCTGCGCTGTCCATGCTTCTGCAGCACCGGTCCCCGCTTCTGTGGCACTGGTCCCCGCTGCCCGCGAAGGTAGGCTCGCAAGCGTGCCCTCCATGAACGACCTCGTACGCCAGCACACCGACCTCGGCGACTCGGACCTCGAGTGGCTCCATCTGCTGGTCTCGGAGTGGCAGCTGCTCTCCGACCTGTCCTTCGCCGACCTGGTCCTGTGGATCCCCACCCGGGACGGCACCCGGTACGTCTCCGTCGCCCAGATGCGGCCCAACACCGGACCCACCTCCTACCAGGACGACATGGTCGGCCACCTGGTGCCCCGGGGTCGCCGGCCCATGCTCGACGCCGCCCTCGACGAGGGCCGGATCGTGCGCGAGGGCGACCCGGAGTGGCGTGAGGAGGTGCCGGTGCGGGTCGAGTCCATCCCCGTCCGCCGGGAGGGCCGGGTCCTCGGCGTCATCGCCCGCAACACCAATCTGCTGACGGTGCGGACGCCGAGCCGGCTCGAACTCACCTATCTCCAGAGCGCCTCCGACCTCGCCCAGATGATCGCCGCCGGGTCCTTCCCCTTCCCCGGTCAACAAGTCGACATGGACGCCTCGCCGCGCGCGGGCGACGGGCTGATCAGGCTGGACGCGGACGGAACCGTGCAGTACGCCAGCCCCAACGCGCTCTCCGCCTACCACCGGCTCGGCCTCGCCGCCGACCTCGTGGGGCACCATCTGGGCGAAACCACCGCCGAGTTGGCACCGTCCCGAGGGCCCGTCGACGAGGGGCTGGCCAAGCTCGCGAGCGGCTGGGCGCCGCGCGAGTTCGAGGTGGAGGCCAACGGCGGCGTCATCCAGCTCCGGGCGATTCCCCTCAAACCCAAGGGAAATCACATCGGTTCGCTCGTACTGCTGCGCGATGTCACCGAACTGCGTCGGCGCGAGCGCGAGTTGATCACCAAGGACGCGACGATCCGCGAGATCCACCACCGGGTGAAGAACAACCTCCAGACCGTGGCCGCTCTGTTGCGCCTCCAGGCCCGCAGGATCACCTCGGCCGAGGGGCGCGAGGCGCTGGAGGAGGCGGTGCGCCGTGTCGGGTCGATCGCGATCGTCCACGAGACGCTGTCGCAGAACCTCGACGAGCGGGTCGAGTTCGACGAGATCGCCGACCGGGTCCTCGCGATGGTCGCCGAGATCTCCCCGGGCCGGGTCACCACCCGCCGCACCGGGCGCTTCGGCATACTCGACGCCGAGGTGGCCACGCCGCTGTCGATGGTCCTGACCGAACTCCTGCAGAACGCCCTCGAACACGGCTTCGGACCGGGGGAGCAGGGGCGGGTCGAGGTCACCGCCGTACGCAGCGGCACCCGGACCGACGCCCGGCTGCTGATCTCGGTGCAGGACGACGGCCGCGGACTGCCGGAAGGTTTCGACCCGCAGCGCGCCGGCAACCTGGGCCTGCAGATCGTACGGACCCTGGTCGAGGGGGAACTCGGCGGAAGCTTCGACATGGTGCCGGCCTCCGGGCGGGGCACGCGAGTGGTGCTCGACATCCCCGTACAAGCGGAAAAGCCGTAACGAAAGCACTGAGCCCCGGACCGATCGGGTCCGGGGCTCAAAGCTTGACGTGCTTAGCGCTGCTTCGGGGGGTACTGCGCGCTGCGGCTCGGGGGCCGAGGGGCGTCAGGCGGTCGCGTTGCGCGCCCGGTTGCGGGCGGCGCGGCGCTTCATCGCGCGACGCTCGTCCTCGCTGAGGCCACCCCAGACGCCGGAGTCCTGGCCGGACTCGAGCGCCCACTGCAGGCACTGCTCCATGACGGGGCAGCGGCGGCAGACGGCCTTGGCTTCCTCGATCTGCAGCAGCGCAGGACCGGTGTTGCCGATGGGGAAGAACAGCTCGGGGTCTTCCTCGCGGCAAACGGCGTTGTGACGCCAGTCCATGGCTGCTCCATCTCCTCGTAAAGGGCTTAAGTGGCTTGTGAATGTGAACGCTTTCACGAATCCCCCCGCAGGGCAAGGGCCAACGCCCAGCCAGAGACTGGTGCGGTCCAGGGGTAAGTGAGAGGGGGTTCGGGCAAAGCGGGAAGCCCTGAAGAGTGGCCGTCCCGATCGCCAAGAAGAGACTCGCAAACCTCGGCGGCGGATACAACCCCTTCTGGAAAGTTTTTTTTGATTCCTCGGTGTCGGGTAGGTCACAGCCGTACTTCGAGGGGGTGGAACCCAGCCTAAACGTTCGAGTGGAAGGACTTTAGGCCCTGGCGCTCACACAATCACACGCAGTGCTCGGCGAACGCCTGTGAACGTCACGCTCGTACGGAGCCCTAGGTGGTCGCCGTCCATCTGGAACGGCAGGGGAGCCTGCGAATGCAAGGTGAAGGAGGTTTGGTCATGCAATGACACGGCGTGTTTGCCCTTGGGGCCGTGCTCCGGGTTCGAGGACAGCAGCTGGCTGATGTAGTGGCTGACCGTGAAAGTGGTCAGTTTGGTGAGTCCCAGCACGTCAAGAGCGGTGTCGAAGGATGCCTGCGGCAGCGCGTAAAGCGGACGGTTGCCGAGATAGGTCCACGGCGCCGTGTTGCAGATTATCGACATGACGAGATTCTCGAGTGGCTCCTCGCCAGGTCGTTCGAGGGTGATCGTGCCGTGTCTGCGGTTCTCCTCGCCGAAGAGCTGACGCATGAACTGTCGCACGTACAGGGAATGCGTCGAACGCTTGCCGCGCTCCCGCTGCTGCTCGACGCGGCCCACCACGCCCGCGTCGAAGCCGAAACCGGCGCAGAAAGTGAACCAGCGTGCGGGCACTCCCTCGTCCGGGGTGCCCGGGGTGCCCCCGGCGTGGCCCAGGCCGACCGTGCGCTCGGTGCCGTTGCGCAGGGCGTCCAGCAGGGCGCCGGTCGCCTCGACGACGTCGTTGGGCAGGCCCAGCGCACGGGCGAACACATTCGTGGAGCCGCCGGGAACCACGGCCAGGCGCGGCCGGTCCTCGGGGTCGGGGCCGTGGTGCAGGAGGCCGTTGACGACCTCGTTGACGGTTCCGTCACCGCCGAGCGCGACCACCAGTTCGATATTGCCGCTCTCGGCGGCAGCGCGTGCGAGGTCGCGGGCATGGCCCCGGTACTCGGTGGTGGCGACCTCCAG
This sequence comes from Streptomyces sp. SX-6, assembly GCF_059089585.1. Lineage (NCBI taxonomy): Bacteria > Bacillati > Actinomycetota > Actinomycetes > Kitasatosporales > Streptomycetaceae > Streptomyces > Streptomyces sp. SX-6. Next base: position 294,503 of record NZ_JBTHHU010000005.1, on the reverse strand, counting down.
CTTGAGATCGCTGGCGAGTGCATGCACCAGGACGTCGCGCGTACGAACACTGGTGGTGGTGGCCGAAGGATTGACCACAAGAAGCGCACGCATGCGCGCCAGCCTACCTACCTGTTGGTACACGCCTCATCCCAGGTCGGCCCCCGCTGCCCGGAGCGTCGGACGGAGCGGGGCTACCCTGCTGGGGTGAGCAGCAAGCAGTCCGCGCCGAAGTCCGCCCGTAAGAGCGCCCCCCGCGAGCGCAGTGGGAGCAAGGCCCCGACGACCCCCGACCCGGCCGCGCCCCGGCCCGCCCGGCTGACGGCCGCGGCGGTGCTGGCCGGCCTGGAAGGCGTGGCGCTCGTCGCCGGCGGGGTGTACATGCTGGTCATGGGTCTGCTGGGCAAACCGGACAGTCCGCAGCAGGCCGAGATGGCCGGACTGACCGTGCTCGCGCTGGCGGTGCTGCCGCTGGTGGCGGCGCGCGGCCTGTGGCTGCTGCGCCGCTGGAGCCGCGGCCCGGCGATGATCACGCAGCTGATGGCGCTGCCGGTGGCCTGGACGCTCTACAACGCGGGCGGCGCCCTGATCGCCGCGGGCGTGGTGCTGGCGCTGGTCGCCGTGGCCGCGCTCGCACTCCTGGTGAACCCCACGGCGACCGAGGCGCTCGGCATCAGCACCAGTACCCGCACCGACTGAAACGCCGTTCAGCCCTGCGCAGGCGGACTCCACCCGCACGGAACCGACGGCCTCAGCCCACTGGACAAGGCCCGCCGCGCAAGAGCTACTCCTCAGCTACTCCTCGATCAGCAGGCGCTCGCGGAGCTGGGCCAGTGTGCGGGCCAGCAGGCGTGAGACGTGCATCTGGGAGATGCCGACCTCCTGGGCGATCTGCGACTGGGTCATGTTGCCGAAGAAGCGGAGCAGCAGGATCTTCTTCTCGCGCGGCGGGAGATCCTCCAGCAGCGGCTTGAGGGACTCGCGGTACTCGACGCCCTCCAGCGCCTCGTCCTCGGCGCCGAGGGTGTCGGCGACGGCGGGGGACTCGTCGTCGGTGTCCGGCACGTCCAGGGAGAGCGTGCTGTAGGCGTTGGCGGACTCCAGGCCCTCCAGCACCTCCTCCTCGGAGATCCCCAGATGCTCGGCCAGCTCGTGGACGGTGGGCGCGCGGCCATGGCGCTGGGAGAGCTCGGCGGTGGCGGTGGTCAGCGCCAGGCGCAGTTCCTGGAGCCGGCGCGGCACCCGCACCGCCCAGCCCTTGTCCCGGAAGTGCCGCTTGATCTCGCCGACGACTGTGGGCGTGGCGTACGTCGAGAACTCCACGCCCCGGTCCGGGTCGAACCGGTCCACGGATTTGATCAGGCCGATCGTGGCGACCTGGGTCAGGTCGTCGAGCGGCTCACCGCGGTTGCGGAACCGCCGTGCCAGGTGCTCCACCAGGGGCAGGTGCATGCGTACGAGGTTGTTGCGCAGTTCGGCGCGCTCGGGCGAGCCGACGGGAAGCGCTCGCAGCTCGACGAACAGGGCGCGGGCGCCGCTGCGGTCGTGTGGGTCGCTGCGCCGCTGCCCCTGCTGGTGCTCGTACTGATCCATGTGGTCCGCCCGCTCCGGTGGGTCAATCGCCTGGTCCGGCCCCAGTGCTGCCGCGTTCCCCGACTGGTTGCGGGCAGGCTGCTGCGGGATGGCCGGGGTACGCACTCCCCGCGACGATGCAGTACTCACGGAGCCCCCTCTTCCGTCACGGCTGTCCGGGGCCGGCGCCGCGCTTCTTGTGCAGGCTGATACTGACCGTACGGTCGTCCGCGACCGTGGAGTCGACCTCGCCGGCCAGTGCGGAGAGCACCGTCCAGGCGAAGGTGTCGCGCTCGGGCGCGCGGCCGTCCGTGGTGGGTGCCGAGACGGTCACCCTGAGAGCGTCGCCGACGAGGCGGAAGACGCAGCTGAGCACGGAACCGGGGACGGCCTGTTGCAGGAGGATCGCGCACGCCTCGTCGACGGCGATGCGCAAGTCCTCGATCTCGTCGAGGGTGAAGTCCAGACGGGCCGCGAGGCCGGCTGTCGCCGTCCGCAGCACCGAAAGGTAGGCACCCGCAGCGGGCAGCCGGACTTCCACGAAGTCCTGGGTCGTCCCAGGCTCGCCTGCGATGGGGGACACCCTCACCTCCAAGGTGGCACAAGCTTCTTGAGCTGTTATGAGCGTCGGCCCCGCACCCCCTTCTGCCGAAGGGCGGTACCGGCCGCCGCCGCATATTGTCGGCTGCGACGCTATCGCGATCTGCGGCGCCCTGCCGCAACCCCGCGACTGTCACTCATGGTAAGCCCATGAGTACGGAAAGTGGCTAGGGGTCTGAGGGGTCAAATCGAAAGAGAAGTCGCCCTGTTGGGATTTTCGTCACTCTGCGCGAGTGCCGCAAGGCCGTTGAGCGCTTCTCCGGAAAGCCGCTGCACCGTCCAACCGTCCATCGGCTGCGCGCCGATGGAGCGGTAGAACGCTATCGACGGTTCATTCCAGTCCAGCACTGACCATTCAAAACGCTGGTAGCCGCGCTCCACACAGATCTGCGCGAGAGCGGTGAGGAGCGCCTTGCCGTGGCCGCCGCCGCGCGCCCCCGGTCGAACATAGAGATCCTCCAGATAGATACCGTGCGTACCCGTCCAGGTGGAGAAGTTGAGGAACCAGAGCGCGAAGCCGACGACTTCGCCGCCCGCGGCGGCCTCCTCTCCGGCGTCGGCGTCACTCTCCGCTATCAGCGCATGGACCGCGGGGTGCGCCCCGAACAGCGCCTCGCGCAGCTGTTCCTCGGTGGCCCGGGCCTCCTCCAGCGCCCGTTCGTACGCGGCGAGTTCACGGATCATCGCGTGGATGACGGGCACGTCGGCGGGGGTAGCGGGTCGGATCATGCGTGCATGCTAAGGCCTGTCCGACGGATCACGGCGAGCAGGCGATCAGACGAGGTGTTTGTCCGCGTAGCACCAGCGCCAGCTCTGCCCGGGCTCGAAGCTGCGCATCACCGCGTGGCCCGTCTCCTCGAAGTGGCCCGTGGCGTGCCGGTAGGGCGAGGAGTCGCAGCAGCCCACGTGCCCGCACACCAGACACATCCGCAGTTGCACCGGATGGCTGCCGACGGCGTCGCACTCGGGGCAGCCTGTGCTCAGCGGCTCCGGCTCGGGGCGCGGCAGTTCGGCGAGATGCGGACAGTCGATCATGATGGCCAGGTTAGACGGCGGGTTGGAACACCGGTGAACAGGCGGAGCCGATGAACGTCATGCCCTTGCTGATGCTGGTGGCGGCCAGTGCCGCCGTCGCCGGCGCTGCCCGCCGTACGCCGGTGCCCGCGCCGCTGCTGCTCACCGCCGCCGGGCTCGTCGCCTCGTACGTGCCCGGGGTGCCGGACTACACGCTCGAGCCCGGCGTCGTACTGCCCCTGGTGCTGCCGCCGCTGCTGCACACCGCCGCGCTCGAGAGCTCGTACCTCGACCTGCGGGCCAACGCACGGCCGGTGGCGCTGCTCTCGGTCGGCTACGTCCTGTTCGCCACGCTCGCCGTCGGCTGGGTGGTCCACATGGTGGTGCCGGGTATGCCGGCCGCCGCCGCGCTCGTGCTCGGCGCGGTCGTCGCCCCGCCCGACGCGGTCGCCGCGACCGCGATCGCCCGCCGTCTGGGGCTGCCCTCGCGGATCACCACCATCCTCCAGGGCGAGTCCCTGGTGAACGACGCGACCGCGATCACCGCCTACAAGGTCGCGCTCGCCGCCGCCGTGGGCGAGGGCGCCACCTGGGCCGGGGGCGTGCGGGAGTTCGCGGTCGCCGCGCTCGGCGGCATCGCGGTCGGCCTGGTGCTCATGGTGCCGCTGCACTGGCTGCGCAAGACGCTGCGCGAACCGCTGCTGCAGAACACCCTCTCGCTGCTCATCCCCTTCGCGGCCTACGCCGCCGCCGAACAGGTCGAGGCGTCCGGCGTGCTCGCCGTCGTGGTCGTCGGCCTGTACCTCGGGCACCGTTCCTGGCAGGTCGACTTCGCCACCCGGCTGCAGGAGGCGGCGGTGTGGAAGATGGTCGCCTTCATCCTCGAGTCCGCGGTCTTCGCGCTCATCGGCCTCCAACTGCCCGTCGTGCTGCGGGGACTGGGGGAGTACGGGGCGGGCGAGGCGGCCTGGTACGCGGTCGCCGTCTTCCTCGCGGTCGTGGCGGCCCGCTTCGTATGGGTCTTCCCCGCGACGTTCCTGCCGCGGTGGCTGTCGGCGCGCATCCGCGAGCGCGAGCCGGACGTCGACGGCAAGGGCGTCTTCGTCGTCGGCTGGGCTGGGATGCGCGGTGTCGTCTCGCTCGCGGTCGCCTTCTCGATCCCCGTCACCGCGCACGCCGGGAGCGGCTTCCCCGCCCGCAACCTGATCCTCTTCCTCACCTTCACCACGGTGATCGGCACGCTCGTCGTCCAGGGCCTCTCGCTGCCCCCGCTCATCCGCGCCCTGCGCCTGCCCGGCCGGGACGAGCAGGCCGAGACCCTCGTCGAGGCCCAGGCCCAGAGCGAGGCCTCGGCGGCCGCCGAACGCCGCCTCGAGGAACTCCTCGCCGACGAGCGCAACGCCCTCCCGCCGCCGCTCGCCGACCGGCTGCGCGCGGTCCTCGAGCGGCGGCGCAACGCGGTGTGGGAGCGGCTCGGCGCCGTGCACGAGACCACCGGCGAGTCGGCGGACGACACCTACCGCCGGCTGACGCGCGAGGTGATCGGCGCCGAGCGCAAGGTCTTCGTGGCGCTGCGGGACGCCCGTCGCATCGACGACGAGATGCTGCGGACGCTCCTGCGCCGGCTCGACCTGGAGGAGGCCGCGGCCTACCGCGAGGAGGGCGTCGGCTGATCCGCGCCGCCGGTGATCACGGCCACGACCGTCGTACCCGGCCGGAACGCGCCCTCCTCGGCGAGCGTCGTCAGCCCGAACAGCGCCTTCGCCACGTACAGCCGCTCCAGCAGCAGGCCGTGCCGGGCCGAGAAGTCCTCGGCGAACGCGGTCAGTTCGGGCGAGCTGCGGGCGTAGCCGCCGCAGTGGAAGCGCTCGTCCAGCCGCCAGTCGCCGCGCCTGCCGCCGAAGGCCTCCCGCTGGAGCCGCTCGGCCTCGGCGCCGAGGAAGCCGCCCTTGAGCACGGGGAAGCCGATCGTCCGCTGTCCCACGCCGAGCCCGGCGGCGAGCCCGGCGAGCGTGCCCCCGGTGCCGCAGGCGACGCCGACGATGTGCGCGACACCGCGCAGCTCGCGCCCGAGGGACGCGCAGCCGCGGGCCGCCGCGGCGTTGCTGCCGCCCTCGGGGATCACGAAGCAGCCCTCCGGCGCCAGCGCGGCCAGCACCTCGGGTTCCGCCTTGCGCCGGTAGGTCGTGCGGTCGACGAAGCGCAGCCGCATGCCGTCCGCCACGCAGCGGGCCAGCGACGGGTTGAGCGGCCGGTCCGCCAGTTCCTCGCCGCGCACGATGCCGATCGTCCCGAAACCGAGCAGCCGGCCCGCCGCGGCGGTGGCGCGCAGGTGGTTGGAGTACGCGCCGCCGAAGGTGAGCAGGGTGTCCTTCCCGGCCTCCTCGGCGGCCTGGAGATTGAGTTCCAGCTTGCGCCACTTGTTGCCCGGGATGTCGGGGTGTATCAGGTCGTCGCGCTTGAGCAGCAGCCGTACGCCCCGGCGCGCGAACCGCTCGTCCGCCACTTCCTCGAGCGGGGACGGCAGGCACGGCCGCAGCGCGGCGAGGGCGGGTACGGAGCTGGTCACGCACCCATTGTCACGTGACGCGCGGGTCACGTGAGGCGTGCGCGGACGCGGTCGCGGAGCCAGTCCATGGCGAAGCCCACCGGGTCCACCTTGCCCGGCCGCCACTCGCGGTGGCCGATGACGGACCGCTCGCTCCACCCGTGATGGCGGCAGAGCGCCGCCGCCACGCGCTCGATGACGTCCAGCTGGGCCGCGGGCCAGGGGTCGGCACCGTCGCCGAGGTTGACGCACTCGAAGCCGTAGAAGTACGTGTTGCCGTCGGTGCCGGCCTCGCGCACGGGCGGCAGCGGCTTCTCGGCGATCACCGCGCGCAGCACGTCGCCGTCGCCGCTCCCGGCGTGGTTGACGCGCCCGGAGCCGACGAGGTGGACGCGGCCGTCCTTGGCGATGACCCCGTGGCACAGCGGCCCGGGCAGGTCGGGCCGCCCGTCCCGGCAGAGCCGGACGGAGGCGTCGGTGCCCGAGGTGGAGGTGTGGTGGACCATCACGCCGTGGACCGGGCCCCAGGGGCCGTGTCCGGCACGGTTGTGGGTGCGCCAGTCGCCGACCTCGACGATCTCGGCACCCTCCTTCCGCAGGACGGCGAGGAAGTCGCTCGCCGACAGGGGTGGGGCCACGGCTGTCTCCTTCGACACGAGTGGACGCGAGTGGACGCGATGACGCGAGTGGACGCGATGACGCGAGTGAAGCGAAGTGAACGGGCCCGTTGTATCGAAAAGTTCGCTGGTGGGCTGGGTGTTCGGATATCGTGCGAGCCGAATCGGCCGCACGCCGGACATGCTCGCCGTTACCGGGACAGAAAGTACGAACCAGTGGACTACCAGGCCGTACTCGAAGAAGTCGCCTCCTTCGTGCGCCCGCTGGTCGGCCGTGGCCAGGCCGCCCAGTACATCCCGGCCCTCGCGGACATGGACACCAGCCAGTTCGGGATGGCCGTCGCCGACGTCGACGGCGGCATCCACGGCGTGGGGGACTGGGAACGCCCCTTCTCCGTGCAGTCCATCTCCAAGGCCTTCGGGCTCGCGCTCGTGCTGGCCGAGGGCGGCGACAGGATCTGGGAACGGGTCGGCACGGAACCGTCCGGAAATGCCTTCAACTCCCTGGTCCAGCTCGAATACGAGAACGGTATTCCGCGCAACCCGTTCATCAACGCGGGTGCGCTCGTCGTCACCGACCGGCTGCAGACGCTGACGGGCGACGCCAGCACCACGATGCTGGAGTTCCTGCGCGCCGAGAGCGGCAACCCGGAGGTCTCCTTCGACGCGGCCGTCGCCAAGTCCGAGTCCGAGCACGGCGACCGCAACGCGGCGCTGGCGCACTTCATGGCGAGCTACGGCAACCTCGACAATCCGGTGCCCACTGTGCTGGAGCACTACTTCTGGCAGTGCTCCATCGAGATGAGCTGCCGCGACCTCGCCGTCGCGAGCAGCTTCCTGGCCCGCCACGGCCTGCGCGCGGACGGCACGCGCCTGCTCCCGAGCCGCGAGGCCAAGCAGATCAACGCGGTCATGCTCACCTGCGGCACGTACGACGCCGCCGGTGACTTCGCCTACCGGGTCGGCCTCCCGGGCAAGAGCGGCGTGGGCGGCGGCATCATCGCCGTGATACCGGGACGCTGCACGCTGTGCGTCTGGAGCCCCGGCCTGGACGCCCGCGGCAACTCGGTGGCGGGCGTCGCGGCCCTGGACCACTTCACCACGCTCACGGGCTGGTCGGTCTTCTGAGCGGTCCTCTGAGGCATGCCATCGGTGGCGGCCCACGCACCGCTGTTGCACGATGGACCGATGGAGCACGAACTGCGCGCCGAGTACGACGACTCCCCGCAGGACCCCGAGGCGCGGGTCAAAATCTGGCACGTGGTGCGTCAGGACGACCTGACCGCCATGTGCGGGCGTGACCTGGCGCCCGGCTCCGCGGAGCGCTCCATCGACGAATGGGGCACCGGCAAGGTGCCGATCTGCCACTCCTGTGGCGCGCTCTACCTGCGCGAGTCGCCGTAGTGACGTACCGCGAACGCGCCTCGGCGGCAGTCGCCGGGGCGGTGGTGTGGACGCGTACGGACACCACCGGCGCGGCCGTGCGCGTCATACCCGACGGCTGCGTCGACGTGATCCTGATCGACGGGCGGCTGCTCGCGGCCGGCCCCGACACCCGCGCCCACCTCGTGCCGGGCGTGCCCGGCGCGACGTACACCGGCCTGCGCTTCGCGCCCGGCACCGGCCCCGCCGTGCTGGGCGTACCCGCCGCCGAACTCCGCGACCGGCGCGTGCCGCTCGACGACCTGTGGCCCGGCCGCCGCGCCCGCGCCCTCGCCGAGCGGGCGGCCGAGGCGGCGGCTCCCGGGCGGGTGCTGGAGGAGGCCGTACGCCCGCCGTACGCTGCCGATCCCGCCGCCCCCGCCGACCCTGTGACCGCCGCGATCGTCCGCGGCGCCCGGCATGGCGAGCCCGTGGCCGCGCTGGCGGCCCGGCTCGGCCTGGGGGAGCGGCAGCTGCACCGCCACAGCCTGCGGGCCTTCGGGTACGGGCCCAAGACGCTGGCCCGCGTGCTGCGCATGAACCGGGCCGTCGCCCTGTCCCGTGGCGGTACGCCCCTCGCCGAGGTGGCGGCCGTCTGCGGCTACGCCGACCAGGCCCACCTCACGCGCGACGTCAAGGCACTGACCGGCGTGCCGCCGAGCCGGCTCGGCGACTGACCGGTCACAGCGCGCCTGGTCACAGCGCGGCGAACAGGCTGACCTCGTTGCCGTCGGGGTCGTGCACGACGGCGTACCGCTGCCCCCAGAAGGCGTCCCAGGGGGCCAGGTGCCCCTCGTACCCGGCGGCCGTCAGTTCGGCGTGGACCTTGTCGACCTCGGCCGGGCTCTCACAGGCGAACGCGAGCCCGACCCGCCCGGGACCGTGCGGCAGGGCGGCTTCGGGGTCGAAGGAGCGGACCGTGGCGTCGGTGTCCCAGAGCAGCCGCTGGCCGCCCGGCAGCTCCGCCTCGACGTGCGGGGCCGTGTCCGCCTCGGGCGGGATGTCCAGGCCGAGGCGGCGGTAGAAGGCGAGTGAGGCGGCCATGTCGGCGACGACGAGCCCGGTGCAGGCGAAACGTGGTGTCATGCGGCCACGGTAGGCAGCCGCTCACCGACGTGTCTTGAACAGATCGGACAGCTCAGGGGCAGCGGATGACCTGTCCCGCGTACGACAGGTTGCCGCCGAAGCCGAACAGCAGGACCGGCGCGCCCGGGGCGACCTCGCCGCGCTCGACCAGCTTGGACAGGGCGAGCGGGATGCTCGCGGCGGAGGTGTTGCCGGACTCGGTCACATCCGTGGCGACGACCGCGTTGACGGCGCCGATCCGGCGCGCGACCGGCTCGATGATCCGCAGGTTGGCCTGGTGCAGGACGACCGCGGCCAGCTCCTCCGGGGCGACCCCGGCCCGTTCGCACACCTGCCGGGCTATCGGCGGCAGCTGGGTCGTGGCCCAGCGGTAGACGGACTGGCCCTCCTGCGCGAAGCGGGCGGGCGTGCCCTCGATGCGTACGCAGTGCCCCATGTCCGGCACCGAGCCCCACACCACCGGGCCGATGCCCGGCTCGGACGCCGCCGTGACCACGGCCGCCCCCGCACCGTCGCCGGTGAGGACGCAGGTGGTGCGGTCGGTCCAGTCGGTGACGGAGGTGAACTTCTCCACGCCGACGACCAGCGCGTTGGCCGCCGCGCCCGCGCGGATGGCGTGGTCGGCGGTGGCGAGGGCGTGGGTGAAGCCGGAGCAGACGACGTTGACGTCCATGGTGGCGGGCGAGGACAGGCCCAGCCGGGCCGCGACCCGCGCGGCGGTGTTCGGGCTGCGGTCCTCGGCGGTGCAGGTGGCGACGAGCACCAGGTCGATGGCGTCGGCGGCCAGCCCGCTGTTCGCGAGCGCCTTGGCGGCCGCCTCGGCGGCCATGTCGGCGACGGTCTCCTCGGGCCCGGCGATCCGGCGGGTGCGGATGCCGACACGGGAGCGGATCCACTCGTCGCTGGTGTCGACCATGACGGCGAGCTCGTCGTTGGTCAGAACCCTGGCGGGCTGGTAGTGGCCGAGGGCGAGAACACGGGACCCGGACAAAGGCGGTTCCTCCTGCGGGCGTCCTGCGGGCGGGTGATCCGGAACCACCAGTTTTGACGCCACATCGTCTTCAGCCGGTGCGAAATCCACCAATCTTCTGCCGGGACAACTGTCACACCTCACAGGCCCGGCCGTGGTAAGTGCCACGGCCGGGCCCCGTGATCCGCCGGTCAGCGCAGGGAGAGCGCCTTGCGGATGGTGGTGAACAGCTCGGTCTGGTCGGTCACCCCGAGCACACGCTCCGCGAGCGGTCCCTGGGCCGCGATGCGCACCTCGGTACCGGTGTGCTCCTGGGACTTGCCCGGCGTGTTGGTGGAGTAGTTGACCTTCAGCTGCTGTCCCTCGTCGGTGACGAGGGTGGAGGACAGCCCGGGCGGGGTCGCCTCCAGGGGCACGATCTGGCTGCTGTGCCCGTGGTCGGCGGTGGTGACGACCAGCGTGTCGGGGTGCTTGTCGGCGTAGGCGCGGGCGGCCTTCACCGCGCGGTCGAAGGCCGCGGTCTCGCCGATCTGCCCGCAGGGGTCGGCGGCGTGGTCGCGCTTGTCGATGGAGGCGCCCTCGACCTGGAGGAAGAAACCGTTCTTCTTGCCCCTTCGGTCCTCCAGCAGCTGGATCGCCCGGCGCGTCTGCTCCTCGAGGCTCGGCGTACCGGGCGTGCGCTCGGGGTTCTTCGTCACGCAGCGCTGCGGCTCGGTGCCGCCGACGGCGGCGGCCTTGCCGGTCCACTCGACGGGCACGTTGCCGGGGGCGAACAGCCCCAGGACGGGCTTGCCGGAACGCGCCGTCTGCAGGCCCTTCGCGTCGGAGACGACCTGGTAGCCGAGCTTCTGCGCCTGCTGGGTGACGGTGAGCCCCTTGTACTTGCCCTCGGTGATCTTCTGGTCGAAGCGCTGCCGGCCGCCGCCCAGGAGCACGTCCACCTTGTGGTTCACGCTCTGCTCGGCGATCGAGCCGGGGCCGCCCTTGGCGACGGTGTCGGACGGGCACGCCTTCATGTCGGCGGGTCCCTGGCAGCTGCGGTCGGTGACGTGCGAGGCGAGGACGGCCGGGGTGGCGTCCGTGAGCTCGGCGGTGGTGACGCTGCCGGTCGCGAGCCCCTTCTTCTGCGCGAGCTCGAGGATCGTGGTCATCGGCTTGTCGGTGCCGGGCGTCTTGGATATCCGGCCGTTGACGGTCTTGCGGCCGGTGGCCCAGCCGGTGCCGCTCGCGGCGGAGTCGGTGACGTAGTCCGGCTTCCCGTTCTTGTCGACCGAGTACGTCGTGTACGCGCCCGTCATGGGGAACTTGTCCATGTTCAGGCGGCCCGCCGCGCCCACGGTGTAGTCGCGGGCCAGGGTGATCTCCGAGTCGCCCATGCCGTCGCCGATGAGCAGGATGACGTTCTTGGCCTTCGCGGCCGCCCTGCCGGTGCTCGCCGCGTCCCCTTGAGAGGTGGCCGCTTGAGAGGTGGCAGCGGCCGGTACGGCGACACCCGCGACGATCAGCGCGGCGGCGCCCCAGGCGAGACGACGGCGGCCGAACGGACGAGAACCCATGGTGCATTACCTCCTCGGTGAGCCCGGCGCGGTGCCAGGCGCAAAGAGTTCACCAAGGGGTGATGTATGGGTGATGTACCGCCATGCAACGGCGGATGACCGTGAGGCTACCGGGAGTTGTCCGCTGCGGCGGCGGTCGTCTCGGGGGCGTTCTCGTCCTTCATGGCCTTGGTCTCGCTCTTGAGAATGCGCATGGACTTGCCGAGCGCACGGGCGGTGTCGGGCAGCTTCTTCGACCCGAACACGACGACCAGGACGAGCACGACGACGAGGATGTGCCAGGGCTCCAGGAGGTTGCGGAGCACGGCGTCCCCACCTTTCTGTTCCGGATCGGCTCCGGATCGATGCGTGAACGTTTCGCCCCACCTTACTTGCTAGATTGCGCAATCGGACAACCAAAAGTTCTGGTCGTCCGTCTATACAGACGGAAACGAAAAGGTGGATCAGGGGAGCTGATGGGGGCGGGCATATGACGGGCAAACGGCGGGGCGATCGTGAGCGTCGCCGTGGGCGCAAGTTCGGCATCGTCGCGATCTCGTTCGTGGTGCTGCTGACGGCCGGGCTCGGGTGGATCTACCTCCAGCTCAACGGCAACATCAACACGTTCGACGCGGGCGGTCTCTCCAAGAACCGCCCCGAGGCCAATGCCGCGGGGAAAAACGTTCTTGTCATCGGCTCGGACTCGCGTTCCGGCGACAACAAGAAGCTGGGCGGCGGCACGGACGACGTGGGCCGCTCGGACACCGCGTTCCTGCTGCACGTCTACGGTGACGGCGAGCACGCCGTCGGCGTCTCCATTCCCCGGGACACGCTCGTGGACATCCCGTCGTGCAAACTCCCCAACGGGAGTTGGACGAACGGATCGAGCAACGCCATGTTCAACTCGGCCTTCTCCGTGGGCAACACGGCTGCGGGCAACCCGGCCTGCACCCAGAACACGGTCGAGAAACTCACCGGGCTGCGGGTGGACCACACCGTCGTCGTGGACTTCGCCGGCTTCTCCTCCATGACCTCCGCCGTGGGCGGGGTCGACGTGTGCGTGCCGAAGGACATCTACGAGGGCGACCTCAACCCCAACCTCGGCCACCAGGGCGACCTCCTCTTCCGCAAGGGCCAGCAGTCCGTCTCGGGTCAGAAGGCCCTGGACTATGTGCGGGTCAGGCACGGCATAGGCGACGGCTCCGACATAGGCCGCATACAGCGGCAGCAGGCGTTCGTCTCCTCCCTGATCAAGAAGGTGAAGTCGCAGGGCTTCGACCCGACCACGCTCCTGCCCCTCGCCAACGCGGCCACCAAGTCGATGACCGTCGACCCCGGGCTCGGCTCGGCCGACAAGCTCCTCTCGTTCGCGATGTCGATGAAGGACATCGATCTGCACAACATCAAGTTCGTGACGATGCCGTGGCGCTACGAGGGTGCCCGCGTGGCCGTCGTCCAGCCCGACGCGGACCAGCTGTGGGCCTCGCTCCGCGCGGACCGCACGGTCGACGGCAAGGACGCGGGCGAGAAGGGCAAGGGTAAGGACAAGGCTTCTCCGTCAGCACCGTCCAAGCCCGTGTCCGGCGCGGGCGTACGCGTCTCCGTCGCCAACGGCACGACAGTCAGCGGCCTGGCCGCCCGCGGCGCCGGCCTGCTCCAGGGGCACGGCTACACCGTGACCGGCACCTCCACGGCCGCCGGGCACGACGACTCCACCACGGTGATCGAATTCGGCTCCGGTGAGTCGGACCACGCCCAGGAGCTGGCCAAACTCTTCCCCGGCTCGTTCGTGCGGGGCACGGCCGACAAGGGCATCTCGATCACCCTCGGCCGTGACTACGCGAACGCCCCCTCGGCCGGGTCCTCGCCGTCGCCGTCCGCTTCGTCGCCGTCTTCCGTACCCTCGGAGGTGGCCGACAAGGCCAGGTCGGCGGATGACAACCCGTGCTCCAACCTCTCGTATGGGTAACGGGAGGGGTGCGGGGAACCGTGTGCTCGGGTGTTCCGTTGTCCAGGTAAAAGCAGAGTAAGTTCCGTGATCTTGATGAGTAAAGGCTCCGTCCCTCCCTCTCCGAGGAGAAGTTCCATGTCCGTCGTCCCCCGGGCACTGCCCAGGCCGCTGGCGGCCCTGTTCGCCGGGCTGGCCGCAGCCCTGTTGGTGCTGGCCGGAGCGGTGACGTACGCGCCTGCCGCCCATGCCGCGACCGGCCTCAGCGAGGCTGCCGACCAGCTGAAGAAGAGCCCGGTCTATGTCGACCCCAGGGCCTCGTCGCAGCTGTCGAAGTCCGATGCGGACGAGCTCGCGAAGAAGATCAAGGATGCGGGCAAGCCGGTGTTTGTGGCCGTGCTGCCGAACGCTCCCGAGTTCCCGCAGCAGACGGTCCTCCGCGACCTGCGGAACGAGGTCGGCATCTCCGGTGTCTACCTGATTCGTCTCGGTGACAAGTTCAACGCCGGCGCCGACCCGAGGGTGATGTCCAACAACGCGATCACCAACCTCAAGGGCGACGTCAAGCGGAACCATGGCAGCAGTGCCAAGGACGAGCTGAACGCGTTCGTCGACGGTGCCGACAAGACGGCCAAGGGACACGCCCCCGGTTCGTGGGGCGGCTCGGACTCCGGCAGCTCCGCGGCCGGGCTGGCCATCGGCGGTGCGGTCGTGGTCGCCGGTGGTGCGGGTGCGTACGCGCTCTACCGCCGGAGCAAGAAGAAGAGGGAAGAGCGGGAGCGCGCGGAGCTCGAGGCCCTGCGCGTCGTGGTCGACGAGGACATCACCGCCTTCGGCGAGGAGCTCGACCGGCTGGACTTCTCCCCGTCCGAGCCCGGTGCGACCGATGCCATGCGCAAGGACTACGAGCAGGCCCTCGACTCGTACGAGGAGGCCAAGTCCCGGATGGCGGCGGCGAAGAAGCCGCAGGATGTCACTCCCGTGACCGAGTCGCTGGATGCGGGCCGCTTCGCCCTCGCGACGCTGACGGCTCGCCGTACGGGGGCGCCGCTGCCGGAGCGCCGGGTGCCGTGCTTCTTCGACCCGCGCCACGGGCCGTCCATCCAGGACGTGCAGTGGGCGCCCCCGGGCGGGGCGCTGCGGACCGTGCCGGCCTGCCAGGCGGATGCGGCGCGGGTGGCGCAGGGTGCGGAGCCGATGTCCCGTACGGTGCAGACCGACTACGGCCCCCAGCCGTACTGGAACGCCGGTCCGGCGTACGGCCCTTGGGCCGGCGGCTACTTCGGCGGCGGCATGCTGCCGGGCCTCCTCATCGGCACGGCCCTCGGCAGCATGCTGAGCTCTCCGGCGTACGCGGCTCCCGCGTACGGCGACATGGGTAACAGCGGCCCGGAGGGCGGCGACTTCAGCGGTTCCGACTTCAACGCCAGTGACTTCGGCGGCGGTTGGGGCGACGGTGGCGGCGGCTTCGGCGGCGGCGACAGCGGTGGCGGCTTCGGCGGGGGCGACTGGTAGTAGCGGTCACTCGCCGTGTGGGGCGGGGTCGGGGTGCGGAAGGCGCCCCGGCCCCGCCCTTTCTCCGTTTCCCAGGATCAAACGCCGGACGACTACAAGCCCGCGGTCTTCGGGGTCCCAGCCGTCCACAGCAACGGCTTCGGCCGCTTACCCGACTCGAGCTCCACATGCCCGGCGGCGTTGAGCGCCGCTCGCAAGGTCGCCCTGACGCGTTGCTTGGCCGCCGGACCGGTGATACGCCGAAACGGCTTCATCTCCACCACTTTGGGCGCTCCTCGGCAAGCTTCGCCCGTTCGATCAACTTTGGCACGTCCGACCTTCCACGCGTGCACTACACCATCTGCTCGCGCCGCGCGGCGTTCCCGGCGGCGATACCTCGTTCTGCTCGTCGATCGCCTCGAACATCGCTTATAGCTGTCCGACACCGAGTCGGTCGAGGCGGAAGTTCCTGAGGTGCGGCTTCAGGTGTACGCAGACGTGAGAGTCGTATCCGTTGTTCGTCATGCCCCTTGTCCTCTTCGATGCGCGCCACGTGTCGAGCCCATTCCCCTGAGGCCATCTTGCCGTCCAGCGGCTCGAAAGTGATCACGTCGAGATCAGCATGGAGAGGGAAAAGGGGTGATACTGCTTCGACGGGCATACGCCTGAATCAAAGTACCGTCCCGCATTAGCCAAAAGTCACCGAGGCGGGACGCAAGAATCTAAACCGCGATCCTCAGCAGCCCTTCGATGCGCCGACTTCAAGGATCGCAGGATGCTCCCATTCTTCCTAGATGCCCTGGCTCCAGTTCGGTGGGACACACATCGGGCTGTCCGATTTATCAATGTTCCGGTGGAGCCATACTCGGCGATTACACTCGTTGTCTATGAAAGTGATAGGCCCCGAAGGGAAGTTCCATTCGCGAGCCACGCAAGGGTAGTGGTGGGTGTAGTCGTGATCGTCGTACGTTGCAATGCCCCCCTGCACCCGGGGTCTTTCCTGCGCTTGGGAATGGAGGGCAACCGCCTGAGACGGTACCGCAACCGCCGGGCACTCTTTCTGGCGATGCCCGGGAATGAATCGCCACACAAAGGTCTGAGTGCAATAGAAGCCATAGGGGTATTCTATGAGGGAATGAAAACTCGTTAGACTGAAGTGGTGGGCCAACTTCCAATTCGAGTGCGCCCTAAATGTGTCTTGCCAGCCAGGATGGTCCTAGGGTTTAAGTAGCCTATCGAGGTGTTCGGTGTGAAAACTTGCAGCCTTCTGATCTGAGGCGATGAGACGTCTGTGGCAAAATTACTTCGGATCAGGTAAGGAGTAATCCCGATGTAGTCCAGGGGCAGTTACAGTCGTCTTCGATGAGCCGGTCCAAGCTCGATGCTTCGTAGCGGCCCGCCGATCGCGCGAGGCAGGCGCCTGGTGTCAACGTTACGGTCCTGGTGACTCGTTGATGCAGGTCAAGGCTTGTTCGTGCAGGGCTACGCAAAGGTCGAGTGCGGACTTCATTGGCAGGAGAAGGGGTGTTCTGCTCGGCTCCGGATCGACGGGGGGATGGATTCACCTTTCGGCCAAACGGTCATGAATGCGCCAAAAATTTAGATGACATTGCTTTGCTGTATTTGATCAATAAGCTTGTATTGCATCATGAGTGGCGAGTGGCAACGTAGGTCGCATCCTCTAATTCCTAAGGGGAAAGCTGTGTTCAGACGACTGGCAGTAGCCCTGGGGGCCTTGGCTCTCGCTTCGTCCACACTGGTCGGGGTGGCTCACGGCTCGGAAAACAAGGGAAGCGTGTTGGGCTGCAATAATCACTCGTGGTCGAACGGTGGACGGAAACAAAGATCGCGGGATTCCGGTACACGTGGGCCCCCACGGGAATTGCGCTCTCGAAGGCGAGACGGAGCAGCCGGCGAAGTTTGTGCTGCATTGTTACGTAGAGAACGAGTCTCACAACACCTGGACGCATGTACTGGCTGATGACAGTCATGGATGGATGGAGGGATGGGTGTTCGACGGGTATCTCTCTGGTGGCGGCAGCTTCAAGAAGTGTTGATCGCCGTCTGACGCTCTCGCGTAGTTCTAGCCCGGTGATCCGATCGCCGCCGTAAAGCGACTGGATCACCGGGCTTTCCGTGGAGCGTTTACCGATTCGACTTCGGTAAACAGAGCTGCAGTCCGCCATAAGTGCCTGAAGGCGCGGGACCTCAAGTTGACGGATATGCGGTCGCCCATTTCCCCCAAGGGGTTAGTGGGCTACGGGCCAACTCTGTGCAGCGACGTTCTGTTTCCGAAAGTTCCTCGTTCTGTGCTCGTGCCAAGAACTCAAGGCTGCCTCCTTCGGCGATGTACGCGCGAAGGGCCCCCTCGCTTGCGCCCTGGATGCGGGACACCAAGCGATCGAAATCGCGAAAGGCCGCAACCCAATCACTTTGCTTAGGTGGTGGATCTCCGGGATCGCGTGAGTTGATCCGCGTGCGAAGCATCGCGGTGATCCAAAGGCAGCTATCGAGTACTTCCGCCATGAGTCGCGCGTCGTCGCCGACCGCTTCAGCTTCAAGTCGGGTCAAAGCTATATTGATCTTCAGCCCGCCGCTGGGGTCATCCTCTTGCTCGTAGGAGACAGCCATTGGCGTCCCTCCCAAGGCTCGATCACGGACTTTGATGGTACGAAGGATGCAACCAGTCCTCAACTGGTTGAGTCTCGCCAAGTGGCGTATTGCGTACCGGACTTAGTGGTGGCTCTGGCAGGAGCGTGATTCGTCGAGTGGAGGGCGTGTGCGGTACGAAGTCCTCACGAAGTGGCCGTCTTGCCACTTCCTTGACCGCTCTCGACTGGAGCCGAGAACAGTCAAGGAAGTGTCTCCAGCATCAACACCCTCGGCGCGGCACAGCCCTGGTCGCTCACCATGACGGCAGGACAGCCGGGGTCGTGTCTGCTGGGGGCGGGAAGCCTGCCCCGGCTGCCCCCATCCTGACCTGTCAGGGACGGGCTAAGTAGATGCTGAGGGTGCGGTCAGTCCAGGAGCATGGCGCGCCAGAATCGGGTGATGTTCTCGCGGTAGCCGGTGTGGGAGGGATTGCGACCGGAGTGCTGGAAAGCCCAGTTACGGGCGTTCTCGAAGTCGCCGCTTGCCTCCGAGGTGGCATTGCATGTGGTGCACTCCAACTCGTGGATGACCGGCGGTGCCTCCGGTGCCGTCTCCGGCCCAATCGTCCAGTCGGCGAACCGGATCACGGTGTGTGCGCTCACTGCGACCACCACCTACCGGAGTTGGCCGCCTGTACCTTCGCGCTCAGCCGCTCCTTGTCGGTGGCCGGACGTACGTCGCCGGGGCGGGCATCCCACTCCAACCCGCCCTTGGCCGGGCGGAGTTGGAGGGTTCTCGTTTGCGGGTCGTAGTCCATCACTTGCCCGATCCGGTCCCGGGCCGTGTCCACCACGAACGATCCCGTCTCGGGCAGCGCGTTGCTGTCGGTGCTCATCGAACCGCCTCCCCACCGCGAGGCTGACGGGGCCGGATGTCGATCCCGTGCGCCGTCACCCACAACGTGCACTCAGAGCTACGGCCGTTGTCCACCGGCCAGTCAGGCAAGCGCGGAGACTTCGGTGCCAGGCGCAGGGACGGGGCGGGTCGCCCCTGTGGCGCGTCGGCGGCGAGACAGGTGTGCGCGTCCGGGCCGAAACCGTCTGGCCGGAAGGCTGCCCTCGCCCACGCGAGGCATCGAAGGATAAGGTCATGCATTGCTTGGCGCTCCAATCCAGCGTCGGGCCACGCCCCCGGACCGCTAGCACGGTTGCGGGGGTCCATGCTGAGTGCATCGTGCCGACATAGCGAGGCCGGAACTATCAGACCTCACTGATAGCTCCGGCCAGCGGTTGACGTTCAGCGATCGCTACATGCCAAGCCAAGCCCCGTAGTTGCTGAAAGTGTCCGGCATTCGCCGCTTCGCGGATTCGAGTCCCGCGTATGTCTCGCGCACCGTCGGGTGGTACCTGGTCTGCTGTGGCGCCAGCTTCCGCGCAAGCTGCAAATTCCTGAACGCCGAGTCCGTGTGCCCCGTCCACATTTGCGCCCGGGCCAACTCGGCATAGTGGTGGGCCATCCGTGACGGTGGCCATCCATCGGGAATCATCATGTCCTTGGCCGCTTGAACGGCTTCCGGATATTGATCGAGTTCCGCGAGGACGCTCACACGGTGTACGCCAACGTTGGTCGGCCCGAACGACAACCAGTGCACTTTCTCGGCGGGGCCGGTGCGTTCCGCGATTCGCTGCGCCTCGCTGAGATGCCCCTCGGCGGTGTCCTGATCCTTGTCGCGACCTGCCAGCACCGCTGCGCCCAGGTGGAGTTGACCGGTGACGACGTCACGGACGTGGCCCGGGTCGGTCTGTTCCAAGAGGGACATGCCCATGTGGACGAGCCGCTTGCCCGTCCGGTAGTCGCTGGCGCGCAGGTAGGCCAGCGCGCGGAGGTACTGCCGCATCCCGCTGAGGACCGGATCCGAAGCACGTTGAGCGGCCCAGTCCATCCGGTCCAGCGCAACCGTACACAGGTCGGGGAAGCCGAGCTTCGTCGTTACGTCGTAGGCGGTGCGGTAGGCGCCGGCAAGAAGTCGCCAGTTCCGGTCGTCCGGGCAGGTATGGGCCGTCGTGGTGGCTTCGTGGATCAGCGTAGGAAGTTCTGAGGCAACCTGTTTGATGTTCGTAGCGCGGACGAGAGCGCAGAGCTTCTCTGTTTGTGCCTCGAGTTCGTCAATTGGGCGGGGGGAAACGTCCGGGTCGGGGCCGAGGTCGTATACGTTCAGCGCTTCGCGGATCGGTTGAATCAGTGCATCGAGCTGATCTTTCCTTAGCTCGTCGAGGTACGGCTGTCCGTTCAATTCGGCCACGGATACCGAGAGGGCGCGGGCCAGAGCGCCGATGACGGAAGGGCTTGCAGGGACGACACCCTGCTCCACCTTGGTCAGGGTGCTGTATGACACGTTTGAGAGGTCAGCCAGTTCGCGTTGGGTCAGCCGGCGGACCTTGCGGGCATGCGCAATGCGTGCGCCGGAGTGGTCACCAACGTGCGTGGGCATACTGTTCTCCGTTCTGCATCGACACGAGGACGGTACCCCTGGCACATCGCAGGGGGACAGCGCAACGGCCCTTCGGGCGAGGGCCGTTGCGCTGCCGCACTGGAACGACGCCCAGGGTCGGCCCCCCGCCGTACCCCGCAACGTCAGGGCCCTGCAGGCTGCGGGTGTCACCATCCTGCTTGGCGACGGCGGATTCGTCCCGCACAAGCCGAGGCAGGGCAGCCTCGACGCCTGCCCCTGGAACGCAGCCATCGACGCTCTGCCGAGGTAGGCCATTCGAAGTCCGTGCTGCCTGCGGGCAAGACAGAGACTCCGCGCCTAACACGCCTGCGTGCGCCAGTACTTTCGGGTGCTCAGTGCCCACGATTGGGTGCAGTGGAGCGGAGCCCAGCGTCGAGAGGAGAACCTGTGATCGAACGAGTCTGCTGGGAAGAACTCCCCGCCGAACTGTGCAGCACAGTGGAGGGACATGCAGGTCGGGTGATCGCGTCGGAGATTGTCGCCGAGGGGCTCAACTGCTCCGCTGCCCTGGTCCTTACCACGGAACACAGCGAACGCCTGTTCTTCAAGGGCGTTCGTGAAACGGACGTTGAAGCCGTCGCGGCACTTGACTACGAGGCGCGTATCAACGGCGCAGTGCAGGAAGTCTGTCCCGCAGTCCGCCACCGCTTCCGGGCCGGCGGGTGGTCCTGTCTCGCCTTCGCGTTTATCGATGGTCGGCATGCTGACCTTGGCCCCGGAACGAGTGATCTGGCAGCCGTGGCGTCCGCTCTACAGCCCATGCAGGCGTTCAGCGGTCCCGCCTTCCCTGTCCCGCCCCTCTCTGACCGGTTCGCGCCGTTCCTGCTCCCCGGTGAGGCCGAGTGCCTGAACGGCTCAAGTCTGCTCCACACTGACACCAACCCGCACAACATCTTGATCGACAACCACGACGGCGCGGCCTACATCGTGGACTGGGCCATGTCGGCAACCGGCCCCGCATGGGTAGACCTGGCATGCACGGCCGTACGGCTCATGGAATGCGGGCAGACACCCGGTGCTGCGCTGGCTTGGCTGAGTGGGTTCACCAGTTGGCAGTACGCCGACCCGAAGTCGGTCGAGACATTCGTGAACGTCACATGCCGACGCTGGACAGCAAAGGTCGGCGAACAAGCCGCGAAGTCGAGCAACACCAGGTTTCGGCACCTGCTCGACTTCGAGCGCGAAGCAGTTTGATGCTGAGACCGGGGCAGGGGCACTCTTCTCACCCCGCCCGACGGTCGTACCACGCCCGCGCTGCCGCCAATCCCACCCCCGTACAGCGCCAGCACAACCCCCAACAGCCCGTAGTACTCCATCGGCAACGCCGACAACGACAACACCGGCCCCAGCGGCGAAAGCGGCAGCAGCATCACCATCGCCTGCGTCAGCAGGTTCTCCGTGAACCACCCGGCGTGGAACGCGACCTGCCCCTGCTCCTCGCCCAACGACCGTACGGCCAGGGCCAGTACGGCGAACGTCGCCAGGTCAGCGGCAGCGTTCAGCACGCCGAAGCCCGTCACGAACCGCGCGAGCGCGCGCGGGCGCAGGACCATCGGGCGCCGCCTCGCCGCGAA
This sequence comes from Streptomyces sp. SX-6, assembly GCF_059089585.1. NCBI lineage: Bacteria > Bacillati > Actinomycetota > Actinomycetes > Kitasatosporales > Streptomycetaceae > Streptomyces > Streptomyces sp. SX-6. The sequence continues at coordinate 273,040 of NZ_JBTHHU010000005.1, read as the reverse complement.
GATCCGCCTCGTCCAGACCAACATCAAGAAACTCGTTGTAAACAACTCAAAGTGATACGAACAGGATCACGCGACACTAGGCGGTCATTGGGGGTTTTCGCGTTTTCCTCAACTGTCGCTGTCAAGTTCCCGAAGAGCAGCGGAAATCATCGCTCGCACTTCTTGCCCGTACACCGCCGACTGTTTGAGCATCGAGAACGCCCGCTTGTAAAGCGTGATCTCTCTTGGTTGTGTGACCGTGAGTTCAGCGGAGTACGTTTCGACCACAACCAAGCGGTCGTCGAACATGCTGAATGGGTTACCTGGCCAAATGAGTTGCTGCGCCCTGCGCGGAATGATGCCCAGACTCAGGCGTGGGAGGCTCATTACAGCCAGGAGTCGATCCAGCTGTCCGCGCATCGCATCTGGGCCACCGAAGTTGGTGTATAGGGCTTGTTCTCCAAGGATGACGCTAAATCTACGCTGTCCCTGATACAGGTACTGCTGTCGTTGCATGCGCAACGCGACAGCTTCGTCCGTATCGTCAGGAATTTGCAGGAAGTTGATGACCTGTCGAAAGGTTGCTGCCGCGTAGTCCGCCGTCTGCAGGGTCCCCCACACTACGGCGGGGTGGTAGATACGGAATATCGATGTCTTCTCATACAGAGATAGTGAACGCTTTTGGGGGGTCTTGGCCCCGGAGGTGAACATACGCCGCCATTCCATCCACATGGCTTCAATGTGGCGGGCGGTGGCGATCAGGTCGGGAACTTGGTCCTCTGCCGCAACGATGCGGCACCAGGTTCGAATGTCGTCCTCGCTGGCGTTCTGTTTGCCGTGTTCGATCCGGGAGACCTTGGACAGGTGCCAGCCGGCAGCATTGGCCAGCGCCCGGCCTGTGAGCCTCGCATCTCTGCGGAGTTCCCTGAGCCGGGCGCCGAGTCCTTCACGTGCTTGTTGGGCTTGGTGGGACACGGGCGGGAGTCAGCGGCTGTACTCGTCGTAGGGCGTGGCCATCGACCAGAGCTGATCGCGGACCTGGACAGCGTGGCCGACGACGGCTGGATCGGTGGTCAATTCAGCACCCGCGAACCGTCCGTCAGGACGGAAGTGCGTGATGGCGAGTGTCGCACCGTCGAACAGCCACCAGTCATTTCCGTTGGCTGGGAACTCGAACTCTTCGGGGACTCGGTGCCTCGGCAGCCAGCGGATTTCCTCCCCGGCTTCGTGGTTCATCGGCGTCAGTTCGAGCTCCCACCGAATGTAGTCGGTCACCGGCTCCGAGATGACGCGGACGCGACGAACTTTTTTGCCGGATCCAGTGAGCGAGCGAGTCTGTTCGAGCCACGGCAGGAACCATCCGAAGTCGTCAGGCTCTCCCTTGAGCCACTTCGCATATGGGCCGTCCTCGTAGGAGACGCGGTACTCGTCTTTGAGTTCCAGGTGGAACGCGTCTCGTTGAAATTGTGAGAACAGCTCGTCACGTTTCTCGGCCGTGACCAGATCCATCGGCGTTTTCCTCCAGTAGCGCCTTGATTGCTGCCTTGCCGACCTCTGCGCAGTCTTCATGATCCGGAATGCGCATCTGCCCCAGAGTTTCGGCGTCGCTGACGGTCTTCCCCTGCATGATGAAGTTGCCGGCACTCGTGACGTGCGCGATGGGGTGTGCCCAGGTGGCCACCGTTCCGGCTACTCCGTCGTTGATCAGGTGGTTGAACAGGGCGGCGGGCACCTCGACGATCGTTTCTCCGCTGGGAACGTTGAGCTTGCTCGTGATCTCGGAGTCCGTGACCTTCCACCCTTGGACCACGTACGAGTCCCTGTCCGTCGCGTACAAGGTCGGGGATTCCGTGGGGTTGGACTCCTTGCCGAGGAACGTCAGCCGCATGATCGCTCTCCTGTCCGGAGGGTTGCTGTGGTTTGCGGACCTCGACGAGCCTCCAACGTCTGTTTTTTCTCGTCAAGGTGGCGCGCAAACATGCGCAAACTGCTTGGGCGCCAATCAAGTTGCTCCCTACGGTCGACATGACCAGCATGAACACTCATGACGATCCAGGAGCGTCGCCGTGCACAGCACAAGAAGCGAGCAACCCGCACACGCGACTGACGCACCAGAGGTTGGCGCGTTGGTCGTGGACACGCGGAGCGATGCGGTCGGCGTGGTGATGGGCCACGTAGGCCTGTGCCTGCAACTCCGCCCGCCGGGAGGTGGCCGGGAGTGGGACTGCCCCGAGAACAGCGTCCGGCCCGCCAGTACAGCCGACGAACTCCGCGCAAAGGTCCATCAGATGAACACCGAGAGGAGGCCGAAGCGGTGACCACTGAGACGAAGCGCTGCGCTGAGTGTGCCCGGATCAAGGCAGAACGCGCGGCAGCCGTCGAGCGGGGCGACATGAGCAAGGCATCTGATTGCGCGGTGTTGATGGGGCGCCACCTGCGAGAAGCCCACTCGTGACTGTGAAGGCGGTCATGTGACAGGTGCTGCACAGGATCGTGCAGCACCCTGACACTGATGTGACGTTCGAGGCAGAGTGTCTCTGGTGCATCTGGACGGCTCAGCCGTTCACTGGTGGAACAGCAGTGAACGCTTCCCTCTCTCACCCCGCCCGACGGTCGTACCACGCCCGCGCCGCAGCCAACCCCACCCCGTACAGCGCCAGCACAACCCCCAGCAGCCCGTAGTACTCCATCGGCAACGCCGACAACGACAACATCGGACCCAGCGGCGAAAGCGGCAACAGCAGCCCCACAGCCGCGAGCCCAGCCGTCGCAAACCGGATCGGCCCAGGGATGCGGCCCTCCGCCACGCACCGCCCCGACCGCAACAGCAGCATCACCATCGCCTGCGTCAGCAGGTTCTCCGTGAACCACCCGGCGTGGAACGCGACCTGCCCCTGCTCCTCGCCCAACGACCGTACGGCCAGAGCCAGTACGGCGAACGTCGCCAGGTCAGCGGCAGCGTTCAGCACGCCGAAGCCCGTAACGAACCGCGCGAGCGTGCGCGGGCGCAGGACCATCGGGCGCCGCCTCGCCGCCGCCGGCGGGCGGTCGAAGGCGAGGGCGAGCTGGGCGGCGTCGAAGCAGAGGTTCTGGACGAGTACCTGCGCGGGGAGCATCGGCAGGAACGGCAGCATCAGCCCGGCCGCCAGCATGGCGATGACGTTGCCGAAGTTCGACGACAGGGTGATCCGCAGATAGGCGGCGATGTTGCCCGTACTGCGGCGCCCCGCATCCACCGCCCGCTCCAGCGCGGTGAGGTCCTTCGAGGCGAGTACGACATCCGCCGCCTCCCGGGCCACGTCGACGCCCTCGCGCGGGCAGATGCCGACATCCGAACTCTCCAGCGCGGCGAGGTCGTTGACCCCGTCGCCCAGGAAGCCCGTGGCGTGCCCGCCGGCCCGCAGGGACCGGACGATGCGGGCCTTGTGCTCGGGGGTGCAGCGGGCGAAGACGGTCGTACGGTCGGCGAGGGCGGTCAGTTCCGGCTCGCTCATGGCGTCGATGCGGTCGGCGACGATCACGTCGCCCGGGTCCAGGCCCAGTTCGTGGCAGACGCGGGCGGCGGTGCCCGGGTGGTCGCCGGTGAGCACCTTGACGTCGACGCCGCGCCCGGCGAGCGCGGTGAGTGCCTCCGCCGCCGTGGGCGCGACGGCGTCGCGCAGGGTCACGAAGCCGACGAGGGTGAGGTCGCGCTCGTCGATGTGGCTGTACGGCCGGTTGCGGGCGGGCCGTTCGGCGCGGGCCACGGCGAGGACCCGCAGCCCGTCCGCCGCGAGGCCAGCGGCCCGGGCGGCGAGCTGCGAACGCTCCGGGGCGTCGAGGGCGCAGCGCTCCAGGACGTCCTCGGGGGCGCCCTTGACGATCAGGGTGTGGACGAGCGCCGGCCCGAACCGGGGGCTGCCGGTGCGCCGTACGACGGCGGTGGCCAGCCGGCGGCCCGGACCGCACGGCAGGGCGGCGACGCCCTCGTACGCGTCCCAGTCCGCGCCGACGTCCTCGGCGGCGTCGAGGATGGCCTCGTCCAGGGCGTCGGGGGTGGGGAGTTCGGCGAGCTGGAGGGTCCACAGGGCGTTGGCGGCGGCCCAGTGCAGCACCTCGGGGTCGTCGTGGCCGTCCGCGTCGAGGGCGCGGTCGAAGACGGGCCGGTCCTGGGTGAGGGTGCCGGTCTTGTCGACGCACAGGACGTCCATCGCGCCGAGGTCGTGGAGCGCGGGCAGGCGCCGCACGATGACCTCGCCGCCGCGCGCGAGCAGCGCCGCGCCGCGCGCGAGCGCGGAGGTCACCACGACCGGCAGCATCTCGGGCGTCAGCCCGACCGCCACCGCGACGGCGAAGGGCAGCGTCTCCAGCCCCCGCCCGCGCAGCAGCGCGCTCGCGATCAGCACGACCGGCGCGGTGAGCAGCATGAACCGGATCAGCGTCCAGGCGACGCCATTGACGGAGCGGTCGAACGGGCCGGCCGCGCGCCGCCGTTCGAGCGGGTGCGCACGGCCGCCGGAGACGGCACCGGACAGCAGGGTCCGGGACCCGGTGGCGACGACGACCCCGGTGCCGCTGCCGGAGACGACGCTGCTGCCCTGGAAGCACATCTGGGGCCGGTCGAGCCCGGAGGCGTAATCCCCGTCGCCCTGCGCGGACTTGGCGACGGGAGCGGACTCGCCGGTGAGGGCGGCCTGGTGGACGGCCAGGCCCGTCGAGCGCAGCAGACGCAGGTCCGCGGGGACCAGGTCGCCGGGGCCGAGCAGGACGACGTCGCCCGGTACGAGCTGGTCGACGGGGAGTTCACGGGGCGCCGGCGACGAGGCGTCGGTCGCCCGGCGCCGTACGGTCGCGGTGGTGGCGACCAGCTCGCGCAGCACGGCCGTGGCGCGGTCGGCGCGGTGCTCGCCGGCGGACCGCAGCACGCCACTGACCACGACGAGGACGGCGATCACACCGGCGGTGCCCCAGGAGGCGAGGACCGCCGAGATCAGGCCGAGTCCGATGAGGACGGCGGTGAAGGGGTCGCGCAGGCTGCGGGCGAAGCGGCGGGGCCAGGAGTCGGGGCGGTGCTCGGGGAGGACGTTCTCGCCGTGGTGCGCGAGCCGTTCCTCGGCTTGGGCCTCGACCAGGCCGCGCGGGCCGCTGTCGAGCGCGCGCAGCACCTCCAGGGTGGTGCCCGCGGTGCGTAGTACGGTCTGCGGCTCGGCGGGGCCGGTGGCCGCGCCCGCCTCAGGCGCCCAGACCACGGAGGTGTCCGGCGGCGGCGCGGGTGCCGCCGGTCCGCCGGTCGGAGAGCTGGCCGACCATGAGCCGGACGATGGTCACGACATGGGGGTCGTCCACCAGGTACACGACCCGGCGCCCCTCGCGCCGGGACCGCACCAGCCCGGCGAGTTTGAGCTTCGCCAGGTGCTGGCTGATCGCGGGAAGGGCACCGCCGACCCGTTCGGCGAGCCCGCTCACATCGCTCTCGCCCTGGGCCAGGGCCCAGACGAGGTGGAGCCGGGCCGGTGACGCGAGCAGTCCGAAGGCGCCGGCGGCCTCGGCGAGCACCTCCGCCGACGGGTCGTCGAAGCCCCCTTCGAGCTTCTCGAATCTGCCGACGCGTGCCGCCACTGTTGCTCTCCCGTCCCTGTCCGGCATCCCTCGGGCCCGGGAAAAGAGCCCGGGAACGACCCAGTTTAGGCAAAGACGCCGGAACCACTGGGCGAATGCATGATCGACATGTGGCGGCCGTGGGTCACTTCGGCGGCTGATCCCCGAGCGATTCCAGCAGGGTGCGCAGGGAGTCGGCCAACCGGTCGCACTCCTCGCGGTCCATGGAGGCGAGCAGCCGCTCCTGGTTCGCCACGTGCAGGGCGATCAGTTCGTCGATGACGGTGAGGCCGCGCTCGGTGAGCCGGATGCGTACGGTGCGGCGGTCGCCGGCCTCGTCCCGTACCCGCTCGACGAGCCCCTTGGCGGTCAGCCGGTCGATGCGGTTGGTGATCGCGCCGGAGGTGACCAGGACGACGTTGGTGAGGGCGCCGGCGGTCAGCTCGAACGGCGGGCCGCAGCGCCGGAGCGTGGCGAGTACGTCGAACTCCCAGTTCTCCAGCCCGTGCCCGGCGAAGAACTCCTTGAGCTCCCGGTCGAGCATGCGCGAGAGCCGCTGGACGCGGCCGATCACTCCGGTCGACCACACATCGAGGTCGGGCCGCTCGCTGCGCCACTGTCCGATTGCGGAGTCCACTGCGTCGGCCATGGCCGGTCCCCTCTCCTGGAGCCTTAAGAGTCTCAACGTTGAAATATTTGACGTTCGTCTACAGGCCGTGCTGTTATTTCAACGTTGAGATTATCAAGGTAGGGGGAACTTCATGACGTCCACCGTGACCACCACGACCGCCGCCCAGGCAGCCCCGGCCACGGACCGGACCGACCCGGGCGCATCCCTGCGCGACGTGGCCCTCACGGTGCTGGCCCCCGCGAGCTGGGGCACGGTCTACGCCGTCACAGCCGGGCTGCTCCCCGACAACCGCCCGCTGCTCGCCGCGACCCTGCGCGCCCTGCCCGCGGGACTGGTCCTGCTGGCCGCCAACCGCAGGCTGCCGCGCGGCTCGTGGTGGTGGAAGACCGTGGTGCTCGCGGTCCTGAACTTCGGCGCCTTCCTCCCGCTGGTCTTCTTCGCCGCCTACCGACTCCCCGGCGGCGTGGCCGCCACGATCGCGGCCCTCCAGCCGCTGCTCGCCGCGTTCTTCGCCCTGATCGTGCTGCGGCTGCGCACGCCGCGGCCGGTCCTGCTGGCGTCCGTGGTCGGCGCCGGGGGAGTGGCACTGATGACGCTGAGCGGCGGCGCCCGCCTCGACGGGCTGGGCATCGCGGCGATGGTGCTCGCCACCTCGCTGATGGCCTTGTCCATCTCGCTCGCGAAGAAGTGGAACAGCCCCGAGCGCCCCGTGGTGGTGACCGGCTGGCAGCTCACCGTCAGCGGCCTGCTCCTGGCCCCCTTCACCCTGGCCTTCGAGGGCCTGCCCTCCCACCTGACCGGCCACAACATCCTCGGCTACGCCTACATCGGCGTCGTCGCCACCGCGGTCGCCTACCCGCTGTGGTTCCGCGGCGTCGCCCGTATCGCCCCGGCCTCGGTCTCCCTCCTCAGCCTCTTCAACCCGCTCGTCGCCACGGCCGTCGGCTACCTGGCCTTCGGCCAGACGCTCACCCTCCTGCAGGCGTCCGGTCTGGCCGTCGCCCTCCTCGCCGTCGTCGCGGGCCAGTTCATGACCCGCAAGCGCGGCTGACACGTGCGGGGCGGGCGGCCTTCGCCGCGGCGATCGTCACCAGGGCAGCGACCGCCAGCAGGCCGCCCAGCCACAGTGCACCCGACAGCGAGACGGCGTCCACGGCCCGCCCGCCCAGCAATGCCCCCAGCGCGATGGCCACGTTGAACACGGCGACGTACAGCGCCGACGCCGCCTCCCGTGCCCGGGGCGCCGCCGTCAGCAGCCAGGTCTGCGTGCTGACCGACACCCCTCCGTACGCCAGCCCCCACACGACCAGCAGCACGGCCGCCACGGCCGTACCGCCCGCCCCGGACGCGGAGACCGCCGGGACGACCGCGCCCAGCACCGCCGCGATGACCAGCAGCGCGCGCCGCGGGTTGCGCGCCGCGGCCGTCCCGGCAAGGAAGTTGCCGGCCACACCTGCGACGCCGTACGCCAGCATCAGCGCGCTGATCAGCCCGCCGTCCGCCCCCGGCACCCGCTCCAGCGCGGGACGGACGAACGTGTAGCCCGCGAAGTGCCCGCTCACCAGCAGCAGGATGACCACCAGACCCACCCGTATCCGCCCGTCGCCGAGCAGCCCCCGCACGGATCCGAACGACGCCGACTCCTCGCCCGGAAGCGGCGGCAGCAGCAGCGCGAGCGCCGCCGTCGTGACCGCGGCCACCAGGCCGACGGCCGCGAACGAGGCCCGCCAGCCGCCCAGATCACCGATCAGCGCACCCGCCGGCACCCCCAGGACCGAGGCCACCGCGACACCGCTGAAGATCACCGACGTGGCGGGACCGACGGACTTCTCCGGTACGAGCCGCACCGCCAGCCCGGCCGCGACGGCCCACACACCGCCGATGGACACCCCCACCAGCACCCGCAGCCCCACCAGCACCGTGATGTCCGTGGCAACGGCCGACAGGAGGTTGGCCAGCGTCAGCAGCCCCATCAGGCCGGTCAGCACCCACCGCCGGTCGAACCGCCCCGCCGCGCCCGTCACCAGCGGCGCCGCGACGGCCGCCACCAGCCCCGGAACGGTCATGGTCAGCCCCGCCGTTCCGTCCGACACCTTCAGCGCCGCACCGATCGGGCTCAGCAGACCGATCGGCATCATCTCGCTCGTGACCACCGAGAAGGTGCCTGCCATCACCGCGATCACGGCGGGCCAGCCCCCCGAAGTTCCGTTCTTTCCCATGCGTTTCAGCCTCCGCAGCCGCACCCCCGGGAACAACGGCCGATCCCTCACCCTTCTATGAGCGAGGCTTATCGATCTGAGGAGGGGCGCTGCGTGGACCTGCGTGAACTGGAATGCTTCCTGACCCTCGCCGAGGAACTGCACTTCGGCCGCACCGGTGAACGGCTCTACATCTCACAGAGCCGCGTCAGCCAGCTGCTGCGCTCGCTGGAGAGCCGCGTCGGCGCCCGCCTCGTCGACCGCACCAGCCGCCGCGTCGCCCTCACCCCGCTCGGCGAGCGCCTCCTCACCGGGCTGCGCCCCGCGTACGACGCCCTGCGGGCCACCGTCGACGACGCCCGCGCCGCCGCCCGCGGCATCGAGGGCACCCTGCGCGTCGGCTTCCAGGGCACCGCCGACGGCAAGGTGATGACCGCCGTGGAGGTGTTCCAGGACCGACACCCGGGCTGCGCGCTCGAGATGACCGAGGTCCCGCTGTCCGACCCCTTCGGCCCCCTGCGCCGCGGCGACGTCGACGCGGCGATCGTGCTGCTGCCCGTACGGGAGCCGGACCTGTGCCTGGGCCCGGCGTTCTCCCAACAGCCGCAGAGTCTCGCCGTGTCCGTACGGCACCCCTTCGCGCACCGCGCCTCCCTGTCCGCCGAGGACCTCGCGGAGTGCCCGCTCATCGGCGTCGCCGGCGACGCCCCCGGCTACTGGCGCACCGCGCAGGCCCCGTCCGTCACCCCGGGCGGACGGGCCATCCCCGCCGGGCCGTTGGTGACCACCCTCCAGGAGGGCATCACCCTGATCGCCGCCAACCGGGGCGGCATGCTGCTCTGCCGCCCCACCGCCGACTACCACGGCCGCCGCGACATCGCCTTCGTCCCGGTCACGGGGCTCCCCGACTCGGCCCTCGGCCTGGTCCGGCGCCGCGACGCGGACACCGCCCGGGTGCGGGCCTTCGGGGAGGTACTGACGGAGGTGTGCGCGCCGTGACTCAGCGGCCCGCACCCAGGACGACGCCGCGCCCGGCGTAGAACCGCTCGAAATCCGCCCAGGGTACGTGGGCGAACTCCTGTGAATGGCCGGGGAATCCGGACGGATTGTGGAGAACGACATGTTCCGGCGTCGTCCCCACCACCAGCACCAGATGCCCGCCCCGCCCGGGAGGATTCGTGCCGGGTTCCCTGATGGACGGGTGGACGGAGACCACGACCAGGTGTCCCGCGGCAATCTCCCCGGGAATCGCCTCCGCCGGCAACTCCGGCCGGGATTCGGCGAGAAGCCCCCAGCGCCGCTGTACGTAGGCGGCGAACGGCGCGTAGATGAGCCCGTCCACGCGGTCGGCGTGACGGACGTACGCCCCCGCCTCGGCGCATTCCCCGGCGAGGGTGAGCGCCGTGGGCACCGTATGCCCCCAGTGATCGAGTGCCATACGCAGGCAGGCCACACCGCACAGCCGCCAGGACCAGAACTCGTACTCCTCCGGCGTGTCCGCACCTGACTTCTGCCACAGCGGATCGTCGGCGGCCTTGCGCGTGCCGGCGATGAATTCGGGGACGAGGTCCGGCGATTCCCACTGGGCGTAATACGGGACACGGTGGATGATGCCGGTGCTGTTCGTGACCATGAGGCCAGTATGTACGGAACCGCGACGGGACGACGGGCGTCGAACCGTCACCCAAAAGGTATGCCACAGGCGATGGGAGAGACCTCATGACCCGCAAGTCCCTTGCGTCCGCAGGCGCGTTGCTCGCCGGAATCGCGGTGGTCGGCGCCGTGGCGGCGCAAGGATTCGCGTCGGCGGAACCGGACAGGGCAACTCCTGGTGCCCCTGCGGCGGCGCACCAGGTGGAGAACCCCGGCGGCACGGGCTACTGGACGCCCGAGCGGATGCACGACGCACAGCCCGAGCCGATGCCGAAGGCGCCGTAGAGGCGCCGGCCGGCCGACACGCAATGCCACACGCCTCATGACACTGTGTTCCCCTGTAGCTGCGCTCGCAAATGGCCGGACTGAATCCGGGACACCGCGAAATGTGCCCGACCGTCGCCAACTGTCGCTATCCGCACGAAGATGCATTCGCGTTGCGTTCGGAAAGCAGGATTGATAGACATGGCGGCTGTCCTGCCTGCGATCAACTTGGGGGAATTCCGTGGCGACTCCGCCGCCTCAGCAGCCGTACCCGTCCCAGGGTCCGGGCCCGTACCAGACGCCACCGGCGTCGTCGTCGCCTTACCAGGGACAGAACCCCTACCAGCAGCAGCCGGCTCCGCAGCCGCAGGGCAACCCGTACGGACAGCCGACGGCCATGGCCGCCCCCGCGCCCATGCCCGGCGCCGGCCAGGCGGCCTGGCAGGGCGCCCCGCAGCAGATGACGTGCCGCGTGTGCGGCGCATTCCCCGCGGTCGAGGTGAAGGTCCGGGGACACCAGGGCATTCTGATCATGATGCGGTTCCTGCACCTGAAGGGCCCCTTCTGCCGCAATTGCGGAACCGCCGTACTGCGCGACATGACCGGCAAGACGCTGGTGCAGGGTTGGTGGAGCCCCTTTTCCCTGTTCTTCTTCACGCCGTTCACGCTGATCTGGAATCTGGTCGTGAGAGCCAAGATCAAGAAGCTGGCGCCCCCGGCACCGGGGCAGCCGGGGCAGCAATTGGATCCCGGTGCGCCGCTGCTCCGACGGCCCATCGCGCTGGGGCTGTTGATCCCGGTGGCGTATGCGATATTCCTCGCCATCCAGATCGCCCGCGGCTCATAGAGCCGGGGCTCATAGAGTCGCGGCTCGAAGAACCGCGGCTCAAAGAACCGGCTCCCGTTCCCGGCCGGTGAACCCCGGCACGACCAGACCGGACTCGTACGCGATCACCACCGCGTGAGTCCGGTTCTGCGCGCCGAGCTTGGTCAGCACGTTCCCGACGTGCGTCTTCACCGTCTCCAGGCTCACCGTGAGCGACTTGGCGATCTCCGGGTTGGACAGGCCGGTGGCCATCAGCCGCAGCACCTCTTCCTCCCGGTCCGTCAGCGACGCCGTCGGCAACGCCTCGGCGGAGCCCAGCGGGCGGGCCGCGACCATGCGGCGCAGCGCCGCCGGGAAGAGGATCGCTTCCCCCGCCGCCACGACCCGTACCGCCTGGGCGATCTGCGGGACCGGAAGCCGCTTGAGCACGAACCCGGCGGCCCCCGCGCCGAGCGCCGCGGTGACGTAGTCGTCGTTCTCGAAGGTCGTGATCACCACGACCTTCGGCGGTTCGGCCGCCCCAGCCGCTCCGGCCGCCCTAGCCAGCAACTGCCGTGTCGCTTCGATCCCGTTGCAGCGCGGCATCCGCACATCCATCAGGACCACGTCCGGCCGCAGCAGCCGCGCCTGCTCGACCGCTTCGAGGCCGTCGGCGGCCTCCCCGACCACCTCGATCCGCGGCTGCAGCGCGAGCAGTGTGCGCAGACCGCTGCGGGTCACCTCGTCGTCGTCCGCGATCAGGAGGGTGACGGGAGCGCCGGCCGCGCTCGCTTCGGAGGCGATCATGCCGGCAACCGTACCGGCAGCCGGACCGCCAGCCGCCAGTGGTCCGGCCCGTGCGGACCGGACTCGTACTCGCCGTGCAGCAGCCGCACGCGCTCGGCCAGCCCCGGCAGGCCGTGCCCGGAGGTCGGGAAGGCGCCCGGACTCGCGCCCGCCCCGGCCCGGTTGACCACACTGAGCTCCAGCGCGTCCGGCGCGACGGCAACCCGCACCTCGACCGGACCGCCCGCCCCGTGCCGCAGCGCGTTCGTCAGCCCTTCCTGCAGGATCCGGTACGCCGCCCGCGAGAGCGTCCCCTGCACCTGCGCCAACTCGCCCGACAACTCCGGCTCCACCACCGCGCCCGCGTGCCGCAACCGGTCGAGCAGCTCGGGCAGATCGGCCAGGGTCCGGGCCGGCGCCGCCTCCGCCTTCTCCTCGCGCAGTGCTCCCAGTACGTAGTCCAGGTCCTCCAGCGCCGCCCGGGACGACTCCTCGATGCTGCGCAGGGCGGCCCGCGCCGCCACCGGATCGGCGGAGAGCACCTCGCCCGCCACCGCCGCCTGGATCGTGGTCGCGGTCAGCGTGTGTCCGATCGAGTCGTGCAACTCATGGGCCAGACGGTTGCGTTCGGCCAGCTTCAGCTCCCGCTCGGCCGCCAGCGCGAGCTGCTCCGCCTTCGACGGACCCAGCAGCCGGGGAGCCAGCCACCGCACCACCTTCGTCACCGCCACGCACAGAACCGCCGCCGACAGCAGGCAGCAGAGCGCCGCCACCCAGCTCGGCCATCCGTTCTGCGCCCGCACCGTCCAGCCGTGCACGCTCAGTCCCGCCTCGACACCGGCCCAGCCGCCGGGGAGGGTCAGGCCCGCGATGAACAGCAGAATGCTCGTCTGCACCCCCGTCCACCCCAAGGCCACGTGCAGCAGCAGCCACGCAGGAGTCCGCCAACGGTCGCCGCCCCTGCCCACGGGATCCGGCAACGGCACCCCCAGCATCCGGCGGGCGCACGCGATCAGCACCCGCCGCGTAGTGCGGGCCAGCCCGATCACGCCGATCAGGACGGCCCAGACCAGCAAGGTCAGAACGAGCCACACTCCCACCGGAGCGGACGGCCACACCATCGCCGGCAGCGCTGCAAGAGGCAGCAGCGGAAGGCTCGCCACCGCGCAGCAATAGGCGAACAGTGCACCCGAATACGTGGAGCCGCGCAGCAGCGGCCGGATTGCTTTGACCATGATCCGGTCAGTATGGCCCGGATGGTCCACCGGCGGCCTCCCTCGATCGGGGGAGTAATTCCTCCCGCCTTCCCGCGATGTGCGCCAGGGCCCCCGGAAACCAGAATCGGGGCGTGCGAAACAAGAACACCCGAACAGTGCCCCTTCTTGCCACTGCCGGCATCGCGGCGGCTTCCCTCTCGATACTGACGCCCACAACGGCCCTTGCCGCCAAGGAGCTTCCACAGCAGACGCTCAAGTGGCAGCGCTGCGACGCAAATACGCCGGCCGCTCTCCAGTGCGCGACGCTCAAGGTGCCGCTGAACTACCGCGATCCCAATGGCAAGAAGATTGACATCGCGATATCGCGGCTGAGGGCAAGCAGTACGAAGGAACGCCGTGGCGTGCTGTTGCTCAACCCCGGCGGCCCCGGCGGTCAAGGTCTGCATTTGCCTGTCGACCCAGGCATGAGGATCCCCGGGGAAGTGAAGCGGCAGTACGACCTCATCGGCTTCGACCCGAGAGGCACCGGGCGGAGCTCTCCCGTCAACTGCGGTCTGACCATGGACGAACAGAGCGACAGGCCGTACAAGCCCGGGACCTTCGCGAAGGACGTGGAGCTGGCACGCACGATCGCCGGAAAGTGCCGGGCCAGGGCCGGTGACAAGCTGCCGCACCTCACCACCCGCAATTCCGCTCGCGACATGGACGTCATCCGTGCCGTGCTGGGCGAGAAGAAGGTCTCCTACCTGGGGTACTCCTACGGCACCTACCTCGGAGCCGTCTACATGCAGATGTTCCCGCAGCGGGCCGACCGGTTCATCCTGGACAGTGCGACCGACCCCACGCGGATCTACCGGGGAATGTTCCAGGACCAGGCGAAGGTGGCCGAGCAGGCTTTCACGCGATGGACCGAGTGGACCGCCCGGCGGCACGCGGCATACGGACTGGGCGATACCCCGGCCGAAGTCCGCAAGACCTACTGGGATCTGATCGCGCAGGCGAACCACAAGCCCATCCGATTCGAGGGGCGAACCCTCACCGGTGACGGCATCCGCGCCGACAGCCGTACGTTCGTCCACGTCCGGAAAGCCGCCGAATGGATCGTCGGCCTGAAGAACGCGGCCGAGGGCAAAAACCCCGGTCGGGCTGAACAAGCTTCGGAAGCCGACGACAACGACGACAACTACGCCTCCGCCGCCTGGTCCGTCATGTGCGCCGACACCCGCACCTGGTCGCACGACCCCGAGCAGTACCGCCGCGAAGCGATCCGCGACAAGGCCCGGTATCCGCTGTGGGGCGACTTCGGGGCCGCCATCACGCCGTGCGCTTTCTGGCAGCAGGGCAGCGAGCCGCAGACCAGGATCGACAACAAGGTCCCCGCACTGATCACGCAGAACGAGTGGGACTCCCAGACTCCCCTCTCCGCCGCCCGGGCCATGCACCGGGCCCTGCGCGGCTCCCGGATGCTCACCGTCGCCGGCGGGGAGGGACACGGCGTCGTCTTCGCGCCCGACGGCAACTCCTGCGCGGACAAGGCTGCCACGGCCTACCTGACCACGGGCAGGCTCCCGGCCGCGGACCTGACCTGCCGAGTGGCGTAGGGGGCATTGTCAGTGGCCGATGCGACGATCGCTCATGCGACGGGAGAACCCGCCGCGGCCCTCCTCCCGCAGGACTGACAAGGAGCGAATCCCATGCGCATCGTGATCAGTGAGTTCATGAGCCTCGACGGCGTAGTACAGGCACCGGGCGGAGCCGAGGAGGACACCGACGGCGGCTTCGCCCACGGCGGTTGGTCGCACCCGTTCTTCGACCCGGAGGTGCTCGGCAGCGCCATCGGCGAGGCGATGGCCAGCACCGAGGCGCTGCTGTTCGGCCGCCGCACCTGGCAGACGATGGCCGCGGCATGGCCCGAGCGCGCCGGCGACCCGTTCGCCGACCAGATGAACGCCATCCCGAAGTACGTCGTCTCCCGCACGCTCGGCGACGGCGACCTGACGTGGAACAACACCACCCGCATCGACGGCGACGAGGCCGTGGCCCGCATCCGCGAACTGCGCCGCACCGACGGTGGCGACCTGCTCGTCATGGGCAGCCCCACGCTCGTCCGCACTCTCCTGAGCGAGGGTCTGGTCGACGAACTCCGGCTCATGATCATGCCGGTGCTCCTCGGCGGCGGCAAGAGACTCTTCCCCGACGACGGCACCCTGCGCACGCTCGAGCTGGTCTCCACGACCACCAGCGGCACGACGGGCACGAACGTGTGCGTGTACCGGCCGGTGGCGTAGGCCGGGCAGCGGAAGTGGGCTTCTCTTGCCGCTGATCGCGCCTAGACTCGGCGACATGAGCGAGAGGGTGAGTTTCCAGATCATTTACACACCCGATGAGGGTGGTTACAACGCCCTGGAACCAGTGACCGGTACGACCAGCTGGGGCGAGACGCTCGACGAAGCCCGGGCAATGATCACGGAAGCGCTGGAGCTGTACTTCGCGGAGACCGCGGACGATGCCGATACACGGCGAGACATCGACGCCGCCACTCATGCTGTGACCGGTTCTGTCAGCGTCCAGGTCGCGTGATGCCACCGCTTCCACAGATCAGCAGCAGTGCCCTCATCAAGGCGCTGTGTCGGCTTGGCTTCACCGAGCGTCGGGGCAAGGGATCTCACACCGTCCTGCGCCAGGGCGCGGTGGTGGTCGTCGTCCCTCACCGCAATCCTGTACCGCGCGGGACGCTCGCCAATGTGCTGCGGCAGGCGCAGATCACCCCGGAGGAGCTTCGGAAGGTGCTGTGAGCGTGGGCCCGTCGCCAACTGGTGCATCGCCGGGGAACAAGCGCCTGCCCTTCGGTCACTGGCACGGTGGCCGGTAGGGCCGGTCCGGTAGATCGACGCCCGCGAAGGCCCGGGCGACGGCGAGGAATTCGCTGTCCGGGCTGAAGCCGAGCGAGTAACGACACGATCCGGATCGCCTACGAAGACCTCGGCGGCACGGGCGGTGACCCGCTCCTGCTGGTCATGGGGCTGGGCACCTCGCGCTTCTGGTGGCCGGACGTCCTGGTCGGCGAGCTGGTGCGCCGCGGCTTCCACGTCGTGGCGTACGACCAGCGCGACGTGGGCGAGTCCGACCGCCTCCCCGCCCGTCGCGTCGGCCCGCCGTTCAAGGCCCTGCTGCAACGCAGGGCGCCGTCCTACGGTGCCGAGGACCTGACCGACGGCGCGATCGCCGTCATGGACGCCGTCGGCTGGGAACGCGCCCACCTCTTCGGCCACTCGATGGGCGGACTGGTCGCCCAGCGCACCGCACTGCGCCACCCGCACCGCGTGCTGACCCTGGCCACCTCCTCGGCCGTCCCCAGCGACGCCGGGAACCTGAGCGTCCTGCGCCACCTGCGCCTGTCGGCGATCGCCCGCTTCGCCCGACTGCAAGCCCCTCAAACCCCCTGCGACGACCTGGAGTTGGCGGTCTCCATCGCCCGTATCCTGACCCCGCGTGGCCACCAGGCCGGCGAACAGGACGTATGCGAGTTCGTGGCCAAGGAGGCCGCGCACAACGTCCCCGGCTTCCGTGACCAGCAGGCGCAAAGCAGCCAGATCGGAGCGAAATGGCACGGCGGCCCGCTCGCCGGGATCGCCGTGCCGACCCTGGTGATGCACGGCGCGCAGGACCCACTGGTACGTGTCACCGCCGCGCGCACCATCGCCGCCGCCGTCCCCGGCGCCCGCCTGGTCACCCTGCCCGACGTCGGCCACTTCCTCCCCCGCCACGCCTGGGCCACGTACGCCACCGAACTCCGCGCACACGCGGACAGGCGGGTGCTGCCGCATGGTTGATCAGGCTTCGTCCTCCAGCACGCTCGCGCAGGATTCGCATACCCGGTCGGCGTACTCCGAGGGGTACCACGGGGAATCCGGATGCTCCGCGGGCTGCCACGCGGACCTCTCCATGGCGAAGGTGTCCTTGCCGCAGAACGTCCGAGGGCCGGGGCAAGACGGTTCCTCGGGGGAGCCGGGTGCCGCATGCACCACTGTCCGGTCGAGCGCGTACACGACGATGATCTCCATGCGCCGACCGTAAACGCTCGGCAGCCGCGTCTGCGGTAGCCGACCCGTCAGGCGCGGTCCTTCCGCACCACCAGCCGAAGGCCGCCGGCCTCGTCGGTCACGGTGCGGTCGGCCAACGGCGCGTGCAGTCTTGTGCTGACCGGCATGAGGGCCATAAGCGCAGGACAAGGGTCGCCGTCTCGCCCTAGGTGCTCGGTGCTGAGCGTGAGACGGACCGTCGTGGGCGTCTCGGCGGATACCAGGCGGGGCTTCTGGCATCCGCCGTACTCTTCGGCGACCGTGAGGGTGCGGCCGTCCGCACCCACCATTACGGGGCGTGTTATCGACCTTTCCCGACCGGAGTCATGCGACGCCTGGCTTCGAGCGGCGCCGCCGCATCCGGCTGTTGCGGCCAACAGAACGGTTACACATGCGAGAGTGCGAGTGCGCTTCATACCGCTGAGATGTATGGCGCCCGTTTGCGGTTTCGGCCCGTCCGTCACGAGGCAACAGACAAGCACCAACCAGCAGTTACTCTCCGGCTGCAGCGATGAGGATCCGCGCCAGTTCGCGCGGCTGGGAGAACATCGGCCAGTGACCGGTGTCCATCTCGACAAGCCGCCACCGCTCGCCGGCCAGCAGCTCGGCCACGTCGTCGCCGGGCTCGCCGTCGCCGAGCAGGCATGCGATGTACGTCGCCGGAAGTTCACCGAGCGGCCGCGCCAGCACGGCGGGCTCGGTCAGCGTGGCCCCCGGATGCGGAGTCGAGCCGTCCACGATCCGTGCGATCTGCTCATCGGTGAGGCCCTGGCCGTCGTAATGGGCCGCGGGCACGCACGGCCAGAATCCGCCGTTCTCGGCGATC
Organism: Streptomyces sp. SX-6; assembly: GCF_059089585.1. Classification (NCBI taxonomy): domain Bacteria; kingdom Bacillati; phylum Actinomycetota; class Actinomycetes; order Kitasatosporales; family Streptomycetaceae; genus Streptomyces; species Streptomyces sp. SX-6. Next base: position 255,022 of record NZ_JBTHHU010000005.1, on the reverse strand, counting down.
GATGCCTTCACCATCGCCCCACCGTCCGGCCAGTCGGACACGAACGCCTCGCCATCGGCCGGAACACTGGAGTCGACGAACACCACGCGAGCCAGCCGGTCGCCGATCCGCTCCGCGGCCTGACCGACCGGGATGCCCGCGTAGCTGTGACCCGCCAGGACCACGTCGCGCAGATCCCGGCGTTCAACCTCGTCGACGATGTCCCGGACGTGGGTCTGCTGCCCGGCCGGCACACCCCGCTTGTCGGCAAGCCCGGACAGCGTCAACGGGTGAACGCCGTGGCCGGCCGCACGCAGATACGGCACCACGTCGTCCCACGCCCACGCCCCGAGCCGGGCGCCTGCAACCAGCACGAAATTCGCCATGGCCGCACCGTAGCGGAGCCCCGGGCCACCTCCCCGCCACTGCAGATCGGCGGACGGTCGTCCGGCGGTGGGTCGGCGTTGCTGGAGGGTGATCTCCAGGCTGCGGGCGCCGCAGCCTGTCTCGTGGAGGGGTTGTGGAGGGGTTACTGTCCGCCGAGGTAGTCGGTCTGTGAGGCGATCCGGCCTCCGCGCAGTTGGAGGATGGTGCAGAAGGTGGCGGTGACCGGCTGTCCGGCCGGGGGCAGGGCCGGGTGCGCCCCTGAGCTGGTGCCCGCGAAGTTGTACTCGAGGGCGACGGCGTCCCCCTCGGCGATGACCCGCTTGAGGGTCAGCACCCGGTCCGGAACCGCGCCCGCGTACTCCCGGACATGGTCCACGAAGGCGTCCCGGCCGGTGAAAGCGAGCCCGAAGGCCCCGCAGGTATAGACGACATCGTCGGTGAACACGGCCCCGAACCGGTCGAAGTCCTGCTGGTTGTAGGCGTCCGCCCACTCGTGAACGAGCTCGTTGATGTCCATGGTGCTGCTCATGACTGCCGGCCTTTCCGTACCTCGTGAAGTCGTACGGAAAGGCTGACATCCATATAGGGCGGTTCGCGTCCTATATCCCCGAAGTTACCTATCGGTCGGATATGGGACGTGTCCTGTCCTATATGGAGTCCATGCTTCCGCTATGACTTCTCAGGACAACACCAGGACCACAGGCGGGAGCACGGGCATGGGTGAGGGAAAGACGCTGGCCGGAAAGGTCGCGCTGATCGCTGGAGCGACCCGGGGCGCGGGCCGGGCCATGGCCGTCGAACTCGGGCGGACCGGGGCCACCGTATACGTGACCGGCCGCACCACACACGGCGGCGGGGCGAGCGAGACAGGGCGCCCGGCAGAGACCATCGAGCAGACCGCCGACCTGGTCACCGCGGCCGGCGGCCAAGGCATCGCGGCCGTCGTCGACCACCTCCAGCCGGAGCAGGTGCGGGAGCTGATCGAGCGCATCGACCGGGAACAGGGACACCTGGACGTACTCGTCAACGCCGTCTGGGGCGGCGACGCCCTCGTCGAGCACGGCAAGAAGATGTGGGAATGCGACATGGACAAGGGGCTGCGCATGTGGCGGCTCGGCGTCGAGACCCACTTCGTCACCAGCCGCTACGCCCTGCCGCTGATGATCCGCCGGCCCGGTGGCCTGGTGGTGGAGATGACCGACGGTACGGAGGAGTTCAACCGCCGCTACCGTGCGCCGTTCTACTACGACCTGGCCAAGTACGCGCCGATCAGGATGGCCAAGGCCCTGGCGGAGGAGGCCGGCGAGTACGGCTGCACCGCGGTGAGCCTCACCCCCGGTTTTATGCGGACCGAGGCGGTGCTGGAGATGTTCGGGGTGAGCGAGGAGAACTGGCGCGACGGCTGCAAGACCGACCCCACCTTCGCGATGTCCGAGACCCCCGCCTACGTCGCCCGCGCCGTAGCGGCGCTCGCCGCCGACCCGGATGTGGCCCGCTTCAACGGCAGTTCGCAGTCCGCCGGGGCCCTGGCCAAGGAGTACGGCTTCACCGACGCCGACGGCTCCTCCCCGGACCCCGCACGGTACTTCGAGGAGTTCATGACGACCGGCAAGGCCCCTGACCCTGCCGACTACCGCTGACCACCGCGTGGGCCCCGGAACCCGGGGCTCACGCCGGACCGGAATGCGAAGGAGGTGTCTCCCATGACTCCGGGGGATGTCGCGGAGTTCGCCATGGGGCTGCCGGAGGCGACGGAGGGCGAACCCGGGCCGGGGATGACCCTGTTCAAGGTCGGCGGCAAGATCTTCGCCATCCTGACGGAGGCCAGTGCCTCGCGCCCGGAGCAGGTGACGCTCAAGAGCGACCCCGAGTCCGCCCTGCACCTGCGTGAGCAGTACCCGGCCGTGGGCCCCAGCTTCTACGCGCGCCTGCGGCACTGGAACACCGTGGTCCTGGACGGCACCGTGCCCGACGACGAACTCGCCGACATGATCGAGTACTCCTGGGAACGCGTCGTGGCCGGACTGCCCCGCGCCACCCGCGACCGCCTGCGTACGCTCCATCGGCACCGGCCGTAACTCTCCCGTCGGTCGGAGCCCGGCGTTCGTTCCGGGGTGCGTGGCCGGTGGCGGCGGTGACTCAGCTGAACTCCCGTCGTACGCACCCGCATTGGATACGCGTCCTGAATCGCCACTCAAGACGGCAGCGATCCTGCGGGGCGTGTGACATGGGGAAACAACCCCTTCCCGCCCCGCGAGGTTCGGGGGCCGGGCACGGTCGGCTGCTGCTGGGAGGCGTTACGCCTTCTTGGTCTCCCAGAAGATCTTGTCGATCTCCGCGATCAGCTCCAGCGCCTTCTCGCCCGTCTTCGGGTCGGTGGACGCCTTCGCGGCGCTCAGCGCCTTCAGGGTGTCATTGACCAGCTGGTGCAGCTGGGGGTACTTCTCGAAGTGCGGGGCCTTGAAGTAGTCGCTCCACAGCACGGAGATGTGGTGCTTGGCCAGCTCCGCGCGCTGCTCCTTGATGATCGTCGCGCGGGCGCGGAAATGCTCGTCCTCGTTGGCCTGGTACTTCTCCTGGACTGCCTTGACCGACTCGGCCTCGATGCGGGCCTGGGCCGGGTCGTACACGCCGCAGGGGAGGTCGCAGTGGGCGCTGACCTTTACCTTGGGGGCGAACAGGCGGGAAAGCATGAATACGCTTCCTTCCTCGTGATCGTCTTCTCAGGTGCGAGATTACTCGGTGTGGGAAGGCTTTTCCCGGGCGCCCCGGGGTGCTTAGGGCAAAAGTCCAATGCCAGCCTGGGACCAAGGGACTGGGTGCGAGAACGGACCGGGAGTGAGGTGCCGAGGTGCAGGAGCAACTGGACGAACGCGGACAGGAGCTGGACCGCGAGCGTCGTGGTCTGCTGCGGATCGGACTGGCCGAGGTCTACAACCCGTCGATGGTTCCGACGCTGAACCCCGGGGACCAGCTGGTGGTGCAGTACGGGGCGGCGGTGCGGCCGGGTGACGTGGTCGTGGTGCGGCATCCGTTCCGGCAGGATCTGCTGATCGTCAAGCGTGCGGTGGAGCGGCGCGACGGCGGCTGGTGGGTGATGGGGGACAACCCGTTGGTCGAGAACGACAGCCGCGAGTTCGGCACGGTGCCGGACGAGCTCGTGGTGGCCCGGGGCTGGATCCGGCTGCGGCGGCCGCCGCAGCCGGGGCAGCGGTCGGCGGGGGCGCTGCTGGCGTGGGTGCTCACGGCCGTGCGGCCGGTGCGGGGCGTCGGCTATGCCGGGCGTTCGCTCTCGCGGCGCTTGCGGGCGCGGTAGGCGGCGACGTTGGCGCGGGTGGCGCAGCGGTCGGAGCAGTAGCGGCGCGAGCGGTTGGTCGAGGTGTCGAGGTAGGAGTTGCGGCACGGTGCGGCCTGGCAGATGCCGAGGCGGTCGACGCCCAGTTCCGTGAGGTGGACGGCGAGGCCCATCGCGGCCGTCGCCGTGTAGCCGGCCGCGGCGCTGGTGGCGTGGTCGGCGATGTGCATGTGCCACTTGGGGCGGCCGTCCTCGTCGCGGAACTCGTGCCCGGAGATCTGGGGGCTGACGGGGAACTCCATCAGCACCGCGTTGAGCAGGTCCACGGCCCGTACCTCGTCGTCCTCGTCCGCCGCCTCGAAGACGGCGCGCAGCCGGGTCCGTACGGCGCGCAGCCGGGTGACGTCGCTGTCGGTCAGGCGCCGGGCCATCTGCGAGCTCTCGCCGAAGAGTTCGCGGGCGGCGTCGACGGAGGTGAGCGTGTCCGTGCCGCGGGCGGGTTCCTCGGTGTTGACCAGCCGCACGGCGTAGTCCGAGTAGAGGGACAGTTCCATGTGGGGTCCGTATCAGTAAGGGACGTTGTAGAAACGAGGGTATTACGTTTCGGGACGAAACGGGGAGGGTGCCGGCGGTAATGGGTCTATGGCTATTGCGGTCGTTACTCGGCCGGGGTTACCGTCCTGGGTAATGGGTGAATGCCTATTGGGGGCATTACCGCGTTACCCGATGACGAGTGGGAGGCATCGCCATGACGGAGACCATCCCGGGCGCGGACTGGGGTCGGTGGCAGGCCAGTTGGGACCGTCAGCAGGAGTGGTACCTGCCCGACCGCGAGCAGCGGTTCGGGGTCATGCTCGACATGGTCGAGGCGTTCGCCGGTACCGAGCCGCGGGTGCTCGACCTCGCCTGCGGTACGGGGTCGATCTCGGCCCGGGTGCTGAAGCGCTTCCCGGGGGCCGACTCCACCGGGGTCGACCTCGACCCCGCGCTGCTGACGATCGCCCGCGGCACCTTCGCCGGTGACGGCCGGGTGCGGTTCGTGGCGGCGGACCTGACGGACCCGGCCTGGCCGGAGAAGCTGCCGTACGACAGCTACGACGCCGTGCTCACGGCGACCGCCCTGCACTGGCTCTACGCCGACCCGCTGCGCACGCTCTACGGGCAACTGGCCGGCCTGGTGCGCGAGGGCGGCGTCTTGATGAACGCCGACCACATGCCCGGTGGGTCCACCCCGCGCATCGACGAGGCCGTGGGCGCCTTCCGGCATGCGAGGCGGGAGTGGGGGCGGCAGGAGGAAGGAGCGCTCACCTGGGAGAAGTGGTGGGAGCTCGCCGCCGCGGACCCGGTGCTGGCCGGTCCCACGGCCGAACGCATGGAGATCTACGGCCAGTTGCACGCCGATGGCGACATGCCGTCCGCCGAGTGGCATGCGTGTGCGCTCCGCGAGGCGGGTTTCGGCGAGGCACGGCCGGTGTGGTGCTCGCCGGCGGACACGATGGTGCTGGCGGTGAAGTAGCGAAGGCGGTACGGGTCCTCCGGGCCCGTACCGCCACCGCCCGCTCACAGCACCTTGGACAGGAACGCCTGCGTCCGCTCGTGCTGGGGGTTGGCGAGGACGTCGCGCGGGGCACCCGACTCGACGACGACGCCGTTGTCCATGAAGACGAGCGAGTCGCCGACCTCGCGGGCGAAGCCCATCTCGTGGGTGACCACGATCATCGTCATGCCTTCCTCGGCGAGGCGGCGCATGACGTCGAGGACCTCGCCCACGAGCTCCGGGTCGAGGGCGGAGGTCGGCTCGTCGAAGAGCATCAGCTTGGGCTCCATCGCCAGCGCGCGGGCGATGGCGACGCGCTGCTGCTGGCCGCCGGAGAGCTGGGAGGGGTAGTTGCCCCCCTTGTCCCCGAGGCCGACGCGGTCGAGCAGTTCGGCGGCGCGTTCACGGGCGACGGACTTGCTCTCGCGCTTGACCTGGACCGGCGCCTCCATGACGTTCTCCAGCGCCGTCATGTGCGGGAACAGGTTGAAGCGCTGGAAGACCATGCCGATGTCGCGGCGCTGGGCGGCGACTTCGCGGTCCTTGAGCTCGTAGAGCTTGTTGCCCTGCTGCCGGTAGCCGACCAGGTCGCCGTCGACGTACAGCCGGCCGGCGTTGATCTGCTCCAGGTGGTTGATGCAGCGCAGGAAGGTCGACTTGCCGGAACCGGACGGGCCGATCAGGCAGAAGACCTCGCGCGGGGCGACTTCGAGGTCGATGCCCTTGAGGACTTGGACAGCGCCGAAGGACTTGTGGACGCCCTCGGCCTTCACCATCGCGGTGGCGGTCATGCGGTACCTCCGGCGCTGCGGTTGCCGAACGAGAGCAGGTTGGCCTTGACGATCTTCTGCCAGGGCGTGGGCGGCAGCTGCCGCAGCGATCCGCGTGCGTAGCGCCGCTCGAGGAAGTACTGGCCGACGCTGAGCACGCTGGTGAGCACCAGGTACCAGGCGGCGGCGACGAAGAGCATCTCCACCGTCGCACCGGACGTCTGGCCGATGTTGGTGGCGGCCTGGAGCAGGTCGTAGTACTGCACGGCGATGACCAGCGACGTGGTCTTGAGCATGTTGATGAACTCGTTGCCGGTCGGCGGCACGATGACCCGCATCGCCTGCGGCAGGACGACCCGGCGGAGCGTCTTGGTGTGGCTCATGCCGAGCGCGTGTGCCGCCTCGGTCTGGCCCTCGTCGACGGACTGGATGCCGGCCCGGCAGATCTCCGCCATGTACGCCGCCTCGTTCAGGCCGAGCCCCAGCAGGGCGGCCAGGAACGGCGTCATGAAGTGGGACCAGTAGTCCTTGTAGAACGGCATCAGGTTGATGTACTCGAAGACCAGGCCGAGGTTGAACCAGAGCAGCAGCTGCACATAGACGGGCGTGCCGCGGAAGAACCAGATGTAGCCCCACGCGATGGAGGACGTGACCGGGTTCTTGGACAGACGCATCACGGCCAGGATGATGCCGAGGACCACACCCACGACCATGGAGAGAATCGTGATGGTGATGGTGTTGCGGACGCCCTTGAGGACATTGCCGTCGAAGAAGTAGTCCGGAACGGCATTCCAGTTGATCTTGCCCTGGGCGAAGGCGTTGATCAGCGCCGCCAGTACGGCGAGTGCGATGACCGCGGCGATCCAGCGGCCGTAGTGGCGTACCGGGATGGCCTTGATGGCCTCTGGAGGTGCGGTGGCGGAAGGGGCGGAGGGGGTGTCCTCCGGCTTATCCGCGGGGTCGTTGTTCGTGGTCACGGGCGTGGCCTTTCAGCGGGCGATATGCGCGATACGGGGCTTGAAACGCCGGTCAGGAACCGCCGTTGACCTTGGCTTCCTTGATCGCGCCCGCGTTGACGCCCCACTTGTCGAGGACCTTCGCGTACTCGCCGTTCTTGATGATGTTGTCCATGGCGGCCTTGATCGCGTCCCGCAGCTGCGTCTTCTCCTTGGGCACGGCCATGCCGTACGGGGCCGCCTCGACCTGGTCGCCGACCATTTCGAAGTCGTTGCCGCCGCCGGAGGTCTTCACCGCGTACGCGGTGACGGGGAAGTCGCTGAGCCCGGCGTCCGCGCCGCCGCTGCGCAGGCGGGTCTGGGCCAGGATGTCGGTGTCGTACGCCTCGTAGGAGAGCTTCTTGTCGCCGCACTTGGCCTGCTGCTTCTTGAGCATGTCCTCGGAGACCGTGCCGCGCTGCGCGACGACCTTCTTGCCGCACAGGTCGTCGAGGCTCTTGATGCCCTGGGTCTTGCCCTTCGGGGTGTACATCGAGACGCCGGCCTGGAAGTAGTCGACGAAGTCGACGCCCGGGCCGACCTTGGCCTTCTTCTCCGGGTCGACACCGTTCTGGCGGTCCTTGGTGTCGGTCATCGAGGACATCGCGATGTCGTACCGACTGGAGCGCAGGCCCGCCATCAGCGAGTCGAACTTGGAGTTGTTGAACTCGAACTTGACGCCCAGCTCCTTGCCGAGGGCGTCGGCGATGTCCGGGTCCACGCCGGCGGTCTTGCCGTCCTTGACGAATTCCATCGGCGGGTAGGCGATGTCCGAGCCGACCTTGATGACCTTCGAGGACTTGATGTCCTGGGGCAGCTTGTCGAAGAGGGGCGCCGAGGCACCGCTCGACGCCTCGCTGCCGCCGCCGTCGGACTTCTTGGTCTGGTCGCCACAGCCGGTCAGCAGCAGGGCGCCTGCGACCGCTATCGCGCCGGCGGCGGCCAAACGACTCCTGGCGGCAGCCGGGCGGGGGGTGGTGCTTGCGGTCATTGCTGGTTCCTCCTGCGGGTGAGGGGATTAACCGACTCTCGAACACTGCACGCGAAACGTCCGTTCCCAGGCCGAAAGCACACTTCGACGTGTACCGCGACCTCGGTGGTTTCGGGCATCTTGCCATCCGGACGGCCCCGTTCGGAGGGCCAACCATGTCAAAATCGGATAACGGGTGATCCCCGTACGGCGCAGGCCCGTTCGGGTCCCGCCATTTCCGGCAGTCGCTGTGATCGTCTTCGTGGCGAGATGTATCTCACGAGCCGTGTGTCTCACCGATTGGACGGGTACGTCGGCCGAGCCGGAACTCGTTCGTCGACCGCGACGCCCATCCGGTAGAAAGACGAGTCACACCCCTACCCGGGGCCAGGGCGCGCAAGTGCGGCGTGCCCGTCGTCCGTACTGCGATGCGCAGCGACCGCTCACCGGCCGGTCGAGGACATGCGCCCGATCCGTCCTTGAGCAGGGACGGCTACCCTCGATGGCAATTACTGACAAAGGGGTCAACAAAAGTGGCAGCGGAGATCGTGAATCCTCGCAGTGAGAGCGGCATGGACGACGAGGGGCGGGGCGAGCTCTTCGACCCGGCCTTCGCGCTCCACCGGGGCGGCAAGATGGCCGTCCAGGCAACCGTTCCAATGCGGAACAGGGACGACCTGTCCCTCGCCTACACGCCGGGCGTCGCCCGGGTGTGCAGCGCGATTGCCGAGCGTCCGGAGCTCGTCCACGACTACACCTGGAAGTCCCAGGTCGTGGCCGTGGTGACGGACGGCAGCGCGGTGCTCGGACTCGGGGACATCGGCCCGGAGGCATCCCTGCCCGTGATGGAGGGCAAGGCCATCCTCTTCAAGCAGTTCGGCGGCGTCGAGGCGGTGCCGATCGCGCTCGACTGCCGGGAGGTCGACGAGATCGTCGAGACGGTCGCCCGGCTCGCGCCCTCCTTCGGCGGCATCAACCTGGAGGACATCTCCGCGCCGCGCTGCTTCGAGGTCGAGCGCAAGCTCCAGGAGCGCGTCGACATCCCGGTCTTCCACGACGACCAGCACGGCACCGCCGTCGTCACGCTCGCCGCACTTCGCAACGCCGCGAAGCTGACGCAGCGGACGCTCGGCGACCTCCGCGCGGTGATCTCGGGCGCGGGCGCGGCCGGAGTCGCGATCGCCCGCATCCTGGTCGGGGCGGGCATCGGCGACGTGGTCGTGTGCGACCGCAAGGGCATCGTGTCGGCCGACCGTACGGACCTGACCGACGTCAAGCGCGAGCTCGCCTCGTTCACCAACAAGGCCGGCCGCTCCGGTTCCCTGGCGGCCGCCCTGGACGGTGCCGACGTCTTCATCGGCGTCTCCGGCGGCACGGTGCCGGAGGAGGCCGTGGCCACCATGGCGAAGGACGCGATGATCTTCGCGATGGCCAACCCGAATCCGGAGATCCACCCGGACGTGGCCCACAAGTACGCGGCGGTCGTCGCCACGGGCCGGTCCGACTACCCGAACCAGATCAACAACGTCCTCGCCTTCCCCGGCATCTTCGCCGGCGCGCTCCAGGTGCGGGCCTCGCGCATCACCGAGGGCATGAAGCTCGCCGCCGCCGAGGCGCTGGCGGCGGTGGTCGCGGACGAGCTGAGCGCGGACTGCGTCATCCCGTCGCCGTTCGACGAGCGGGTCGCCCCCGCAGTGACCGCCGCCGTCGCCGAGGCGGCACGCCGGGACGGCGTGGCACGCCGCTGAGGCTGATGCGCCGCTGAGGCGTACGGGGCCGGAGTGCGTCCTGGACGGTACGCGGCGGGCGGGGCTAGGTTCGGATCATGTTCGCCGCCTATGCCGCCCGCATCGACCGTGACCAGCCGCTCTCCGGCCTCGAGTTGGGGGAGCGTCCCGAGCCGGAGGTGCGGCCCGGCTGGATGAAGGTCACCGTCAAGGCCGCCGCTCTCAACCACCACGACCTCTGGTCGCTGCGCGGCGTCGGGCTCGACGAGGAGGCGCTGCCGATGATCCTCGGCTGTGACGCCGCCGGGATCGACGAGGACGGCAACGAGGTCGTCGTGCACCCCGTCATCGGCCAGACCGGCCACGGCGTGGGCCCGCGCGAGCCGCGCTCCATCCTCACCGAGCGCTACCAGGGCACGTTCGCCGAGCGCGTCGCCGTGCCCGTGTGGAACGTACTGCCCAAGCCGAAGGGGCTGTCCTTCGAGGAGGCGGCCTGCCTGCCGACCGCGTGGCTGACCGCCTACCGGATGCTGTTCACCAACGCGGACGTCCGGCCCGGCCAGTCCGTCCTGGTGCAGGGCGCCGGTGGCGGCGTGGCCACCGCGGCCATCGCGCTGGGCGCGGCGGCCGGGCTGCGGGTGTTCGCCACCAGCCGGGATGCCGTCAAGCGGGCGCGTGCGGTGGAGCTGGGCGCGGAGGCGGCGTACGAGCCGGGTGCGCGGCTGCCGCACCGTGTCGACGCCGTCATCGAGACTGTGGGCGCCGCCACGTGGTCGCACTCGGTCAAGTCGCTCAAGCCGGGCGGCACGCTCGTCATCTCCGGTGCGACGAGCGGTCCCAACCCGCCCTCGGCCGAGCTCAACCGGATCTTCTTCCTGGAACTCAAGGTCGTCGGCTCGACCATGGGTACGAAGGAGGAGCTCGCCGATCTGCTGAGCTTCTGCGCCGCGACCGGCGTACGGCCGGTCATCGACTCGGTGCTGCCGCTGGACCGGGCGCGCGAAGGCTTCGAAAAGATGGCCGAGGGCGAGCTGTTCGGCAAGGTCGTGCTGACGGTATGAACCGTGCATGCGGATGCCGCGTGCGCGATGGGTCGTGTCGGGGGTCGTTCTCGCACTGCTGACGTTTGCCGTGCCGCGGGTTGAAGCTGTCGCGGGTGGGATCCCGCCGTTGACCGATGACTCCGGTCGGATCCTCACCCTGCGCGGCTGGAACCTCGCCGACAAGACGCACCGTGGTGCGGAGGCCTTGAACGACATCACGGAGCGCCATCTGCGCGACATGGCCGCACACGGCTTCAACTTCGCGCGGCTCGCGGTCTTCTGGGACGACCTCGAGCCGCGGCGGGGGCGGTACAGCGAGCACTACCTGCGGAGGATCAGGCGCGTCCTGGACTGGGCCGCCCGCTACCGGATCCGGGTCGTCCTCGACGCGCACCAGGACGTCTACGGGCCGGCGTTCGGCTCGCACCGCGGCATCCCCGAGTGGGCCACGCGGAGCGAGGGGCTGCCGTATGAGCCGCATCCCGGGGACTGGTTCTCCGAGTACTACGAGCCTTCCGTGCAGGCCGCGTTCGAGCACCTCTACGAGGACGCGGATCTCCGGCGTGCGCAGGAGCGGATGTGGCAGGTGCTCGCGCTGCGGTTCCGGCACCATCCGGCTGTCCTGGGGTACGACCTGATCAACGAGCCGATGGGCAGGCTGCGTTCGGGCGAGGACCTGCCGGCGGCTGCGCGCCGGATCGAGACCACGCAGATCACGGCGATGTACGGACGTCTCGCGTCCGCGATCCGCCGGGTGGACCGCAGGCACTGGCTGTTCGTGGAACCCACGCCGATCGTGGGCGAGGGCTTCCCGACGGCACTCGGCCGGATCCGCGACCCCAAGGTCGTCTACTCCCCGCACTTCTACAACACCGCGATGGAGGTCGGGGCCGACTACGACCCCGGTGCGGGGTGGATCGAGGCCTACGAGGCGGCTGTGGTGCGGTATCCGCGGGAGCGGCAGGTTCCGGTGGTGGTGGGGGAGTGGGGTCCGCCGGACAGCACGTTGCCGCACATGCGGCGCTACTACGCGGACGCGATGGCCTCGCTGGGGCGGTACGGCTCCGGGTGGGCGGGGTGGCTTTGGTGCTACGGCGGTGCGTACTGCGCGCTCGACGGTGCCGGGCGCTTCCAGCGGCACAAGGAGACCACGGCACGGCCGTACGCGGCTGCGGTCGCGGGGGTGGTGCAGGGGGAGTCGTACGAGCCGGGGAGATATGAGCTTCAGTACGAACTGGGGCGTGGTGTCACGGAGTTGTCGCTGCCGCCGGTGGGGCGGGGGTGGCGGGTGACGGTCGCCGGCCCGGCGTGGGCGAGTGCGGAGATTGTGCGGCCAGGGGTGCGGGGTGTGGTGTGGGTGCGGGGGGTTGGGGTGGGTGGCGTGGTGCGGGTGGTGGCGGAGGAGGTTTCTCCCTCACCCCGCCCCTTCCCGTAACCGGGGGCTTCGCCCCCTGGGCCCCCCGCAACGCGGCTCCGCCGCGTTGGTCCTCAATCGCCGGACGGGCTGGTTTTTCGCGCCCGCGCTGGATTTTCGGCGCGAGCCACAAAATCCCGCGAGCTATGCAATCCAGCCGGGCCCGGCACTATCAAGCCCGTCCGGCGATTGAGGACGAGCGGCGAAGCCGCGACAAGCGGGGTCCGGGGGCGGAGCCCCGGGGAACGGTGGAAGGGCGGGACCGGGGCACCCTCACCCAGCCGGCGGACGGAGCACACCCGCCACCTTCTCCGCCGCCTCCGCCAAATGCCCCCGTACCTCCGCCAGTTGCGCAGGCGTCAGCCCGCCGTCGCGTGCCGCGTCGCGGATCTCGTCGCGGAAGCGGTCGAGGAGGCGGTCCAAGTCGCGGGCCGGGTCCTTGGAGAGGGTGTCGTCGGCCGTGGCCCACTCGGGGCGGGTGGTGCGCGCGCCGCGGGCCTGGCCCGCGAGGGAACCGAGCTCGCGGGCGAGGGCGTTGACGCCCTCGGCCAGGCCTGTCGGCCAGTCGCCGCGCTGCGCGTGCTCCTTGACCTGGTCCTGCACCCGGTCCTTGATGCGCAGCACCTCCTCGCGCAGATGGTCCTGCACCTCCCGCGCCTGCCGGCGCGCCTGCTGCGCGTCCTGTCGGGCGCGGCGGCTCTCCTCCTTCGCCCGGCGGGCCTGCTCCTTCCAGGAGCCGGTGAAGTAACCGGAGCCGGACCCGGAGCCGGAACCGGTATCCGTGCGGGCCACACGCGCGGCCTCCCGCATCTCGCGCCGCAGATCGCCCGCCGCACCGCGGACGTCCTCGCGGATGTCAGCGGCGAGGGCGGAGACGGAGTCCTGGATCTCCAGCTCCAGCTCGGCCAGTTCGCCCTGCCGGTCGGCGAGTTCGGCGCGGCCGGCCTCGGTGATGGAGTACACCTTGCGGCCGCCCTCGGTGGCATGGGTGACCAGGCCCTCGGCCTCGAGCTTGGCGAGGCGCGGATAGACCGTGCCGGCGGACGGCGCGTACAGCCCCTGGAAGCGCTCCTCGAGCTGGCGGATGATCTCGTAGCCGTGGCGCGGGGTCTCGTCGAGGAGCTTGAGGAGGTACAGGCGCAGCCGGCCGTGGGCGAAGACGGGAGGCATCAGAGGACCTTTCCCTGGGCAGGGGAGTCGGGGGCGTCGTCGGGCTCGTCCTGCGCCGGGGGCCTGCGCAGCAGCGCGAGCGCGCCGGAGACGGTGGTGACCTTGAGGCTGCCGTTGCCCTCGCCGAGCCGCCCGGTGATCCGGCGGGCGCCCCACGCGCCGGTGACGCGCAGGTCGTCGAAGGAGCAGGAGACCGCGCCGCTCGTGGTGTTGGCGTCCACGCTGGCGTCGGCGGACTGGGGCAGCCGGATGGCGACGTCGCCCGAGACGGTGGTGAGGCCGAGGGAGGGGCTGCGCCCGGAGGCGGACAGGTCGACGACCATGTTGCCGCTGACGGAGTCGGCCCGCACCGCTCCGCCCGCGCTGTCGACGAGCGTGAGGTCGCCGGAGACGGAGTTGAAGCGCAGGTCGCCGCCGAGGGCCTGGGCCTCGAGGCCGCCGGAGACGGTATTGGCGTTGACGTCCCCGGTCAGGCGGACGAGCGTGGTGTCGCCGGAGACGCTGCGCACCTTGGTGGGCGCGGTGATGCCGGAGATCACCGCCGCCGCGCGGACGACGCCGACCTCGACCCTGGCGTCGGTCGGCACGGCGAGGGTGACGTCCACGCTGCGGCGCCAGTTCCTGCCGTCGAACCACCCCCAGTTGAGGAAGTGCTGCCAGGTGACGTCGTCATAGCCGACGTCGATCCGGCCCTCCTCATGGGTGACGACTAGCGGGGGGCCGTCGATGGCGGACAGTTCGAGCCGGGCGGGACCGCTGTCCGTACCCACGACATTGACCGTGCCGTTGACAAGGCGCACGTTCAGCGCCGTGACCGGGCCTTCGAAGGCGAGTTTCTGCGGTTCTGCGAGCGACCACTGCGACGGGGTGGGCATGAGGGCCTCCTGGTGCGCTGTACGACTGCGCTGTACGACTAGGACGCAACATATCGCGTTTCCCATCAACACGATATATCGCGGATTGGGGAAGTCAAGGCCGACGGTGTGGCTTAGCGTTGACGCATGTCCGCTATCGATCACACCCCCGCGGCGGGGATCCTGCTGCTCTGCCGGGCCACGCCCGACCGTGTCCGCCCCGCCGCGCAGCTGTTGCGCCGGCCGCTGCTCCTGGCCCCGGCGGGGGAGGGGTGGAGCGTGCTGGTGCCCGCGGAGGAGTCCTGGCGGGAGAACGGCTCGAACCTCGCCGCGGTCACGGCGGACTGGGCGAGCGCCCTGACCACGGCCGAGACCTGGCCCGCGGTCGGGCTGTGGTGGGACGCGGACGGCGCCGGCTTCGTGGTGGCGGCGGGCTTCCGCCGCACCGTCGGCTACACCTGGCTCGCGGACGGCACCCCGCTCGGAGGCGACGAGGCGATGACCGCGCTGCGCGCCCGCCTCGGCCTGGACCCCGTGCTCGACGGCGCCGCCTTCGACCGGCTGAGCCTGCCGGACTCCGACGCCGACGCCCCCGCCCGGGTGCTCGGCCTGATCGCGGTCCTCGCCCGTGCGGGACTCTCGCTCGGCCAGGGCCTGGGCCCCGGCATGAGCGCCACGCGGCTGTGCGAGGCCGCCGGGGCGCTTCAGGACGCGGAAGCGGTGGACTGGCCGGGCTGGCGCACCGCCGTACGGTCCGGCCTGGCGACGGACCACAGCGTCCTCGGCACCTGGACCCAGGGGCCGCGCGCACGGGCCATCGGCGCCGCGGAGATCGCCGCGGGCGTCGGGGTGCTGGTGTACGCCCGCCGCGGCGGCGGCACACGGCGGCGCTGGCGCGCGGTCGGTGCCGCGCTCGTCGCGGACGGGGTGCTGACGCTCGCGTACGACCGGTGGCGGCAGGCCGTCCGCTCGTAAGCCGTTACTCGTCGTCGTCCTCGTCGTCGAGTCGCGCCAGCCACGTGGCCAGGCGCTCGACCGGGACCTCGAAGTCCGGGTTGAGGTCGACGAACGTACGCAGCTGTTCGGCCACCCAGCCCAGGCTGACCTCCTCCTCGCCCCGCCGGTTCTCCAGCTCTTCGATGCCGCGGTCGGTGAAGTACAACGCTCTCTCCGTCAGATGTGCAGGTGCTCGGCCGGACCTTCGTCCCCAGGATAGAGGCGGCGTTTGCCAAGACCTCTCGCGCCCGTCGAACCCGGGGACTACGCTGCTTCCCCAGCCGGTGACCGCGGATGACGGGGGTGGCGCGTGGCCGACGGGATCACTCAGGTGCGGCTCGACGACGGCACGGTCGTCTGGGCGCGGATCAGCGAGCCGGACGAGCTGTGGGAGGACGGCCAGGGGTTCGAGGACTCCAGCGCGGCCGGAGCCGTGCGCCGGGTCGCCGACCTGGCGGGCGGGATGTCCGACGTGGTGCGCGGTGTCGTCGGATCGCTCCGCTCCGGCCTCGAGGCGGCCAGGCCCCAGGAGGTCGAGGTCGAGTTCGGCATAGAGCTCTCCGCGCAGGCAGGCAAGGTCATCAGCCTCCTCGCCGACGGCGAGGGCAAGGCCTCGATCAAGGTGAAGCTCAAGTGGACCGAGCCGGCGGAGCAGCCGGCTTGAGCCCCCTCCAAGGCGCCGTGAGCCGCTCCGTGGTGCGCATCTCCGCACCCGGAGGCGACTTCTGGGGCAGTGGCTTCTTCATCGCCCCGGGCTGGGTCCTGACCTGTGCCCACGTGGTGGGCAACGGAGGCCGCGGCGTCCTCGGCGGCGACACCGGCATCGGCGTCACCGACTGCCACGGGCGTACCACCGAGGGCCGGGTCGCCTGGGCGCTGCCGTACCCCGACGACCCCGACTCCCCGCCCCGCCACTGGCCGGTGCCCGACCTCGCCCTGGTGGAGGTCGCGGACGCCGGCGACGCGGAGTGCCTGTGGCTCGGCGACCGTTCGGTGGTCGTCCCCGCCGAGGTCAGCCTGCACGGCTGGTCCCGCGATCTCGGCGAGCTGTCCCTGCGCTACGGCACAGGGAGGACCGAGGGCGGGTACGGCGGGGGCAGCGCCGTGCTGCTGCGCGGCGAGATACCCCCCGGCTGTTCGGGCGGGCCCGTCGTCGACACCCTCCGGGGTGCGCTGATCGGGGTGGGCAAGGGCCGCGGCGAGGGCGGTACGGGCCTCGCGGTGCCCGTCACCGCGCTGCGCCGGATGGCCGACGACCTGCCCGGCCGCCACCGGCTGCACGCGATCGTCCGCGCCCACGACCGCCACCACCGGGCGCACGGCGGCTGGACGGACCTGCAGCGGGAGCTGCGTTCCCCCGACGGGGACTTCACGCCCGTCCTGCGCGCCCAACTCTTCGCCCTCCTGGCCGAGTTGCCGCCTCCCGGCACGCCCGGCGAGGTCATGGCCCTGGTCGACGAGGTCAAGCGGCGGCTCCTCCAGGGCCCGTACCAGCCGGGGGTCGAGCACGACCCGCGCAGCTGGCGCGAGGGCGTGGGCCTGCTCTACGACCTGCGGGCGGCCCACGTCGAGGTCCGGGACCTGGAGGCGGTGCTGTTGTACGCCGCGTGGGTCATGGCGTACGTCGGCCGGCCACGCCGGCCCGAGGGCACGCGGCCACTGAGCGAGCTGCGCACCTGGCTGGCCCTGCACGTCGGGCTGCTTCCCGGTGTCCTCCGCGATGAGATCGACGAGATCCTGGGCGGTGCCGGCGCGGAGGCCGCCGCGCCCCGCGCCCGCGCCGACGTGGTCGTCGAGATCGACACCCGGCTGTACGACCGCTACAGGTGGCGGGTCAAGCTGCTGTACGAGGACAACGACGTCCGTGCACTGTGCGGCGACGAGGAAGAGGGCGTGCCTCGCGCCGGGTTGCGCGAGGCCCTGCGCGAGCCGGTCGCCGAGGCGCTGCGGCAGGCCGATGTCGGCGACCATCTCGCGGCCGTCCAAGTGGTGCTGCCGCGCGAGCTGTTCGACGAGCCGCTGGATTCCTGGCGGCTCACCCCGCCCGGTGTCGAAGGGGAGTCCGGGCCGCACACCGTGCCGCTCGGTCAGCGCCGCATGGTGTACGTGCGCGACCGGCGCCGCCGTGACGAGCCCGCGATCCCGGAGTGGCACTGGCGCTGGACCGGCGCGGCCGAGGGCCCGATGACCGCCGTACCGCTGCGGGCCAAGGTGCTCAAGCAAGGGCACGAGGGTGACGGTGAGAGCTGGGACGCGGCATACGGCCGGCTGGCCAACGCGCCCGACGCCGCCGTTCCCGTCTTCTGCGGGCCGGTGGGGTGCGGAGCGGGTGCCACCGCGATGGACGCGGCGCTCGCGGCCGGGCACGGAGTGGTGATCTGGCGCCGGGGCGCGGCGGGGCACTCCGATTGCGCCGAATTCCACGAGAAAATCGAGAAGTTCGTGAGTTCCGTGCGCAAAGCCGGGGAACTTCACTGGCACATACGCAGCTTGCGCCGCCGCTGTGCCGACCCCGAGTCGTCGGACGAGGAGGTCCTGTGGGCACGGTCGATCGCCCTGCTGTACGACAGCCCGGACGGCGACGGCCCCGCCGAGCCGCTATATGCCCCGGGCACAAGGCCGTTGGGCGCGCCGTGACGGCGGATGTCAAGTACGTGACAGCGGCAGGCCGGAAGGGCTCGGCAGGCCGGTCGCGGGACGGTACCTTCGTGCGGGAGCCGCAATCGACAGACGGCAACGAGGAGTCCAGCGTGAACGATTGGCGGATCTACCGGGGAGCGGGCCTGCCGCACGACGGCATACGCCGACTGCCGCCGCCCCCGCCCTGGCGGGACTTCGCCGCGGCCGGGCCCGACGCGGGGGCCTCGGCCGATCCGAGCGCGGCCCGCAGGCTCGGGGTCAAACGGCGGCTGGTGGAGAACCACCACCCGCGCCCCGAGGAGGTGGAGGCCGTCAACGCAGCCCTCTATCTGCGCCGTCCGCTCCTCGTCACCGGCAACCCCGGCAGCGGCAAGTCCACGCTCGCCCACGCCGTCGCGTACGAGCTCGGCCTCGGCCGGGTGCTGCGCTGGCCCATCGTCAGCCGCTCCGCCCTGCGTGACGGGCTCTACCACTACGACGCCATCGCCCGGCTCCAGGACGTCCAGCTGGAGCGGGCGGGCGGCGCCGAGGCGCGGCACTCGATCGGCTCGTACATCCGGCTCGGACCGCTGGGCACCGCGCTGCTGCCCGCCGACCAGCCGCGCGTGCTGCTGGTCGACGAGCTCGACAAGAGCGACCTCGACCTGCCCAACGACCTCCTCAACGCCCTGGAGGAGGGCGAGTTCCAGCTGCCCGAGCTGGAGCGGATCGCCGACCTCGAACCCGAGGTGGAGGTCGGTACGGACGACGGCGGCCGGGCCCTGATCCGCGGCGGGCGGGTGCGCTGCACCGCCTTCCCGCTGATCGTGCTCACCTCCAACGGCGAACGGGACTTCCCCGCCGCCCTGTTGCGCCGCTGCATCCAGCTCGACCTCAAGCCGCCGGGCGAGGAACAGCTCACCGCTATGGTCCGGGCCCACCTGGGGGACGACGCGGTGACGGAGGGTGACGCGCTCATCCGGCGGTTCCTCGATCGGGAGCCCGGCGAGGTCATCGCCGCAGACCAACTCCTCAACGCCCTCTTTCTCACCCAGCACGCCCCGCGCACCGAACCCGTCACGCGTGAACGGCTCGCCGCCATGCTGATGCAACCGCTGGACCGCCCGAGGTGATGAGGCATGACGGGTGATGGGGTATGACGGCGCCGCCGCCCGAGCCGCCACTGGAGCAACTGATCGGCAGGCTGCGGGCCGTGACCCCGGAGATCACGGCCGAACAGATCGCCGACGCCTTGTGGCTCGCCCGGCGGATGACGCCTGCCCCTGCCCCTGTCCCGTCGCGGGACCCGGCAGCCGAGCCGTCGGCCCTCCCGCCGCGGGGCAGCCTGCCGGCCGCGCCGCCCGCGCCGGCTCCCGCACCGGTGCAACGCCGTGACGAGCGGACGGGCCCCGTCTCGCTCTACGCGGGCAGCCGCGCGGCGGAGGAACCGGCCGGGACCCCGGAGACGTTCACCGTCCGGGTGCCGACGGCCGCCTCCCTGCCGGGCCTGCTCGGCCTCCAGCGGGCGCTGCGCCCCCTGCGCGGCTACCGTTCGCTCGCCGCCCCGCTCCGGGGGCCGCTCGACGAGGAGGCCACCGCGGAGCTCGGCGCCCGGACCGGTGTGCTGAGGCCCGTCCACCGCCGGGGCGTACGGCAGGCCGCGACCATGCAGCTGCTGATGGACACCTCGTCGTCCATGGTCGTCTGGGAGCGGATGCTGGAGGAACTCCGGCAGGCCTGCGCACAGTTGGGCGTCTTCCATGATGTCCGGGTGCGCTATCTGCACCGCGCCCCGGACGGCACCCCGCTGATCGGCACCGCGCCGGGCCGGATACCGCGCCCCGCCGATCAGTTCCGCGACCCCACGGGCCGCCGTCTCACGCTGGTCGTCAGCGACTGCGTGGGACCCCTGTGGCAGGAGGGCGGGGCTCAGCGGCTGCTCCACCACTGGTCGAAGACCTCGCCCCTCGCCGTCGTCCAGCCGCTGCCGCCCCGGTTGTGGCCGCGCACCGCGCTGCCCGCCGAGACCGGCCTGCTCGTCCGCGACCCCGCGGCGGGCGGCAGACTGCATTTCGTCCCCGACGGCTTCCGCCCCCAACCGGGCGCGGGCGCGCTGCCGGTGCCCGTACTGCTGCCCTCCGCCGAGGCGCTCGGCGCCTGGGCCCGGCTGCTCGCCGGACCGGGCCGCACGGCCGTACGCGGCGTCGCGGGGCTGCTGCTGCCCGACCACCCGGCCCGCCCCGGCCCCGCGTCCGCCGACGGCGGCGGCCGCAGCGCCGACGAGCGGCTCCGGAGTTTCCGGGCCAGTGCCTCGCCCGGGGCGCTCCGGCTCGTCGTGCTCCTCGCCGCCGCGCCGTCGACGCTGCCGGTGATGCAGGTCGTCCAGCGGGCGATGCTGCCCGACACCGGGCCCATGGAACTGGCCGAAGTGCTGCTGAGCGGGCTGCTGTGGCGGCTGCCCGACCCGGCCGCCGCCGGTGCGGCGGCCGGGCCCTGGTACGAATTCGCCGACGGCGTGCGCGAATTGCTGCTCCAGTCGCTCGGCCGGAGCGAGGCCGCGCTCGTGCTCAAGCACTGCTCGGACTACGTCGAACGCCACTTCGGCAAGAGAGCCCGCAACTTCTCGGCGCTCGCCGTCGCCCAGCTCACCGACAGCCCCGCCGTGCGCACGGACCTCCCCGGCACGACGGAACCCGAACTCTTCGCCCAGGTGCCCGCCCGGGTCGTCCGTTGGTACCGGCGGCCGCCCGCCGGCGCCGGGCCGCTCGCCGAGGCCGAGGAACTGCTGCGGCTGTGGCACGTCCAGGCCGACCCCGCCCTGCTGCACCAGGCCCGCGCCCTCGCGGAAGAAGCCGTGGGGGAGGAAGGGGTGCGGGCCCGGATCGTCCTCGGCACGGCACTGCGGGCACTGGCCGGCACCGAGTCCGTACGCCACGACCCCACCGCACGGGGCGAGTTGCTGGACCTGGCCGTCACCGTCCTCGCCGAGGCCCACGGACACGCGGAGCCCGGCACCCCGCGGCATGTCGATGCGGGCCTCGAACTGGCCGCTGCGCGGCACGCGGCCTGGGAGGCCGACGGGGATCCCGCACAACTCCGCGAGGCCGAGCGCGTGTTGCGCGCCCTGCCGGGCGGCGTACGGCGTCATCTGCAGCTGGGCCGCGTCCTGCTCGCCCTCGCCGGGGCCGACCCGGGGCGTGCCGCCGAGGCTGCCGCCGAGGCCTCCGCCGAACTCCGTGCCGCCTGCGCCCTCCTGGAACCCGGCGACCCCCGCCTCGGCCCCGCCCTCCTGGACCTCGCCCGCTCCCTCCGCCTCACGGGCGACCCGGGCCCCGAGGCCCTCGACGCCCTCGCCCGTGCCGAACACGAGGCCACGGACGACCTCCGGCGCGTGGAGTGCCGCACCGAACTGGCCCGCGTCCACGCCGCCGTACCCGACTGGCCGCTCGCGGACGCCGCGTACGAGTCGGCGGTCTCCCTCATGGACCGCGACACCCTCGCCCGCGCGGAACTCCTCGCGGAGTGGGGTGAGTCGCTGCTGACGCGGGCGGAGGATGCCGCCGCGGCCGGCCCGGGCGAAGGCCGCTCGCGCTCCGGCCCCGACGCCGGGCCCGATCCCCACGGCGGCGACGCCCCGGGTGGGGACGCGGGGTCTGCCCTGCGGGCCGCGGACGACCACGGCGAACAGGCCACCCCCGCACGGGGGAACGGCGCCGAACCGGCCGCCCACGCGGCCGACCCGCAGCGGGCCGAGGCCGTACTGCGCGAAGCCTTCACCGTGGCGCCCGGAAGAGCACCGCTGCACTCGCGGCTCCAGCTCCTCCTCGGCCGCGCCCTCGTGCTGCGCTACGCGCAACTCCGCTTCCTGCCCGACCTCTACGAGAGCTGTCACCTGCTCGAGCAGGCCGCGCGCCGGTCGCCGGACGGTGCCGTACGGGCCGAGGCCTGGCTGGTGCTCGGCACCGCGCGGCTCACGCTGCGGGAGAACGCCGTGGGGATGCCGCTCACCGACGCCGCCGCGGCGTTCGCCGCCGCGGCCCGGGAGGCGCGCGAGCACGACGGGGGCGCACCGGGCTCGGTGACCGCCGCCCGCGCCTCGCACCGCTACGGCGAGGCCCTGGAACGGATGGGCCTGCCCCGGCAGGCGCTGAGCGCCTACCGCGCCGCCGCCCGCGAGTGGCGCGATCTGACGGCCAGGCTCGCGGAGGTGCCATGGGACGAGGTCGCGGCGACGCGGGAGAGCGTCGCGCGCCTTTCCGGATCCTGACCGGACCTCGACCGGACCTTGACCGAACGGGTTTCCGGATTACGGCGCATGGGAAGAACCGAGCAGCTGCGGGAGCCGCCTCATGGCGGACAGCGGCAGGGAGGAGAAGAGGGTGCCGAAGCACAACGCGGGCACGCCCGCGCTGCCCGACCTCACCGGCGTCGGCCTGCGCAGCCTGCGCGGGATGACCGACCCGGGCCTGGCGGCCGCCGTGGAGAGCGCGCTCCTGCGCCCGGGGGAGTTCGGGGAGACCTGGTACTCGAGCGGGGCCGAACAGCAGCCGCCGTCGCGGCCCCCCCAAGGCGGCTGAGGACGGGACGTGACCCGCGTGGACCCGGAGTGTCACCGATCGGTATTCGGACAGAATCCGACGGGTCGGCCCGTACCGTCCGCCGCCCTGGACCGCCTCGCCCGCACGCGGTCCACGCCCGACGACATCGCCCTGCTGCGCCGCGGACTGCACAGCAGACGGCTGGTGTTGTTCAAGTCGCTGCTCACCCGCGTGGAAAGGCAACCTGCTGCGCTCACCGGTGAACGGTTCGAGGAACACTGGCGGTTGCTCGAGCAGGCCGAGGCCCGCGACCCGTTCCGGACCCGCGAGGTCCTCGACTACCCGGCCGTCGGCAACTGGCTGGTCCTCGCCCTGTCCGCGCCCGAAGGGCCGCCGCTCGCCCGGCTCCTCGACCACTTCGGCGCCGTCGCCGTTGCCGCCGCGCTGCGCTCGGGCGCCTCCTTCACCGCCGAACTGGCCACCCCCGACGGGGTCCTGGCCCTGCCCGGCATCGGGCTCGTGGAGACCCGCGCCCCGCTGGTGCGGATCATCGCCCGCGCCCGTACGGCACACCTGACCGCCGAGGGCCACCGCACCGAAGCCGCCCTGCTGTTCACCGCGGGCCGCGTGGCCGGGGCCGGTACGGGCTGGCGCGGGCTGCGGAGACTGCCCGGCACCGGGGCCGTACTCGACGACCTCGACCCCTTCCGGGTCCCGCCCGGGGGCGTGGGCCGCGCCGCCCTGCCCGCCGCCGCCCGCACCCGGGCCGGCGGCGAGCCCTGGGGGCGGCGCTGGCGGGCCGCCCTCGCGCTGCTGCGCGCCGCCGACCCCGGACGGGCCGCCGAGACAACGGCCCTGCTGCGCTGCCTGGTACCGCTCGCGCACGCCCCCGGCACCAAGGTCAGCGCGACCTTCCGCGCGGCGCCCGGCGCGGTGCTGGCCACGCCGCCGAGGACGGCCGCCGACCTCGCCGAGGTGCTCGTCCACGAGACCCAGCACAGCAAGCTGTCGGTCCTGCACGACCTGCTCCCGCTGCACGACGCCGGCCCCGAGGCGGTCCACCGGGTGGCCTGGCGCAGGGACCCGCGCCCCTTCGCGGGGGTCCTCCAGGGCACGTACGCGCATCTGGCCCTCGCCGACTTCTGGCACCGCGCGGCCCTGCGGCAGACGCTGCCGCCCGGTGTCCGGCGGGACGCCCGCGAGCGGCGCGATTCATACCGCCAACAGGTCGCGGAAGCACTGCCCGTGCTGCTTGAATCCAATGAACTGACTCCCGAAGGACGGGAGTTCACCCTGGGCATGCGGCGCCTCCTGGCTGCACTGGGGCCGAGCGGCCGGATGTCCTTGACCGAGGGAAGCGCATGAACACGCAGCGGGTGCCGGGCGCCACCGGCGCACAGGACCGGGACGACGAGCACTGCCTCGTCGTCTTCGCCGGGTTCTACCGGGCCTGGGCCACCTGGATCGGGCACCGGCTGGAGAGCCACGGACAGCGGGTCACGCTGCTGCGCTGGGACCCGCCGCGCGAGGTGCCCCTGGAGCGCGCCCTGGGCGACCTGCTGCTCGCCAGGGGGCGCGTCCTGCTCGTACTGAGCGACTGGTTCTTCGAACTCGGGCCGCGCAACGAGGGGGAGTGGGCCGAGGCCCTGCGCGGCATCGTCGCCGCGAACGCCGACCGGTTCGCCGCCGTCAACCTCACCAACCGTGTCCTGCTGCCCGCCACGGCCGTCCTCGAACCGGTCGACCTGTGGGGCGTCGGCGCCCAGGAGGCCGAACGCAGGCTGCTGAGCCGCCTGGGACTGCCGGACCGCCCGCCCGTACGCACCCTGCCCGCCGGGCCCGGCACCCGCTACCCCAACGACCCTCCGGCGGTCTGGGGCAGCGACGTCCCCCGCCGCAACCGCCGCTTCACGGGCCGCGACGAACTCCTCAACCGGCTCCAGCAGCAGCTGACGGACGCCGATACGGGCACCGCCGTCTGCGCGCTGCTCGGCATGAGCGGCATCGGCAAGACGCAGATGGCCGCCGAGTACGCCCACCGTTTCTGCTCCGACTACGACGTCGTCTGGTGGGTCAACTCCGATACCCGCGGCACCCAGCGCGAGCGCCTCGGCGAACTGGCCCCCGAACTCGGCCTGGCCGTCGGCTCCGAGCCCGGCGAGCGCATCCGCGCCGTGCGCGAGGCGCTGCGCCGCAGCGAGCCCCACGGCCGCTGGCTGATCGTCTTCGACGGCTGGGACGACCTCGACGGCGCGGAGGAGCTGCTGCCCGCCGGCCCCGGGCACGTACTGATCACCTCGCGCAACCGCAGCTGGGACGAGGCGGGCGCGACCGTCCTGGACGTCCCGGGCTTCGACCGCACCGAGAGCACCGCCTACCTGCTGCGCCGCGCACCCCGGCTGTCCGCCGCGGAGGCCGACGAGGTCGCCGTCGAACTCGGCGACATCCCGCTGGCGCTCGTCCAGGCCGCGTCCTGGCTGGGCGAGTCGGACATGGAGGTCTCCGAGTACCTGCGCATGGTGCGCGACGGCGAGATGTCCGGGCTGCTGGCGGGCCAGGGCGGCTTCGACGGGGTGCCCCGCTCCTCCCTCACCTCCTGGTCGATACTGATCAACCGGCTGCGCGAGACCCAGCCCCACGCGGTCGAACTCCTCAACCTGTGCACCTCGTTCGCACCCGGCCGCATCCCTATCGGCCTGGTCCGGCTGCTGCCGCCCGAGCAACTGCCCGACCACCTCGGCTGGCTCGCCGCCGACCTGCCCGCCTGGACACGGGCCCTGGACACGCTCGTCAACTACTCGGTCTTCACCCGCCGCGACATCCGTATCTCGGCGGGCCAGGGCGGTGACACCGGCCCCGAGCAGGAGGCCGTGCACATGCACCGGCTGGTGCACGACATCGTCACCCGCCTCACCACGCCGCAGGACCGGCAGGCGCACCGCCGCATCGTCCGCCGGATGGTCGCCGCCGCCGACCCCGGCAACCCGCAGGACAGCAGACTCTGGCCGCGCTACGCCGAGTTGCTGCCGCAGCTCGAGCCCTCCGGCGCCCTCGGCAGCCACGACTACCGGGTGCAGGAGACGGTGCTCAACGTGCTGCGCTACTGCTACCACAGCGGCGAGTACGACATCGGCGCGGAACTCGGCGAGAAGATCCGCGAGAACTGGTCCGAGCTCTTCCCGCTCGAGCACCCGCGCATGCTCGAACTCACCACCCACCAGGGCAACATCCTGCGCCTGCGCGGGGCGTTCCGCGCCGCGTACGAGCTCGACCGGTCGACACTGGACCGGCTGCGCGCGCTCCCGGACGCCGACCCGGCCAGCACGATGACCGCCCTCGGCTGCCTCGCCGCCGACCAGCGCTACCTCGGCCAGTACGCCGAGGCCCTCGACAGGCAGTGGGAAGTCCTCGACTCCGCACGGCAGTTGCTCGGCCCGGACGACTACACGGCCCTCCTCGCCCAGCACAACCTCGGCGTGGGCCTGCGCCTGCTGGGCCGCTACGCCGACGCGTACGACCTCGACCTGAAGACCCTGCGCAAGCGGGAGAGCATGCTGCGCTCCCGCCACGCCGCCACCCTCGCCTCCGGCATCGCCTGCGCCCGCGACCTGCGGCTGCTCGGCCACTACGGCGACGCGCTGGCCCGCCAGGAACTGGGCGTACGCCTCCACCTCCAAGTCCTCGGCCCCCAGCACCCCCAGACCCTGCGCGCCCGCCACAACCTCCTGCTGTGCGAGCGCCGGGCCGGCTCCCACCAGGACGTCGGCAGCGCCATGGTGAGCCTGCTGGAGCAGATGGAGCAGGTGCACGGGCGCGACCACTACGCCACCGTCGGGCTGGTCGTCGACTACGGCAACTACGCGCGCGAGCACGGCGATCTGCGGCAGGCCCGCGACCTGATCGCGGAAGGCGAGAACGCCTTCCGGTCGTTGCTGGGGCCCGCCCACCCCATCAGCACCGGCATGCTCTCCAACACCGGCCTCGTCCTCCAGGCCGCCGGCGAACGCGCCGAGGCCCTCGCCGTGTTCGAGGCCTCGTACGCCGGCCTGGCCGCCACGCTCGGTGCCGACCACCCCTGGGTACTGGGCTGCGCCCTCAACGCCGCGGCGGGCCGCAACTTCACGGGGCTCCTGGACAGCGCGACGGAACTGAGCCGGGACACCCTGTCCCGGGCCCGCCGTGCCCTGGGCCAGGACCACCCCTTCACCCTCTCCTGCGAGATCGCCCTGGCGGCGGACCTGCGGGCGCTGCGCGAGCACGAGGAGGCGGGCAAGGTCGAGGAGGACGCCCTCCAGCGCCTCGCCCGCACGCTGGGTGCGCAGCACCCGCATGCGATGTCGGCGCGCCAACGGGTACGGCCGTACTGGGACTTCGAGCCGTATCTGGGGTAGGGGGTGGAGGGTGCCCCGGTCCCGCCCTTTCACCGTTTCCTGGGGCTGCGCCCCAGACCCCCTTTGTCGCGGCTTCGCCGCTCGGCCTCAAACGCCGGCCGGGCTTGATAGTGCCGGGCCGGGCGAAAATCCAGCCCGTCCGGCGTTTGAGGACAACCGCGCGGAGCGCGGTTTCGGGACCGGGGCACACGAAAAGGCCCGCACCACCGAAGTGGTGCGGGCCCCTTCACACGCCCGGCCGGAAGGCCTTACGCGTCGAAGACCTCGGCGACCAGAGCCGCCTGCTCCGCCTGGTGCCGCTTCGCGGAGCCGACCGCCGGGGAGGAGGAGTGCGGGCGGGAGATCCGCCGCAGCCGCTCCGAGGCGGGGACATCCGCGCCGACCGCCAGGTCCAGGTGGTCGATCAGGTTGAGCGCGATGAACGGCCACGCACCCTGGTTCGCCGGCTCCTCCTGCGCCCAGAGGTACTTCTCGGCGTTCGGGAACTTGGCGATCTCCGCCTGGACCTCCGCACCCGGCAGCGGGTACAGACGCTCGAGGCGGATGAGGGCGGTGTCGTTCGCACCGCGCTTGTCCCGCTCGGCGGCCAGGTCGTAGTAGACCTTGCCGGAGCAGAAGACGACCTTGCGGACGTCGGCCGGGTTGACGGTCTCGTCACCGATGACGGGACGGAAGCCGCCCGAGGTGAACTCCTCCACCTTCGACGCCGCGGCCTTCAGACGCAGCATCGACTTCGGCGTGAAGACGATCAGCGGCTTGTGGTGCGGGTTGTGGACCTGCCAGCGCAGCAGGTGGAAGTAGTTCGACGGCAGCGTCGGCATGGCGACCGTCATGTTGTTCTGCGCGCACAGCTGCATGAAGCGCTCGATGCGGGCCGAGGAGTGGTCCGGGCCCTGGCCCTCGTAGCCGTGCGGCAGCAGCAGGGTGACGCCGGAGGTCTGGCCCCACTTCTGTTCCGAGGAGGAGATGAACTCGTCCGTGATGCTCTGGGCACCGTTGACGAAGTCACCGAACTGCGCCTCCCACAGCACCAGCGCGTCCGGGCGGGCCAGCGAGTAGCCGTACTCGAAGCCCATCGCCGCGTACTCGCTGAGCAGCGAGTCGTAGACGTTGTAGCGCGCCTGGTCCTCGGAGAGGTACATCAGCGGGGTGTAGT
Organism: Streptomyces sp. SX-6; assembly: GCF_059089585.1. NCBI lineage: Bacteria > Bacillati > Actinomycetota > Actinomycetes > Kitasatosporales > Streptomycetaceae > Streptomyces > Streptomyces sp. SX-6. The sequence continues at coordinate 227,181 of NZ_JBTHHU010000005.1, read as the reverse complement.
CCTCGCCGGTCTGCCGGTCGACGAGCACCGCGTGCCGCTGGCCGAAGGTGCCGCGGCGGGAGTCCTGGCCCGCCAGGCGGACCGGGGTGCCCTCCATCAGCAGCGAGCCGAAGGCGAGGGTCTCGCCCATGCCCCAGTCGATCGTGCCGTCCTCGATGCTCGCCGCGCGGCGCTGCAGCTGCGGCAGCAGACGCGGGTGCACGGTGACGTGCTCGGGGGTGTTGACCTGGGACTCGGCGATCCGCTTGACGACCTCCTGGGAGATCGCGGTCTGCACCGGCACCGGGAACTCGGCCTGCGGTGCGGGCACCTGGGCCGGAACCTCGGCCGTGTCGGCCTCACGGACCTCGATGAAGACCTTCTCGAGCTGGCCCTGGTAGTCCTGCAGCGCCTGCTCGGCCTCTTCCAGCGTGATGTCGCCGCGACCGATGAGGGACTCGGTGTAGAGCTTGCGCACCGAGCGCTTCTTGTCGATCAGGTCGTACATCAGCGGCTGGGTGAAGCCCGGGTTGTCGGACTCGTTGTGGCCGCGACGGCGGTAGCAGATCAGGTCGATGACGACGTCCTTGTTGAACGCCTGGCGGAACTCGAAGGCCAGACGGGCAACGCGGACGACCGCCTCCGGGTCGTCACCGTTCACATGGAAGATCGGCGCCTCGATCATCCGCGCGACGTCGGTGCAGTACATCGACGAGCGCGAGGACTCCGGCGGCGCGGTGAAGCCGACCTGGTTGTTGATGACGATGTGCACGGTGCCGCCGGTGCGGTAGCCGCGCAGCTGCGACATGTTGAGGGTCTCGGCCACGACGCCCTGGCCCGCGAAGGCCGCGTCGCCGTGCAGCTGGATCGGCAGGACGGTGAAGTCCGTGCCGGCCTTGCCGATGATGTCCTGCTTGGCGCGGGCGATGCCCTCGACGACCGGGTCGACCGTCTCCAGGTGGGACGGGTTGGCGGCCAGCGAGACCTTGATCTGCTCGCCGTCCAGGCCGGTGAAGGTGCCGTTCGCGCCCAGGTGGTACTTCACGTCGCCGGAGCCGTGCATCGACTTCGGGTCGAGGTTGCCCTCGAACTCGCGGAAGATTTGCGCGTAGGACTTGCCGACGATGTTGGCCAGCACGTTCAGACGGCCACGGTGGGCCATGCCGATGACGGCCTCGTCCAGACGGGACTCGGCGGCCGCGTCCAGCACCGCGTCCAGCAGCGGGATGACGGACTCGCCGCCCTCCAGCGAGAAGCGCTTCTGGCCGACGTACTTGGTCTGCAGGAACGTCTCGAACGCCTCGGCGGCGTTGAGGCGGCGCAGGATCCGCAGCTGCTCCTCGCGCTCCGGCTTGGAGTGCGGGCGCTCGACGCGGTCCTGGATCCACTTGCGCTGCTTGGGGTCCTGGATGTGCATGAACTCGATGCCGGTGGTGCGGCAGTACGAGTCGCGCAGCACGCCGAGGATGTCGCGCAGCTTCATCAGCGACTTGCCGGCGAAGCCGCCGACCGCGAAGTCACGCTCCAGGTCCCACAGGGTGAGGCCGTGCTCGGTGATGTCGAGGTCGGGGTGCTTGCGCTGGCGGTACTCCAGCGGGTCGGTGTCGGCCATGACGTGGCCGCGGACCCGGTAGGAGTGGATCAGCTCGAAGACGCGGGCGGCCTTGGTGACGTCGTCGTCGTGCGAGGCGTCGATGTCCCTGAGCCAGCGGACCGGCTCGTAGGGGATGCGCAGGGCCTCGAAGATCTCGTCGTAGAAGCCGTTCTCGCCCAGCAGCAGCTGGTGCATGATGCGCAGGAACTCGCCGGAGGCGGCGCCCTGGATCACCCGGTGGTCATACGTCGAGGTCAGGGTCATGACCTTCGAGATGCCCATCTTGTTCAGGGTGTCCTGGGAGGTGCCCTGGAACTCGGCGGGGTAGTCCATCGCGCCGACGCCGAGGATGAGGCCCTGGCCGGGCATCAGGCGCGGCACGGAGTGCACGGTGCCGATGCCGCCGGGGTTGGTCAGCGAGGCGGTGACGCCGGTGAAGTCGTCCATCGTCAGCTTGCCCACGCGGGCGCGCTTGACGATGTCCTCGTAGGCCTGCCAGAACTCGAAGAAGTTGAGGGTCTCGGCCTTCTTGATGGCCGCGACCACGAGCTGGCGGTCGCCGTTCGGCTTCACCAGGTCGATCGCCAGGCCCAGGTTGACGTGCGCGGGCTTGACGAGGGTCGGCTTGCCGTCCTTCTCCGTGAAGGAGTGGTTCATCGACGGCATCAGCTTCAGCGCCTGCACCATGGCGTAGCCGATGAGGTGCGTGAAGGAGACCTTGCCGCCGCGGGCGCGCTTGAGGTGGTTGTTGATGACGATGCGCTGGTCGAACAGCAGCTTCACCGGGACCGCGCGGACCGAGGTGGCCGTCGGCAGCTCCAGGGAGGCGTTCATGTTCTTGGCGACCGCGGCGGACGGACCGCGCAGCGTCACGAACTCCGGGCCTTCGGGGGCCTCGGCCGCCGGCGCGGCGGCGGGCTTCGGCCTCGCGGCCGGGGTGACGGGCTTCGCGGGCGCCGGAGCGGCCGCGGCCGGCTTCGCCTGCGGCGCGGCGGGCGCCCGGGGCGGGGCGGGCGGCGCCGGGGGAGCGGCGGGGGCCGGGGCGGCGACGGGCGCCGGAGCCGCGGCGGGGGGCGCTACGGCTGCCGGTGCCGCTGCGGCCTGCGGCGGATTGGCGCCCGGCTTGTAGTCGGCGAAGAAGTCCCACCAGGCTCGGTCGACCGAGTTCGGGTCCTGGAGGTACTGCTGGTAGATCTCGTCGACGAGCCACTCATTGGGACCGAAAACGTCGGCAGGGGTCTTCCCCTGCCTGGTTTGGTCGGTCGAGATGCTCGATGAGTTCGGGGACTGTGGCGACACGGCGGCAACCGCCCTCTTCCGCTTACCTAAGGTGGTGGACAGCGGGAATAAAGGCTACGCCTGTCAGGTGCTCTCATGCAGGTCGCCGGGGCCAGTCGTCGCGCAAGTCACACTCGCTCCGTGGTTTCGGGGCATGCGAGGGCGGGAAACACACCGGGTTTACCTTGTCCCGTGCGTTTCCGGGTGCGCGGAAACACGCCCCGCATTCGGAGGAATGCGTGCGTCCGCCAACGACCCTACGTCAACTTCTGGTAACGGACCCCTGCCCCGGAAGAGTGACCCGGATACGGCAGCCCCGCGGGGATTCGGCCACCCCGATGCTCCCGCCGTGCAGACCGACCGCCCAGCGGGCGATCGCCAGGCCCAGGCCCGTACCGCCGTCGCTGCCCGGCCCCTGCTGTCCCGCCGAGCCCCGGTTGAAGCGCTCGAAGACCCGGTGCCGCTCGGACTCGGGGATGCCGGGCCCCTCGTCCAGCACCTCCAGCGCCAGCGACTGGGGGCCCTCGCCCCGGCGCGCGCGGATGGTGACCCGGCCGTGCGGGGGGCTGTGCCGGACGGCGTTCTCCACCAGATTCGCCACGACCTGGTGCAGCCGCTCCGCGTCCGCGTGCGCGGTCAGCTCCGGCGGCGAGACGTCCAGATGCAGATGGACGTCCTTGCGGACACGCGGCGAGCTGCTGGTGTCGCGGGCGATGCTCGTCTCCTTGAGCACCCCGGCCAGGTACGGCCACACCTCGAAGCGCCGCGCGCGCAGCGTCACCACGCCGTTGTCCAGCCGGGACAGGTCGAGCAACTGCTCCACCAGCCGCCCCAGCCGTTCCGTCTGCCGGAGCGCGGTGCGCATGGTCTCCGGGTCGGCGGCCGAGACCCCGTCCACCACGTTCTCCAGCACGGCCCGCAGCCCCGCGATGGGGGTGCGCAGCTCGTGCGAGACATTGGCGACCAGCTCCTTGCGGTGGGTGTCCACCGCCTCCAGGTCCGCCGCCATCCGGTTGAAGGCGTCGGCCAGGGCACCGAACTCGTCCCGCCGCCCGGCGCTCACCCGCCGGGTGTAGTCGCCGTGCGCCATGGTCCGGGTGACCTCGGTCATCTCGTCCAGCGGCGCGGTCAGGCCGTGCGCGACGAACTGGGTGATCAGCAGCGAGGCGATGATCGAGAAGACCGTGATCACCCGTAAACCGGTCGCCGAGTGCATCGCCACGAAGACCAGGAACGTCGTGATGACCACCGAGCCGATCACCAGCGCGCCCAGCGCGGCCTTCACCGACCGGTAGGGGTCCAGGGGGCGCAGCGCCTCCCAGACCCTGCTCCACAGGCCCGCCGCGCGTGCGTCGTTCACGTGGTCGGCGTCTCCAGCGCGTATCCCACCCCGTGCACCGTACGGATCCGCTCCGCCCCGATCTTGCGCCGCAGCGCCTTGATGTGGCTGTCCACGGTCCGGGTGCCGGAGGCGTCCGCCCAGTCCCACACCTCCGCGAGCAGCTGCTCGCGGGAGAGGACGGCGCGCGGGGTGTTGGCCAGGCAGACGAGCAGGTCGAACTCGGTCGGGGTCAGGTGCACGTCCCCGCCGCGCACCCGCACCCGCCGCTGGGCGTGGTCGATCTCCAGCTCGCCCAGGCGCAGGATGCCGCTGCGCGGCGTATGGGCGGCCAGCGTCGCCCGTTCCACCCGGCGCAGCAGCACGTGCACCCGCGCGGCCAGCTCGCGCATGGAGAACGGTTTGGTCATGTAGTCGTCCGCGCCGACGCCCAGCCCGACCAGCATGTCGGTCTCGTCGTCCCGCGCGGTCAGCATCAGCACCGGCACCGGCCGCTGTGCCTGCACCCGGCGGCATACCTCGAGGCCGTCGTAGCCCGGCAGCATCACGTCCAGTACCAGCAGGTCCGGCTGCCATGCCTCGTTCGTGTCGACCGCCGCGGGCCCGTCGCCCGCGGTCCGTACCTGAAAACCCTCGGCCCGCAACCGTGCCGCGATGGCCTCGGCGATGGTCCGGTCGTCCTCGACGATCAGTACCCGCCGCTGTGCTCCGGCAGAGGCCGTCGCGCCACTTGGGCCGATGTGTGTCTGCTCCATGCGCCCGCCCCCAGCGTCTTTCCATGCCGTGATCGCTGCCAGCCCTCCGGCCGGTGGCAAGCAGGGTACGGGCAGGTGGAGGGGCACGGCTACGCGGCGCGGACCGCGAGGTGGACGACGTCCGGGACGCCTCGGGCAACGGCGATCTCTTCGGTGGTTACCCCGGCGAACCCGGCATTCCGGAGGGCGTTCTCGAACTCCGGGGACGGCTGCGCGGACCACACGGCGAGCACTCCGCCGGGCGTGAGCCGCTCCCGGCACGCCGCCAGTCCGGCGGGGGAGTACAGGCCCTCGTTGTCCTCGGTGACGGTCCAGCCGGGGCCGTTGTCGATGTCGAGGCAGAGCGCGTCGTGGCGCTCGGGCGCGGTACGGACGTACGCGACCAGGTCCGCGGGCACGACCTCGGTACGCGGATCGGCCAGCGCCTCCCCGGAGATCGCGGCGAGCGGGCCCGCCCGGTGCCAGTCGACGACCGCCTGCTCGCGCTCGACCACCGTGATCCGCCCCCACCGGGGCTCCGCCGCGGCCCGCGCCAGCGAGAAGCCCACGCCCAGGCCGCCGATCAGCACGGACGGCTCCCGGCGCCCCGGCGGCAGCGCGGCGAGCGCGGCGTCGACCAGCAGCCGCTCGGAGCGGCCGTCCGAAGTGTCCATCAGGAAGCAGCCGTTGGCGATGATCTCGTAGCGGTCACCGCGCTGTCTGAGGACCACCTCTCCGTGGGGACCGTGACGGCGGTCCAGGGTGACGGGATCGTGCGGAATGGTCATGCAGGCCTCCGGAGATCATTGATGTTCGACGGACGCACCTGAAGGTTAAGAGGTTGACAAGGGTGGCCCGAGTCACGGCAAGAAGGTGATTCACCGGGGGCCCGTGCCCCGTAATCTTCGTAGTGCGCGGCCCTTCCGGCCGGTCCGCACCGAGAAATCCCGGCGGAAGGGGTTGCCCGAGTGACCGCGGTTGACCCCGCCCCCGGCCGCCGGTGGCTGCGCAGCCTGTGGCGACTGGTCCCCACCCCCAGGGCGACCCCCTTCACCTTCTGCTACGGCCTGGTGCTGCTGGCCACCGCCGGCTACGCCGAGTTCGGCGACGAGGCCACCGTCAACCAGCTGCTGCGCGACTCCAGTACGGACGCCGCGCACCTCGCCGACCGTCCGCTCGTCGTCCTCGTCGCCAGCGCGCTGTGGATAGCCGGCGGGCTCTTCTCCTTCTACGGCCTCGCGTTCGCCCCCGTCCTCGGGGCACTCGAGCGCCGCGTCGGCGGGGTGCGCACCGCCGCGGTCTTCCTCTTCGGCCATGTACTGGCCACCCTGGCCACCGAACTGCCGGTCGCGGGCGCGGTCGCGGCGGGCGGCCTCCCGGTGGCCTCCCTCCACCGCCTCGACTACGGCATCAGCTTCGGCTTCATGGCCTGCCTGGGCACGCTCGCGGGGCTGCTCCCGCGTGTGTGGAAGTGGGGCGTGCTGGGCGCCGCCGGGCTGATGTGCGCCCAGGATCTCGTCGAGTTCGCGGATCCGCTGGCCAGTTGGGGGCATCCGATCGCGCTGCTGACGGGCATCGCGTGCCAGGTGCTCGTCCGGGACCGGGTACGGCCGGTCGCGGTTCCGGCTCATACGGAGCCGGAGCCCGAGCCGGAGCCCGTTCCCGGGGAGGACGCGGTGGTGACGGCACTCACGCCGCGCCCCCGCCCCGACGAGCCCCGCTCTCGCGCGGGGTAGGCCGCCTGGTGGCCTTGGGGGGTGACTGCCCCGGTCCCGCCCTCTCGCCGTCTCCTGGGGCTGCGCCCCAGACCCCGCTGTCGCGGCTCCGCCGCTCGTCCTCAATCGCCGGACAGGCTTGATAGTGCCGGGCCAGGCTGGATGGTGCGGCTCGCACGCCGCGTGGTCCGCGCCGCGCTGGATTTCGCGCTTGCGTTGAAATCCCAGCGCTGGGCGCGAAAATCCAGCCCGGCCCAGTACCTTTCCAGCCTGTCCCGGTACCTTCCGGCGCGGCCCGGCGCTATTCAGCCCGTCCGGCGTTTGAGGACCAACGCGGCGAAGCCGCGTTGCGGGGGCCAGGGGGCTTCGCCCCCGGACACTGCGCGTCAGCGCGGTTCGGGGCCCGGGGCGGAGCCCCGGAGGAGACGGTGAGAGGGCGGGGCAGGGGCGAACTCGACGGCCAGGGCAGCCCAGCCGGTGGAGGCGAGGGCGCTCAGGCCGCTCCCCCGTCCCGGACGAACTCGATCAGACGCGCCCAGCTGTCGCGGCCGTGGCCGGCCTCGGTCCCGCGCCGGACGAGGCCCGCGAAGACCTCCGGCAGACCAGTGGTCACCCCGCGCGCCGAGCTGGCATGGACCAGGTGCCCGATGGCCGCGAGGTGGACGTCCAGGGAGGCGTCGTCGCCCGGGTACTCGCCCGAATCCACCTGTGGGGCATAGGTGTTCATGAAGAAGCCGACGGCCTGCATCCACCGGCTCGCGACCTCGGTGAAGGCCACCGCCTCGCCCCGGCCGCCGGCCAGTGCCGTCCCGTGCAGCCAGCCGGTCAGGGTGGACCACATCAGGCCGAGCAGCGCGGTGTCGTACAGCGAGGCCAGCGCGGTGTCGGTGCCCAGGTGCAGCGGGTCGCCCAGAGCGGCGAGCGTGTCGCGGTGGGCGTCGAAGGCGTCACGCGCACCGCTGTAGAGCAGCATGAAGTCGGGGTTCCCGACGCCGGGCGGGGTGGTCATGATCGCACCGTCGAGGTAGCCCGCGCCGTGCCGCTCCGCCCAGGCCGCCATCGCACGCGCCTCCTCCGGCGAGCCGGAGGTGAGGTTGACGAGCGTACGGCCCGTCAGACGGCCGGCCTGCGGGTCGAGGACCTCGTGCACGGTCTCGTACGTCGCCAGGCAGACCACCACGAGCGGGCTCGCGGCCACCGCGTCGGCGGCTGTCGCCACGGGCACCGCGCCCTTCGTGGCCAGGGCGTCCGCCTTGCCGGGTGTCCGGTTCCATACGGTCGTGCGGTGACCGGCGTCCAGCAGCGCACCGGCGAGGGCACTGCCCATCGAACCCAGGCCGAGAACGGTCACATCCATCGGAAGCTCCTTGCGTGGTAAGGCGGTTGATCAAGCAAGATCAACGGTCGCAGGGCGCCTCCGCCGGAAACAGTGGCAGGACTGACCGCCTTCGCAAAATTCCTGCCACTAGGGTGGTGATCATGAGCGCTGGATCCGTGGCCGTGGCCGTGATCGACGACGACGTCCCCTTCTGGGACCTGTACGAACTGGGCGTGGTCTGCACGGTGTTCGGCATCCCGCACCCCGACCTGGCCGACCCCTGGTACGACCTGCGCCTGTGCGCCGCCGGGCCGGCACCGCGGGAGCCCGCACCCTTCGGCTTCACCCTGCACACCCCGTACGGCCTGGACGCGCTCGCGGAGGCGGACACCGTGATCGTCCCGTCCGTGCCCGAGGCGTGCATCGACGGTGAACGCGAGCTGCCCGGCGAGCTCCTCGCGGCACTGCGCGAGGCCGCCGCCCGCGGCGCCCGTATGGTCTCGCTGTGCGCCGGGGCCTTCGCGCTCGCCGCCGCGGGCATCCTCGACGGCCGCCGGGCCACCGCGCACTGGATGCACACCGAGGCCCTGGCCCGCCGTCACCCGGAGGTCGAGGTCGACGACTCGGTGCTGTACGTCGACGACGGCTCCGTGCTCACCAGCGCCGGGGTCACCGCGGGCCTCGACCTGTGCCTCCACCTCGTCCGCCGGGACCTGGGCGCGACTGTCGCCAACCAGCTCGCCCGGCGCCTCGTCGTGCCTGCGCACCGGCCCGGCGGCCAGGCCCAGTTCGTCGACGTCTCCGTCCCGGCGGCGGACGACGACGGCCTGGCGCCCGTGCTCCAGTGGGCCACCGAGCGCCTCGATGCGCCGCTGACCGTCGACGAGCTGGCCGCCCGCGCCGGGATGAGCCCGCGCACCTTCTTCCGCAGGCTCCAGGCCGCCACCGGGACCACGCCCCTCCAGTGGCTGCTCGCCCAGCGCCTGGCCCGCGCCCAGTCCCTGCTGGAGTCGACCCGGCTCTCCGTCGAGCGGGTCGGGCAGCTCAGCGGCCTGGGCACGGCGGCCAACCTGCGCCGCCACTTCACGCTGCACTTCGGCGTCACCCCGACGGACTACCGCCGTTCCTTCCCGGCCGCGCGAGGCGCCCATGGTGATCGCTCACAGCGAACACGGCGCCGGGAACATTCGCACCCTCCCAAGCATTGAGTCGGCATAGCTCAACTTGCCTGCCGAAGGGGAGATCATGGCTTCGACGTCCGTACCGCTCACCCTGCCCGTGCTGCCGCTCGACGACGAGGTGGTGCTGCCCGGCATGGTCGTGCCCCTGGACCTGACCGACACGGAGGTCCGCGCCGCGGTCGAGGCCGCACAGGCCGCGGCACCCCCCGGCACCAAACCCCGCGTGCTGTTCGTTCCGCGCATCGATGGCACCTACGTCGGCGTCGGCACCCTCGGCAGCGTCGAGCAGGTGGGCCGCCTCTCCGACGGCGACCCCGGCGCGCTCATCCGCGGCGTCCGCCGCGTGCGGATCGGGGCGGGCACGACAGGCCCCGGCGCCGCCCTGTGGGTCGAGGGCACGGAGATGCAAGAGCTCACCCCCGACCCCCTCCCCGGCTCCGTCATCGAGCTGATGACGGAGTACAAGGCCCTCGCCACCACCTGGCTGCGCAAGCGCGGAGCCTGGCAGGTCGTGGACCGCGTCCAGCAGATCGACGACGTCTCCCAGCTCGCCGACAACTCCGGCTACTCGCCGTTCCTCACCGTCGCGCAGCGCGTCGAACTCCTCGAGACCGCCGACCCGGTGGCCCGGCTCAAGCTCGCCACCACCTGGCTGAGCGAGCACATCGCCGAGCAGGACGTCGCCGAGTCCATCGCCAAGGACGTCCAGGAGGGCGTCGACAAGCAGCAGCGCGAGTTCCTGCTCCGCCGCCAGCTCGAGGCCGTCCGCAAGGAGCTCGCCGAGCTCAACGGCGACCCGGCCGACGAGACCGACGACTACCGCGCCCGCGTCGAGGCCGCCGACCTCCCCGAGAAGGTCCGCGAGGCCGCCCTCAAGGAGGTCGACAAGCTCGAGCGCGCCTCCGACCAGAGCCCCGAGGGCGGCTGGATCCGCACCTGGCTGGACACGGTCCTCGAACTCCCGTGGACCGAGCACACCGAGGACTCCTACGACATCGCGGGCGCCCGCGCCGTCCTCGACGCCGACCACGCGGGGCTCGACGACGTCAAGGAACGGATCACCGAGTACCTGGCCGTGCGCAAGCGCCGCGCCGACCGGGGACTGGGCGTGGTCGGAGGGCGGCGCGGGGGCGCGGTGCTCGCGCTCGTCGGCCCGCCCGGCGTCGGCAAGACCTCGCTCGGCGAGTCCGTCGCCCGGGCCATGGGCCGTAAATTCGTCCGCGTCGCGCTCGGCGGCGTGCGCGACGAGGCGGAGATCCGCGGCCACCGCCGCACGTACGTCGGCGCCCTGCCCGGCCGCATCGTGCGGGCCGTCAAGGAGGCCGGTTCCATGAACCCGGTCGTCCTCCTCGACGAGATCGACAAGGTCGGCTCCGACTTCCGCGGCGACCCGGCGGCGGCCCTGCTCGAGGTACTCGACCCGGCGCAGAACCACACGTTCCGCGACCACTACCTCGAGGTCGAACTCGACCTGTCCGACGTGGTGTTCCTCGCCACGGCCAACGTCCTGGAAGCCATCCCCGAGGCCCTGCTCGACCGCATGGAGCTCGTCCGCCTCGACGGCTACACCGAGGACGAGAAGGTCACCATCGCCCGCGACCACCTGCTGCCCCGGCAGCTCGAGCGCGCGGGCATGGAGCCCGGCGAGGTCGTCCTGACCGACGACGCCCTGCGCAGGCTCGCCGGCGAGTACACCCGCGAAGCGGGCGTCCGTACCCTGGAGCGCGCCGTCGCGCGCCTGCTCCGCAAGGTCGCGGCCCGGTCCGAACTCGGCGAGCAGGAACTCCCGTTCACCATCGGCGCGGAGCAGCTGCGCCCGCTCATCGGCCGCCCGCGCTACACGCCCGAGTCCGCCCAGGACCCGGCCGAGCGCCGTACGGCCGTCCCCGGTGTCGCCACCGGCCTGGCCGTGACGGGCGCGGGCGGCGACGTCCTGTTCGTCGAGGCCTCGCTCGCCGACCCCGAGACGGGCGGCGCGGGCCTGACCCTCACCGGCCAGCTGGGCGACGTGATGAAGGAGTCCGCGCGGATCGCCCTCTCCTACCTCCGCTCCCACGGCGCCGAACTCGAGCTCCCGGCCGGTGACTTCAAGGAGCGCGGCGTCCACCTCCACCTCCCGGCGGGCGCCATCCCCAAGGACGGCCCCAGCGCCGGCATCACCATGATCACCGCCCTGGCGTCCCTGCTCTCCGGCCGCCAGGTCCGCCCGGACGTCGCCATGACCGGCGAGGTCTCCCTCACCGGCCGCGTCCTGCCCATCGGCGGCGTCAAGCAGAAGCTGCTCGCCGCGCACCGCGCGGGCATCACGACGGTGATCATCCCCAAGCGCAACGAGCCCGACCTCGACGACGTCCCCGCGGAGGTGCTCGAGAAGCTGGACGTCCGCCCGGTGTCGGACGTACGGCAGGTGCTGGAACTCGCCCTTCAGCCCGCCGCCGTGGAGGTCGCGGTCGCGGCGTGACGGACGCGACCGCAGTACGGCGCCCCGGCCCCCGCCCTTCCGGCGGAGCCGGGGCGCCGGCGTGTCAGGTGCAGGACCCGTTGCCGTTGGTCAGGTGGCAGGTGAGGATCTTGGTCACGGTGACGTTCTCGGCGGTCTGGTTGGACTGCCTGTCGTTCACCGAGACATCCGCGGTGTCGTTGTTGCCGACGGTGCCGTTGTTGAGGCTGATGGGGATCGTGTAGGACTCCGTCCCGCCGTTGCCGGTCTCGCTGGTGGTGCCTTCGGAGAAGTCGGTGTCTACGGTCACCGCCACTCCGTTCAGGGATTCGCGGTCTCCGGACGCGGTGTTGGTGAGGGTGCCCGTGATGTCGGTCGGGATGCCGTTGGTGACGTCGAGCCGCGTGATGGTGAGGCCGAGCGCGTCCGCGGCGTGGGCGGAGGCGGGCTGGGTGAGGCCGAGCCCGGCGGCGGCCAGGCCGAGGGCCAGGGCGGCGAGTCCGGCGAGGCTGGAGCGTACGGTGCGCATGGCACGGTCCTTTCCTGCCTGCGGTGCCGGGGTTCGAGGTGCTGCGAATGGCACCGCAGTGCTCGGAGTGTTGCGCCGGTGCCCGGTTGCCGGACAGGGCGGTTCCGGTAGCTATGGGGGCATATATCAGGATGGCGGATATGTATGCGCGCCCGGTGGGCCACGGGTACCGACGGAGTGCGACAACCGGCTGCGGCCGGAAAAGGACACCGGACGGCCGGCCTCAGCCCGTAACGTCCTGCCTGACAACAGGACTTGGGGGCCGGACCATGAGAAGACCGAAGCGGGGCCAGCTGTCCGCCATCGCCGCCCTGGCAGCGGCGGCCGCACTCCTGGCCCCGGGCGGCCAGGCATCCGCGCAAGCCGATGCGCAGCGGCAACCGCGCACGGAGCTCGTCAGCGTCGCCGCCGACGGCACGCTGAGCAACAACCTCTCGGGAGAACCGCAGATCAGCGCGGACGGCCGCATCGTCGCGTTCTACTCCGAGGCCACCAACCTGGTTCCGGGCGGCGGCGAGCCGTACCAGAAGAACGTCTATGTACGTGACATGCGCGGCCGCAAGCTCACCAAGGTGAACGCCCGCGCCCAGGGAGCCCCGGCGGACGCCGAGGCCCACGAACCCGCGCTCAGCGCGAACGGCCGCCAACTCGCCTTCACCTCCTCGTGGCACGACGCCGCGCCCCAGAAACTGAGGGCCGACGTCTACGCCCGCGACCTGCGCACCGGCCGCACCGAGAAGCTGAACGTGGGCCTCGAGGGCACCGACCGCGACGCCGAGACGCCGTCGATCAGCGCCGACGGCCGATACGTCGCCTTCGCCGCGGGCAAGGACCTGTACGGGGAGGGCCGGCACATCTACGTACGCGACCGCTGGACCCGCACCACCCGGCGGATCAACGCCCAGCCCGCGTACTACGGTTCCGCGCTGTACCCGCGGATCAGCGCCGACGGCCGCGGAGTCGCCTACTGGGGCGTCAGCCGCGACACGGCAGGCGGCCCCTTCCGCGCCAGCGCCGCCTTCGTATGGCACCGCGCCAACGGCCGCACGGAACAAGTCGATCTCCCGTACAACGGCCCCGCGAAGAAGCACTACACCTCCCCGCCGTCCCTCAGCCCGGACGGCCGGTACGCGGTCTTCGGCGCGTTCCCGCTGGCCACCCCGCAGTGCCCGGGCGACGACTTCCGGAAGTTCTACATCCGTGACCTGAAGCGACGGACCACACAGTGCGGCCCCACCGGCGTGCTCGGGGGCCAGTACACCGCCGACGACCGCTACTTGCTGTACACGGCCCCGGAAGCGGTCCACCTCTACGACCTCCGCACCGGCAACGACCGCCCGGCGAGCCTCCGCCACGACGGGACCCCGGTGGACACGTACGACTCACCGGCCGCCGATGCCCACGGCCGCACCGTCGCGTTTGTCGCCGGGAGGCCGGACGTGGTGCCGGGCAACCCGGGCCGCACGACGGACGTCTACATCACCCACCTGCCTCCCCAGCGCGACCAGTAGCGCATCAAGTGCCCCAAAAATAACTGGCGTTACTCGGTTCTCGCTCGTTCGAGTGAGTCCGGGGATATGTCACCTCATGGTGGGGATTTCATCTGTAGTCGGCGTATTGGCCGGTCTCCGCGGAGCCAAGGGGGGCGGATCAATGAACACAGTTTCCATCGTGAACTTCGCGTTCCAGCCACAGGTGTTGAACATTCTGCCGGGCGATGTGGTCACTTGGGTCAACAATGACACCGTCGACCACACCGCAACGTCCAACACCGGTGTATGGGATTCTGGCGTGATCAGTCCGGGCCAGAGTTTCCAGTTCGGTTTCACGGAGGGTGGGCAGTACGACTACCACTGCACCATCCACCCGGTGATGACGGGGACCATCAACGCCGGCCTTCCCGCTGACGGGTAGCCGCCTCGCTCACCCGGGAATGGTCAGCACCATGCCCGGCTGAATCAGATCGGGATCGCCGCCGATCACCTCACGGTTGGCCTCGTAGAGCTCGTCCCAGCGGTCTGCGTCGCCGAGTTCGCGCTCCGCGATGTCGGACAGGCAGTCGCCGCTCCGGATCGTGTAGGTGCGGGGTTCGGGGTCCGGCTCCGGCTCTGGCGACGAGGAGTCGTCTGCCGAGGAGTCGTCTGCCGAGGAGTCGTCTGCCGAGGAGTCGTCTGCGGACGAGTCGTCCCAGGAACCGTCCGAGGACTCGTCCCAGGAGTCGCCGGAGGAGTCGTCGGAAGACTCCTCCGAGGAGTCGGCTGAGGACTCAGGGGCCTCCTGTTCCTCATCGTCACGCTCTTCCTCGTCGTCATCGTCGTTCCGTCCCAGGAGCGAATCCCATAGACCCATGGCCACAGCCTTCCTGATGCTCGTCGGTCACGCTTACGGCTACCGTTCGCCCGGCTCCGTCAAACGGGGCGTGTTTGGCTCCTGGTTGCACTGGACCGGCGCGCAGCTCGTGGGCGGATGCGACCGCACGGCACCCCGGAGCCCAGGAATTGACCCATCAAACGGTGCATAGATTGCACCATCTGCATGGTCTTTCGGCTTCCTAGAGTTGATCTCACAACGACCGCGAACGCCGCGCAGAACCAAGGAGATCAACCCCGTGAGCACCCAGAACGCCAAGGCCGCCGACTTCACCGCAGTCCTCACCCGGGCCGCCGAGGCCGAGACCACCAGCGACCCCAGCAGCGTCATGACCCTGCTGGCCGACTCAGACACCACCGGCGGCCTGCTGACCAGCTACCGCTCGACGTTCGCCAAGGGTGCCGTCGGTGCTCCGGCCCACTTCCACACCCGTGCCGCCGAGCTCTTCTTCGTCATCGACGGCTCGCTCCGAGTGCTGGTCGGCGAAGAGGTCACCGTGCTGAACGCCGGGGACTTCCTCGTCGTCCCGCCGAACACCCCGCACGCCTTCGCCGCCGCCCCGGGCTGCGAGGCCGACGTCCTGTTCGTCTTCACGCCCGGCATGGCGCGCTTCGACTACCTGCGGCTGCTGGGCCGGGTCATGCGGGGTGAGGCGAGCCCCGAGGAGATCAAGGAGTCCTCCGAGCGCTTCGACAACCACTATGTGGACAGCCCGGCTTGGCGCGCGGCGCTCGCCGGCTGAACCAGCCGCCTTTGACGGTCTCTTGACACCCGGTGTGTTCGATTCCCCTGTACGGTGCATGCCTCGGCCGTAGGGGGACGGCTCGTGCGGCATCCTCCTGCGACGGTTCTGCGAACAGTCCAGGAGGTCTCTCCATGCGCAGAATTTCCCGAATCCGTATCGCTGCCGCTGCCACCGTATGCAGCGCCGCGCTGGCGTTCACGACGGCAAGCAGCGCCGGCGCCGCCACCCGCCCATCGGTTTCTCAGTCCGACGACACCGAAATAGCCGTAGCGCTCCAGAAGTTGCGGGAGAGCGGAATATCCGAGGGCGGCGGTGATACGGACCCCGTCCCATCGGCCGTCGCCGCCAAGCTCCGGGACGACCTGGGCCACCGGGCCCCGGCCGCGTCCGCACTACTGCCGAAATGCAGGGGCGTCTTCCGGCACTACACGGCCATTGTGAACCTGCAGGAGTCCATGAAATACGGCATTCCATGGAAGGTCTCCCTGACCGCCCGCAATGCCAACATGTTCATCGTCACCCTCAACGCGCAGATCTTTGCCGACGGCCACCAGGCCAACGTCTACCGGCCGCACACCCAGCTGTGGAACTACGCTTTCCACGGCCCGCTCCCGCGCTCCTTCCAGCAGATCGGCAGCAGCCGGCCGTACACGATGCACCGTGGTTCGGAGGTGTCCTTCCTCTGGACGTGGCGGTCCAGGCATGATCCGCGCAATGGCGGCTACCGTTTCGTCAACTGCACCTTCAAGCCGTAGAAGTAGAAGTAGAAGGAGGCGGGAGGGATGACTCCCCAGCCGGATCCCGACGAGGCGTTCGCCCCCATCGCGCACGACTTGCGGGCCTGCGGGATGACGTACCGCCTGAAGTACGCAGCCCCCGACGGCGAGAACCCCGAACGCTGGCGGACACTCGTGGTCGAGGGCGTCCGCACCGGCTACCTGGACTTCCCTCCCGACCTCACGCCCGCCGAGCAGACCCACGCACTGGCCTTCCACGCACAGGCAGCAGTCCTGGAGAACCTCCAGGCCCTCCCGCTGGACCTGCCCTGGCCCAGGTGCGGGGCAGGTCACCCGCACCCCATGGACCTCGCCTGGGAGGGCGGGGACGCGTGGCCCTACTGGCGCTGCCCGGCAAATGCGGCGTACCGGTGGCCGGTTGGCGAGCACCCGGGGGCCGGGTAGGTCGTGGTGAGTTCACCGCGCGGGCGTGGCCTGCCAGTGGCGGTGGATGACCTCGCGGTAGCGGGTGTGGGCGGGGTTGCCGCTCCGGTGGGCGAAGACCCAGTCGTGCGCGACGTCGAATTCGGGCCCGGGTGTGGACGCGGCGCCGCACGCGGTGCAGTGCATCGCGAAGGTCACGGGGACGTCGACCTCGGCCTCCGGCCGGATCGTCCAGCCCGTGCGGATCATTTGCCGGACACCTCCGCCGAGTTGGCCGGCCGTACGGCGTCCACGTCCGCATCCCACTCGAGCCCGCCCCGGGGCGGACGGAGCTGGAGGCAAGGGCCTTCGCGCCCTATGACCTGGCCGAGCTTGCCGGTTCGGGTGTCGATGACGAACGAGCCGATTGCTGGGGTCATGGGGCTCACGATAGGGCGACCCATCCACACCTGTCCATGCCTGGGCAAGCCCGGGCTTGTCTATGTTCGAATGAATATCAGTGCGTAGGGTCACCCTCGTGATGGAGTTCAACCCCACGCGCCCGAAGTGGGTGCAGATCGTCGAAGTGATCCGCGAGCGCATCGAGACCGGCGAGTACCCGCCGCATCACCTGATCTCCGAGATGCGGATGGAACAGGAATTTGGCGTAGCGCGTGGAACGGTGCGCAAGGTCACCGCCGCACTCCGCGAAGAGGGGCTGATCATCACGACCCAGGGCATGGGATCCTTCGTCGCCAAGCCGGAGGATCGAGGCTCGGGCAAGGCGCAGTGATGCTGCCGCTGAGTGCCACTGTCACGTGGGGACGCTACGGAGCGCGGTAGCTGCGAACCAACGTTCTTGCGGGAGGTTGCGCGGTCGCTCGACCGGCCCGACGTTCCCTCGACGAGCTCGCAAGTTCATGCAAGTTCGGTGCGCGACAGCATCGGTTGGGGGCAAGCTCATCCGCAGCGTTCGTCGGCTCCAACCGAGGAGGACGGCATGGCTCTGCACAAGTTGGGCAAGGACCCCGAGAGTAAATCGGGTGGCTCTCCGACGGTCTACATGGATGACGAGACCGGCAACTATCTGGTCCAGGGATGGAAGGTGCTGGACAGCGAGCGTCTGTCCAGGATGGAGATCCCCGATCACGAGACCGTAGTCGAGATCCCGCGACGGATGGTCCAGTTCTTCCTGGAGATGAGGCGTGACGAAGGCACCGACGTTTGAGGAACTGCTGGCCTCGGCCCGGCACTCGGCTGTGCATCTGGAGATGCGCGACGGCTACATGACATCGGACCCTGCGTACATCTCTTGGAAGGCGGGCACCCTGGATGACCCCGTGGGTGATGACGCAGAGTTCCAGCAGTGGTTGACGTGGGTCCGGGCGGCGACCGACCGTGGCGTCTCGATCCGTCGGGCGAGGGTTTTCTCCGTTCCGGAGTCGGACTACATCAGGTTCGAGCATTACGTCTCGGACGCCAACGTGGCGGCGGGGGAGCAGATCCGTTGGCTGCCCCGCCGCCAGGCGACGGAAATCGCCTTCCCCGGCAACGACTTCTGGGTCTTCGACAACGAGCTGGTCCTGGTGCTGCATTTCACCGGTGAAGGGGAGATGGCGCGGGACGGGATGGAACTGACGGAGGATCCGGCGACCAGGGACCTCTGCGTGAACGCGTTCGAGGCTGTATGGAACCGCGCCACCCCGCACGCAGAGTATCGG
The DNA here is from genome assembly GCF_059089585.1 of Streptomyces sp. SX-6. Classification (NCBI taxonomy): domain Bacteria; kingdom Bacillati; phylum Actinomycetota; class Actinomycetes; order Kitasatosporales; family Streptomycetaceae; genus Streptomyces; species Streptomyces sp. SX-6. The sequence goes on along the minus strand of NZ_JBTHHU010000005.1, from coordinate 209,099 downwards.
CCGTCCTGAGACGGTCCAGCGACAGGGAAGCAGTGGCACCCTCACCGTCATCTGCCGTCCGGCAGGCCCGGCAGGGCTTGGGTAGGCGGCTTCGTGAGATCCGTAGAGCAGCGGGCTTCAAGACGGCACGGGCCTTCGCGGCTCGTGCCGGTTGGAGCGAGTCGAAGACGTCTCGTATCGAGAACGGCATCACGGCCCCGGGTGAGGACGATCTCCGCCAGTACGCGGTGCTCTGCGGCGTGCCCGAGATCTATCCGGATCTGGTTGCCGCGTCGGACAGTATCGCGGACATGTATGTCGAGTGGCGGCGATTGCAGCGAGATGGGCTGAGGCCAGTCCAGCAAGCGCATGTGCCGCTGTACGAACGCACCGGACGCTTCCGTATCTACGAGCCCGGCGTGATTCCGGGCCTCTTGCAAACGGCTGACTACGCTCGCTCGATCATGGGCCGCATCATCGCTTTTTGGGGTATTCCCAACGACGTTGAGGCCGCAGTGGAGGTGCGGATCGACAGGCAGTGGGTGCTGCGTGATGCCGGCCGACGGTTCAGCATCCTGCTGGAGGAGACCGCCCTGCGGTCAAGGTTCGGCGATGCCTCGATCATGGCGGCGCAGCTGGGACACCTGCTGAAGGTCGCCTCACTGCAACAGGTCAGCTTGGGGGTTGTGCCGACAACTGCCGACCGTGCCATGTGGCCGCTCGAAGGGTTCTGGATCTTCGATGACGATCAGGTGATCGTTGAGCTGGCCACAGCGCAGGTGACTGTCAAGCAGCCGAGCGAAGTCGCCACGTACTCACGCATGTTCGCGAAAATCGCATCGATGGCTTGTTATGGAGGGCAGGCTCGCTCCTTGATCGCACAGGCAATTGCCTCGCTCGAGTGAGCTGCATGGCGTTGATGCCTTGAGACACACGTTGTGTCCTGGGCTTTGGGTGCGGAGTCATTTCTGAACAACTCCCGTACAACGGAACAACCGAAAGGGAGGGGCCAACGATGACGGGTCCGATCGTGAGGAACGGGGACGACAAGGACAAGGCTCCCGGTCAGCCTTGGACGCCGCCCCCGCCGCCGCCCCCGGATGGTGAGATGCCGGAAGGCGACGGGAAGCACCGCAAGTGATGCTCTCCCATGGGCAGGACGGCCGCGCCGGTGATGTGCTGGCGCGGTCCCTGATCGAATCCGGAGCCCTGACGCCGGAATGGGCGGAGACGTTCAAGGCCGTACCGCGCTCTCTCTTTCTGCCGGACCTTGTCTGGTCGCACGACATGGCCACTGGCCGCAACGTGCCCGCCTCCCGCTCGGACGACGCCGAGGCATGGAGCCGAGTCGCGTACGCGAATGTCCCTCTCGTCACCCAGTGGGACGATGGGCAGCACAGTGGTATCGAGCCCGGAGCCGTCCCGACAAGTTCCGCCAGCATGCCGTCGGTTGTGGCCGCCATGCTCCGCGACTTGGACGTACGCGATGGTATGCGGGTACTCGAAGTCGGCACTGGCACCGGCTGGAACGCCGGGCTCCTCACCCACCGGCTGGGCGGTTCCAACGTGGTCAGCGTTGAGATCGACCCTGCTGTTGCCGAGCAGGCCCGTGCAGCATTGAAGCGCGCGGGCTTCAGCCCCGAAGTGGTCCACGGGGACGGCCGAGACGGGTGGCCGGACGGGGCGCCGTTCGACCGCGTGATCGTCACGGCAGGGGTACGAGCTGTCCCGCACCAGTGGTTGGAGCAGACGCGTCCCGGCGGGGTCGTCCTCGCTCCGTGGGGCACCCACTACAGCAATCAGGACGCGTTGGTTCGGCTGACCGTGGGCAAGGACGGTCTGGCATCCGGGCCGTTTCTGCGCATGGTCGAGTTCATGAAGCTGCGGGATCAGCGTCTCGACTGGAAGCAGTTCGGCGAATACGTCCCGGCCTTCCCCGGCGATGCCGACGTGTCCCGTACGCAGCTCACACTGGCGGACCTGGGGGACCGCTACGAGCCCGCGTGCTTTGTGGTGGGGCTCTGCGTGCCCGATTGTGCCCACGTCGTCAACCAGACGGGTCGTGAGACGGGTAAGGCATGGTTCTTCGATCTGACAAGCCGCTCTTGGGCCGCTGTCGAGTTCACCGCCGACGAGCCGTACGCCACGGTCCACCAGTCAGGGCAGCGACGGCTGTGGAACGAAGTGGAACGAGCCCTGAAGTGGTGGGAAGCCCAGGGCAGGCCCGGCGTCGACCGGTTCGGTCTCACGGTCGGCCAGGACGGGACCACTCGTGCATGGCTTGACCACCCAGCGGACGTTCTGGCATTCACCTGAGAGAGGTGGCGCTAGTGGCGGTCTCGCCTGCCATGGCCGGCCCGGAGATGATCAGGGGCTTGCAGGAAAGGGCGGCTCGAGCCCTGCCCGCTGTGCACGTCGAGCACGTGGACGGATGGTGGCTGCGGCACGCTCCCCGTTGCTCCTGGTGGGTCGGAACGGTGCTGCCCCATGGTGAGGCCGGGCCGGGCGAGTTGCTGGCCCGGGTCGTCCGGGCCGAGGAGTTTTACGCCGCACGCGGCGCGGTCGCGCGGGTGCAGGTCACCCCGCGCGTGTGCTCGCCGGGACTTGACGCGCTGCTGGCAGAACGCGGCTACCGCGCGGAGAGCCCGGTGTCGTTGCGGGTGGCCTCATCCGCGCGAGTTGTGGACCGGGCATCGGAGGGGCCGCTCCGGGCCGGCGTCGACGATCACCCGACAGCCCCGTGGTTCGACGTCTGGCACGCCGTGAACGGAGGAGAACCGCAGCCCGCACGGGACTTGCTCACCCGGCTGGAGCGGCCGTGCGGCTACGCCCGAGCGGCCATCGGGGACGAGGTCGTCGCGGTGGGCCGCGCAGTCGTCGACGACGGCTGGGCCGGGGTGTTCGACATGGCGGTGCTTCCCCGGGCGCGTGGCAGAGGCGCGGGTCGCCGCGTGCTCGCGGCGCTGGCCCGCTGGGCGGAGGCCCACCGGGCCGCACACATGTATCTGCAGGTGGAGTGCGACAACCTCCCCGCTCTCCGGTTGTACGAGAAGGCGGGCTTCACCGAGGCCAGCGCCTACCACTACCGCACGGCGGTCTGATCGCGCCGTCGTTGCGCCTCTTCGAAGAGGCGATCCGTGCAGTCTGCGAGCACGCCGCCCAGGAGCAGGTCCGGGGTGTAGATGGACCGCGCGGAGGCAGCCACTTCCTGTGGGGACAGGGCGATTTGGTCGAGCCCGGTGCGGCGGATCCCGTCGATCGAGGTTCCCCAGACGATGCGCGGCAGCTGTGCCCAGACCATCGCGCTCATGCACATCGAGCAGGGCTCGCCCGTGGTGTAGAGGGTGGTGTCGGCCCAGCCGTGGTTGCCGTGCCGGCGCACGTAGTCGTTCATGGCGGCGATCTCGCCATGCAGGACGGGGTTGTCCTTCGAGTCGTTGACCCCGCCTGCCAGGACGTCGCCGGTACGGGTGTGGACGATCACCGCGCCGAAGGGGTAGAAGGGATTGTTCCGGGCCTGGTCGATGGCCAGTTGCATGAACCGCTCATGGCCGGTGCGGTCAGGGTTCTCCTGGATCACCTGCCGAGGGCGGGTGTACGGTGCCGCGGCTCCCGCCACCGCCGCGCCGGCCAGCCCGCCGAGGAACCGGCGTCTGTCGAAGTGCATATGGGTCTCCTCGTCGGGAGGTTCTGTGGGCAGATCACATCCTGCACGGCGCATGACGGTTCCGGGGAAGGACCGATCCTGTCCACTCGGACGAGGCGTTACACGCCACTTGATGGCCTGGTCGAAAGCTTGCGCGGGAACAGATGTCCGCCCGTATGGGGATCGACGGCAGCGTAGCTTTCTGATGATGCGTCAGCGGTGAGTTGGTGACGTTAAAAAACGGGTGAAGCCGACATTTTAACGTCACCAACTCACCGCTGCCGTAGCGCTATGCCGTCAGTCGCTGGTGACCCAGCCCCGGTTCACCGCGGTCCCTGCCGGGCAGTACACCCATACCTCCTGGAAGCTGGTCATGGGGCCCGCGTTGCTGACGGTGCCGTCCGAGCAGGCGGCGTGCGCGTACCAGGTCGTCTGCCCGATGACGCCGCACTGGACGTGGTAGAAGGGCTGGCCGTTGTTGAAGCCGATGTAGTTGTTCACGCAGTTGAGGCCGCCTTGGGCACCCTGAGTGGCGGCCTGGGCGGACGGGGCCGCCGCGAACAAGGCTCCGGTGAGGGCGAGTCCGGCCACGGCAAGGCTGCCCGTTATGCGCCGACGCATTGCTGAATCCGATCTTCCGGGGACTGCGACGGCGCTGATCATGTCAGGGCGGTGCTGTGGCAACCAGGGAGGTTCCGGCCATTAACCTGCATGGATGCCCTACGACATCACCTTCGTCCAGTGTCTCCCCGGTCGTACCCTCCTGGAGACACTGGAAGAGCGCGCTGCCGCGTACGACGGCTTCGACTGGGACGCCGAACCGGAGCGGATGCGGCTGACCGTGGAGCAGCAGGCTGCGTGGGGGCGGATCGTCCGGCGGGTTGCCGAGGAGGTCGGGCCCATCGAGTCGCTGGAGGAGTACCCCACCACCTGGACCTTGTGCCACAACAGCCCTGCAGGTCGCCTTCAGTTGGACTACGACGGAGACTCGGCCAACATCGAGATCCCCTACCGCTATCCGGGAGAGGAAGCCCTGCCGATCACCGCCGGGGCGTACTGCGTCGCACGCATCCTCGAGGAAGAGACCGGGCTCCAAGGATTCGACTGCCAGACCGAGCGGCCCATCGCCGCCAGCGATGCCGAAACGACCGCTGCCATGCTCGGCGCCGTGGCCCGCTGGGCCCAGGATCACCTGGCAAAAGGGGGTTAGCCCCACCCCGGAGAGGCTGGCCCTCCGGATGGCGACCGTACCCGCGCCCCAGCAAGCTTGACCCCGATCGCTTCGACCGACGGGGGAACCATGAATCATCCAGCCGGAAACGCTCTCAGCCGCCGCACGCTGCTCGGCGGCGCAGCCGCAGCCATTGGGGCCGGAGTTGTGTGGGGTGCACCCGGGACGGCTGTTGCCGCAGGGCATGGTCAGAGAACCGTGGATGCCGAAGTGGCTCGGCTGGAGCGCTCGCTCGTCGCGTTGCGGCGCGACATTCACCGGCACCCCGAGGCGCCCGGGCAGGAGCAGCGAACCGCCGACGTGGTGGCGCGCAGGCTGCGGGCGGCCGGGCTGGAGGTCGTCACGGGGGTGGGCGGCGGGCACGGTGTGGTCGGGGTGTTGCGCGGGGCGCGGCCGGGGCGGACGGTCGCGTACCGGGCGGACATGGACGCGGTGCCGCCGGATTCGATCGTCGGCGGGGGAACGGCGACGGCGCACGTGTGCGGGCACGACATCCACACCACGGTGGGCGTCGGTGTCGCGCACGTACTGGCCAGCTTGCGGCGGCAGTTGAGCGGCACCGTGGTGTTTGTCTTCCAGCCCGCCGAGGAGAGTCTGGCCGGGGCGCGCGCGATGATCGATGCCGGGGTGCTGGAGAGCCACGGGGTCGAGGAGATCCATGCGCTGCACTGCGGGCCGTTCCCGGTGGGGCAGTTCGCCCTGACGCCGGGCTTCGGGCTGCCGGGGCAGGATCGTGCCGACATCACCCTGCAACGCCCGGAAGACGCTCAGCGGTTGGCGGACGAGATCGGTGCGCTCGCCACCGTGACCCAGCCGAAGACACCCGCCGAACTCGAGCAGATGGTCACCGACCTGCGGGCGCCCAACAGCCCGCTGGCCCGGTTCGTGGCGGTGCGGGCCATGGCACGGGATGCGCATGTGCGCGTGTCGTACCGCTGTTGGCCGGAGGAACGGTACGTGGAGGTGCGCGAGAACATCCGCCGGCTGGCCGCGAAGTACCCCGCATCCACCGTGAGTTTCCCCGCCGACCCGTTCCCGGCCATGGTCTGCCCCGAACGCGACGCCCAGGTCCTGGCCCGGCACCTGCGCCGTACGCTCGGGCGCGGCGCCGTCACCACGATGCACGCCACCATCCCCTTCAGCGGCGAGGACTTCGCCCTCTATCTGCGGCAGGTTCCCGGGACTTACACCTTCCTCGGCGTCCGCGCTCCCGGCGCGCCGGTCACGGCCGCTTACCCGCACTACCCGGACTTCACCCCGGACGAGCGGGCCATCGGCCTCGGTGTACGGGGGATGGCGGGCTGGATCGCCGAACGGGCGCGCGGCTGACCGGATGTACGATCGAAGGTCGTTCCGGATCTTGGGGGAGAAATGCGGCGTTCCGCTGTCCTTGTCAGCGCCCTTGCCGTCCTGCTGTGTTCGGCATGTTCCTCGGGGTCGGGGGGATCGGAGGGCAAGGAGAGCAAGTCATCACAGTCCGCCGCGGAGACATCCGCCGATCACGGGCGGGCGGTACGGGACGCGGTGGCCGCGACGTCGAAGACCGCGGCCCGTGTCGAGCAACGGGTCGAGGTGGGTGACGACAGCACCCCCGGCGCGGCCTTCACCGTGTCCGCCAAGGGCGGCTTCGACATGGCCCGCCGAAAGGGGAAGCTGGCCGTCAAACTCGAGGGCGGTGCGATGTCCGTTCCCCTCGAGGAGATTTTCGCCGACCGTACGGTGTACCTCCGGATGCCCGACGAGACCGTCGGCGACAATGCCTGGCGGTCGATCCCGCGGGACCAGGCCGAGGTGCACTACCTTCTCCGTTCACCCGTGAACGACCCCGAACACGTCCTGCACCAGGTGGCGCGAATGCGCAACGCCACGAAGGCCGGTGAGGAGAACGTGAACGGTGCGACGGCCGCGCACTACCGCGGCACGTTGGACTTCGACACGCTCACGCTCCGGATGGCGGCCGGCATGCGCGGCAAGCTCTCCCCCATGCGGCAGAAGCTGGGCGGGGAGATCCCCGTTGTCGCGGACGCCTGGGTCGACCGGAACGGGCGCGTCGTCCGTACGCGCTTCACCCTCAACATAGGGCAGGCGGGCGTCACGTCCACGATGAACCTGAAAGACCTCGGCAAGCCGGTAGCGGCCCCGGCCCTCCCGAAGGCCGCCGAGGCCGTACCGGCGAAGGCGATCAGAGGCCCGCTCCCGGGCTAGGCCTGGTCCAAGGTCATCGTGCCCGTGGTGTATCGCATGCCGTATTTCTCGCCGATGACGTTGACCTTCTCCAGGTCCATCGCGCCGTCGGCGGTCCTGATGGCGGGGCCGGCTGCGAAGACGTCCTCCATGAACCGGTCCCAGCCGCCCGGCGTGGAGATCTGCAGGGCCCGTGCCGGAGGCTGGGAGGCGTTGCGCATGGCATGCGGGACGCCGTGCGGCAGCAGCGCGCACATACCGGGCGTCAACCGGTATGTGCTGCCCTGGAAGTCGATCTCCATCTCGCCATCCAGGACATAGACGAACTCGTCCATCAACTCGTGCACATGGGGCGGAATATCGACGTCCAGGCGGTTCTCCAGGACGGCGAGCCGGCCTTCGCTGTCAGTGGTGGCGACCTTGACGCCGAAGCCGGGCGGCAACGGGACCCGGGTCTGCCGGGTCTCTCCGGGCTGTAGCAGGACAAAGCGGTCAGCGGACATGGCTGCTCCCTCCCTGTCGGCCGCGCGGGCCGAGTGGCGACTGCGTCTCACCCTACGCCTGAAACGGAGAAAATTCTCCGGTTGGCTTCGATCGCCTACGATCGCCATGTGACCCCCGAGCCACCCCTGCGCGCCGACGCCCAACGAAACCGGGAGAAGATCCTTGCCGCCGCCTGCGAACTCTTCCGGGAGCAGGGCACCGCAGTGGCACTCGACGACATCGCACGTCGCGCCGGAGTGGGCCCCGGCACCCTGTACCGTCGGTTCCCCGACCGTGACACGCTGATCCGGCAGGTCGTCATCGACGGCTTCGAAATCTGCCTGGCGGCCGTGGAAGCGGCCCATGAGGAACTCGCAGACCCAGCCGGGGCGTTGGGCCGTCTGTTCCTGCGGGTGATCGAACAGCGCGAACGCCTCGTACTCCCACTGGCCGGTGGCCCGGTCATACGCGATCCGCGGGTTCAGGAACTCCAACACACCATCCGCAACGCGGTGGAGGAGATCCTCGTGGCCGGCCGGGCTGCCGGTGTTGTGCGGGACGACATCACCGCGGAGGACCTGATTGCCGCCGCCGCCCTGGTCTGCCGCCCGATGCCGCACCTGCCGGCGGAAGTGAGCGCAGCTCTCGCCACCCGGCATGTCGCCGTCTACCTGCACGGGCTGCGCCCCGAAGGCGCCCTTCCGCTGCCGGTGGCCACTTCCTCCCCCGAGGACATCGGCCGACACGTCGCCATGTAACCGGGGCGGGTGTGCGCCGGGCGGTGCCGTGCGGCGATCCCGGCCGCCTGGCCATCTGTCAGAACAGCTCCAGACGGGCGTGCGTCGCGTCGTCGAACAGCTTCAGCAGCACCCGCCCGACGGGATGCGCGCCGGACAGGAACGCGCTGCGTCGCGCACGGACGACCAGAACGTCGTGGGAGTCGAGCAGATCGGAGAAGCCCCGATTCTCGATGATGTCCCACAGGGCGTCCAGGCTCCGGCCCTGCCAGTGGTGCAACGCCTCGTGGTTGACCGCGACGAGCGCCGCACGGAAGTCCATCAGTGACTCGACGGGGTGCTCCCGCACATCGACCAGCAGCTCGCTCTTCGCCACGGTGCCAGTACGGCTCCGCGCGAGGTAGAGCCCCGTCGTGGTCGTCAGCTCCACGCGCCCGCCGTGCGCGTCCACGACGCGGGCGACGTCCGTGAACAGTGCCTCGCGCGTGGCGTCCGGAAGCATCCGGCAGGCGGAGAGCGAGGTCAGCAGGTCGAGCAGGCCGGACGTGGAGCGTTCGTGCGCGGAGACGTACTCGCGGTAGACGGGGGCGGTGAAGCCGCTGTCGGCTTCCAGCTCCTCCGGGACCCAGTCGTCGTCGCGCGGGCGGGTCTCGAGGATGCCGTAATCCGGGAGTTCGGGCAGGTGGCGTTCGTGCACCGCGGTCAGGTCCTGGCGGATGGCGTCCGAGGTCACCAGCCAGTCGTTCCAGAACAGGGCGAGGGTCCCGCCCGGCACCAGCACGGACCGGGCGCGTGACCACCGCACCGCAGGGTCGACCCAGTGCCAGGCCTGGGCGGAGAGTACGAGGCCGAAGTGGTGCTCGGGGAGGTTCCCGGTCTCGAAGGACGTCTGCTCCACCCGCACAGTCGCGGTCGCGCAGTTGCGGGCCAGTATCGCGGCCATGCGCGGGTCCGGCTCGAGGCAGGTCAGCGGGATGCCGCGCGCGGCGAACGCGAGCGTGGCCTTGCCGGTGCCCGCGCCGACCTCCAGGGCGGCGGACACCGGGCCCGCGAAGTCCAGTACGTCGTCGACGAGTTGCTCCGGATAGCCCGGCCTCGCCGCGTCGTACTGTTCGGCGGCCTCTCCGAACACGGTGCGCCGATCGCGCTCCATGGCCTCATCACCCCTGTATATGGCGCAACTTGTCCGGGTTGCGGATGACTCGTACCGCCGCGATGCGGCCGTCGGCGACGTCGAAGCAGACCACAGAGTCCACTTCCCCGCTGTCCCTGAGGAACAGCATGCCCGGTGCGCCGTTGACCTCCACCGGACGGATCTCCATCGCGGGCAGCGACGGGTCCTTGGCCAGGACTCCCAGGGCGAACCGGGCCACCTTGTCCGCGCCGTGGAGCGGGCGCAGGGCGGCGCGGAGCTTGCCGCCGCCGTCGGTCCAGGCGGTGACGTCGGGGGCGAGGAGCTCCATCATGTGGTTGAGGTCGCCGCCCAGGCAGGCCGTCATGAACTCATCGGTGACCTGCTTGCGCGTCTCGGCGTCAGCGTCGAAGCGGGGCCGGCGGGCCTGGACATGGGACCGGGCGCGGTGGCCGGTCTGGCGTACGGACACCTCCGTGCGGCCGAGGGCCTCGGCGATCTCCTGGTACGAGAAGCCGAACACCTCCTTGAGCACGAAGACCGCCCGCTCCAGCGGGGACAGGCTCTCCAGGACGACGAGCATCGCGAGCGAGACGGATTCGGCCAACTCCGCACCTTCCGTGGCGTCCGGCATGGTCAGCAGGGGCTCGGGGAGCCAGGGGCCGACGTACGACTCGCGCTGCACGGCGGCCGAACCGAGGCGGTTCAGCGAGAGGTTGGTGACGGTACGGGCGAGGTACGCGCGGGGGCTGGTGACGGTGCCGGTGGCGGCCGTGCTCCATTTCAGCCAGGCGTCCTGGAGGATGTCCTCGGCATCGGCGACGCTGCCCAGCATGCGGTAGGCGATGCCGAACAGCATGCGCCGATGCGTTTCGAAGATGTCAGTGGCGGTGTCTGTTCTGTCCCCGAGGTGCTCCGTCATACCGCCGACGGTACGGCACAGTGGTCGGAGAACCCCTGGCCGGTCAGGCCGAAGGCGTGGTTCATGCGCGAGCGCAGGTTCTCGACCGCGACCATCCCGGTCAGTTCGACGAACGCGGGCTCGCCGAGCCGGCGGACGAGCTGCGACGCGAGCTCGTCCGTGACGGCCGGCGGGGTCTCGGTCATGGCCTCGGAGTACTCGAGGACGAGCCGCTCGAGCTCGGTGAAGGCCTCGGGCTCGTCGCGCCACGCCGGCACCTTGCGGATCTTCTCGAGCGAGAGGCCGAGCTCGTTCGCCTCCCAGTGGCCGAAGTCGATGCACCACGAGCAGCCGATCCTCACCGAGGAGGCCATCACCGCAAGGTGCTTGAGCCCCTTGTCGAGACTCCTGCACTTCGCCAGGCTCAGCTCGAAGACCGAGTCCGCGAGCATGAACCTGGGATTGTGCCCGAACGCCTTGAGCGGGTCGATGACCTTGCCGCCGTAGTTGCGCTTCGAGTACCGCTCGGCAAAGCGGTAGAGCAGAGTGCGCGGGGGGTTGAGCGAAATGCGGGCCATGGTCCTGTCTCCTGGTCGGTGGTGGTGCCGTCATCAGGTGGGACAGGGCAGGGCCCGCAGATGTGACATGCCGCCTCAGCCCTCCACGGCCATGCGCACCCCGAGGGCCAGCAGCACTCCGCCGGAGATCTGCTCGAGGCGCCTGCGCACCGAGCTCCGGGAGATGACCTTCCGCAGCCGGGCCACGAACCATACGTACAGCCCGTAGTAGCCCACCTCGAACAGTGCCCATATCGCCGCCAGGCCGGTCATCGTGGCCAGGTGAGGGGCACCCTCGGGTACGAACTGGGGGAGGAAGGACATCGCGAACACCGCCGCCTTGGGGTTGGCGAGGTTCGACAGCAGGCCCGCGCGGTAGAAGCTCCACCCCGAGCGCTCCGGCTCGGTCCCGTTCCCGTTCTGCGATTCCGGTTCGGTCTTGGCGCGCCGGGTGTCCCAGAGGGTCTTGGCGCCGAGGAAGACCAGGACCGCGGCGCCGGTGATCCGCATGATGTCGTACGCCAGTTGGGAGGCCTGGAGCAGGGCGGTGAGGCCGAGGGCGGCGGCGATGCCCCAGATGAAAACGCCGCTCTCGTTGCCCAGGACGGTGAGGAAACCGGCGCGCTTGCTGCGCAGTGACTGGCGGATGATGAGCATGGTGCCGGGCCCGGGCGAGGCGGCTATCACGAGGCAGGCGCCCAGGAAGGCGGCGAGGGTGCTCAGCACGGGACCACCTCCGCGGTGGCGGCCCGCTCGGCGGACCGGTCGATGAGGTCCTGCAACAGACCGAGCGCGTCCTGGAGTTCGCGGATGGAACCGCTGATGCGGTCCCGTTCCTTGAGCACGCCTTCGGTCAGCTCCGAGCAGGGGGCCAGCACCAGTCCGTCCTCGTCGGTCGTGCAGGGCAGCACCTCGGCGATGACCGTGGTGCCCAGGCCGGCGGTGAGCAGGGTGCGGACGTTGCGCACGGTGCGTATGTCGGACTCGCTGTATTCGCGGTAACCGCTGGTCAGGCGCTCGGGCTTGAGGAGCCCCTGTTCCTCGTAGTAGCGCAGGGCGCGTTGGCTGATGCCGGTACGGCGGGACAGTTCTCCGATGCGCAAGGTGACCCCGATCACGAGCGGTTGACCTTCACGCCGACGTGAAGGTTTAGCTTCGCCAGCATGACGATCAACAACGGGAACGGCAATGAAATTGATCGCGCACCGGTGACGGTCCTCGGGCTCGGGCCCATGGGCCGGGCGCTGGCCGGTGCGCTGCTCGCGGCGGGTCACCCCACCACCGTGTGGAACCGCTCGGCGGGAAAGGCGGACGAACTGGTCGAGCGGGGCGCGGTCCTCGCGGGGACGGCGGAGGAGGCCGTACTGGCAAGCCCATTGGTGATCGTGTGCGTGATCGACTACGACGCCGTGCACGCGATCCTCGACCCCCTGGCCGAAGGTGCCCTGCGCGGCCGGACGGTGGTGAACCTCACCGCCGACTCGCCGCAGCGCGCCCGGGAGGCGGCGGAGTGGGCCGCCGGGCACGGCATCGGCTACCTCGACGGTTCGATCATGACCCCGACCCCGACCATCGGCACGGACGCGGCCGTCGTCCTCTACAGCGGACCGAAGGACCTCTACGAGACGCACCGCCCGACGCTCGCACACCTGGGCGGCACCGCCGACCACCTCGGCACGGACCCGGGCCGGGCGGCGGCGTACGACGTGGCGCTGCTCGACCTCTTCTGGACGACGATGAGCGGCTACGTCCACGCGCTGGCCATGGCCCGCGCGGAGAACGTCACGGCCGCCGAACTCGCGCCGTACGCCCAGGGGATCGTGGGCCTGATGTCCGGCATCATCCCGGCCTACGCGAAGCAGGTGGACGAGGGCAGCCACCCGGGCGACCAGTCCGCGATCCTCTCCGCCGCGGCGGGCATCGAGCACATCGTCCACGCCGCCGAGGCGCGCGGCATCGACGCGGGCATGCTCAGGGCGGCGCATGCGGCCGCCCGCCGGGCGATCGACGCGGGGCGGGGGAGCGACAGCTTCTCGCGGCTGGTCGAGGTCTTCGGCGGCTGAGGCGGCTGAAAGTCGACTGTCGACTCCTTGGCACCGTTGAGTAGTTAACACATCACCGCTTGCATTGCTCTGCCCAAAACTCTTCCGGATTCAGGCGTGTCAGTGCCATGAAGGGGATGCCTTGCGTAAGTCCAGAGCACAGAGCGGGATAACCGGTGCGGCGGCGCTTCTCGGCGCCGCCGCACTCGTCGTCGGTGTCGCTCCGGCGGCGCCCGCCGCATCCGCCCCGGGACCTGTGGAGGTGATCCCGGGGAAGGGAACGGCAACCCCCGCCCTGGTCGGCGGGATTCGCGAGTCGGTGACAGCCGGGGGGAGCGCGGCCGACGCGGCGCGCGGGCACCTGGCGGACAAGGAGAGCCGCTACCGCATCGCGAACCCGGGCCGCGACCTGAAGCCCGTGCAGACGCTGGCCGTCGGCGACACGGAGACCGTCCGGCTCCAGCAGAAGTACCGCGGTGTCGACGTCCTCGGCGGCCAGTACGTCGTGCGGATGGAGAAGAAGGACGGCAAGCGGGTCGTCACCGGCACGTCCGGCCGCTACTTCACCGCCCTGAAGGCCGACATCAAGGCCGATGTCAGCGAGGCCACGGCCGTTCGCCGGGCGGTCGCCGCCACGGCGGCGCAGCTGGGCGGCGCGACGCTGGGCAAGAAGGACGTCGTCCCGTCCAAGGGGTCGAAGACCGCGGCGGCCAAGGCGCTCACCGGCACCGCGCGCGGCCTGGTGGTCCTGCCCCGGGGTGCGGGCGTGCTCACGCACCACGTGACCGTACGCGGCACGGACCCGGCCACCGGCGCGCCGGTGCTGCGCGAGGTGTACGTCGACGCCCGGGCCGGCTTCCCGGTGCTGCAGTACAGCGGTATCAAGACGTTCGCCGGGCCGTCCAACGCGCCGTCGGGCGCTGCCCGTACGGGCGGGCAGAGTGCTCCGGCAGCCGCGGCGGCCGGTGACACCCCCGGCGTCACGGGCTCCGGCGTGAAGTACGACGGGCAGACGGTCGGCCTCGGCCTGGAGCTGGACGCGTCGCGGGGCGAGTACGTCATGCGCGATCACGCGCACATGGCGGCCACCTCGAAGAACCTGATCGCCACGTGGGACGCGCGCAGCAAGACCGTCAGCGATGTGTCCGGACGCTGGCCGGACGGTATCAAGGAGTTCGGCTCGAAGACGCCCGCGTTCGGCAAGGACGCCACCGAGTCGGGCGCGGTCGACGCGCACTGGGCGGCGGGGCAGGTCTACGACTACTACAAGACCATGCACCAGCGGGACAGCCTCGACGGCCACGGCATGACCATCAACTCCCTCGTCGGCGTGAGCGACTTCGGGATGCCGTACGTCAACGCCTTCTGGGACGGCACCAAGATGGTGTACGGCGGGGGCGACAAGGAGTACCGCACGCTGTCCGCCGCCCTCGACGTCGTGGGCCACGAGATGACGCACGGCGTGGTCGAGAACTCCGCGAACCTCGTCTACGCGGGCCAGTCCGGCGCGCTGAACGAGGCGCTCGCCGACTACTTCGGCAGCGCGATCAGGGTGAACGCCCACGGCATCTCCATGGACGACCCGGACTCCGGGCTGCTGGGCGGCGCGCTGTGCCGGACGAAGTCCGCGCGCGAGTGCGCCTTCCGCGACCTGAACGACGGCAGGACGACGTCCAAGAGCTTCCTCGGCGTGGGCTTCGGCACGGACAACGGCGGTGTCCACCTCAACTCCACGATCTTCTCCGGTGCGTTGTGGGACATGCGCAAGGACCTGGGCCCCACGCTCGCCGACAAGATCGTCTACAAGGCGCTGACGCAGTACATGACCCCGCTGGACGGCTTCACCGAGGGCCGTAACGCGGTCATCGCCGCGGCGGCCGACCTCAGGGTCTCGGCGCGGGCGCAGAACGCCGTCAAGCGCGACTTCAACGCCCATGGCATCGTGCCGGACTGGGAGCTCGCCCTCGGAGTGGACTCCGACCAGCTGCTCGGCCGCCTCAACACCACCGACTCGGCCGTCGGCGCGGGCGGCGGCTGGTGGGCCGCGGCCAAGTCGAACGACGACGGCACCGAGGCGTACTCGGTCTGGGCGGGCCACACCAACGGCACCGGCACGCCCAAGCTCATCAGCCCCAACGACGGCCGCTACCACGTGAATCCGGCGACCGACGGCAAGACCGTGGTGTGGATCGCGTACGACGCCAAGGGCATCGACGTCCTGTCGCGGCCGCTCGCGGGCGGGCCGATCAAGAAGCTGTACTCGTCGACGGCGGGCATCACCAAGGTGCGGGTGTCGGACCGGGCGGTCGTCTTCGAGGTGTCGGAGCCCTTCGGCGGACGGCACGTGGCGTACCTGCGCACGGGCGACAAGGCCCCGACCTTCGTGGACGGCGGGCGCGACGAGCAGTCCTCCGCGCTGCCGTCGCTGAGCGGTGAGCGGATCGCGTACGCCAAGTCCTACCCCGAGGGCGACGGCTACCGCTTCGGCACCGAGGTCCTGGACCTGAAGACGGGCAAGAAGACGCTGATGGCCCAGGTCGGCACGCCTTCGGGCATCGGCCAGACCGGCATCGGCCACAAGTACGTCTTCTGGCTGGCCGACAAGGACGACAAGGGCACGATGGCCGTCCGCCGCGCGAACCTCGACGGCACGGACGCGGTGGACCTCGGCAAGGACACGCGCGCCGCCGCGCTGCACCCCTTCGACCTCACCGCGACCGAGGACGCCGTGACGGTCACCTCCGAGGTGCCGGACGTGACCTACCGCAACGAGTCGATGGCCAAGCTGTGGCAGTTCAGCGTGGACGGCTCCCGTCTCGGCCGGGTCTCCTGCAACCGCGGTGAGCAGCTCTCCGCGGCGGCCGTGAGCGGCCGGCAGGTGGTGTGGATCGACAGCACGACCGGTTACAGCGACCTGGTGACCCGTACCCGCCCGGCGGGCAACTGCGGCTGATCTGTGATCTGTTGATGTGCCCCGGCGCGCCGATGCTGCGCGCCGGGGCACAGTCGTCATCCGTGCGCGAGTGCCTTGAGGCGGGCGTACGAGCCGTTGAAGCGGTCGCGGTCGCCGACCACCGGGCCGGTGTCCGTGTACTGCCACACGGTGTGGAACCGCCAGCCCGCCGGGAGCGGGCCGGGCGAGGAGCCGTAGCGCGGGATCCACAGCGGGTTGGCCGAGCCGAAGCCGGCGTTGTTGCCGGTGCACTTCTTCCACCAGTCGGTGGTCGTGTAGATGACCGCGTCCCGGCCGGTGAGCTTGCGGTACGTGGCGAAGAAGTCCGCGACCCAGTCGGTCAGGTCGTCGGCGCTCATGCCGTAGCAGGTGTCCCCGTAGGGGTTGTACTCCAGATCCAGCACGCCGGGCAGCGTCCTGCCGTCGGCGGACCAGCCGCCGCCGTGCGCGACGAACCAGTTCGCCTGGTCCGATCCGCTCGAGTTGTCCGGCAGGGCGAAGTGGTACGCGCCGCGGATCATGCCGGTGCCGTACGAGCCGTCGTACTGCTGGGTGAAGTACGGGTTGGTGTAGCTCGTGCCCTCGGTGGCCTTGACCCAGGCGAACCGGGCGCCGGAGTCCCACAGGTCCGACCAGGGGACGTTGCCGTTGTGGCTGCTGACGTCCACGCCCTCGACGGAGGCCGCGACCGGGTTGCCGGGCCGGCCGCCGTGGCCGCCGCCCTCGTGGGCACGGACGGTGGACCCCATCCAGTCGTGGCCGGGGTGGAAGTTGTCCCCTGCCCGGGCGGTGGTGGAGAGGGCGAGGAGGAGGGGCAGTAAGAGGACGGGCAGTAAGCGGTACGCGCGCATGGAGTGCCTCCGGTTCGGTGGGGGAGGAGGTCGGGCCAATGGCGTGGTCATGACATGAATACCCGGAATACCCGTGTGCGGTGCTGTTCCTGGCCTTGACGTGAGAAATACTGGCGGGGAAGTTTTGGCAGCGGGACAGCAGAAGAGGGCCCACGTGCAGCAGAAGAGCACTCCGCCGTCCGGGGCGGGCAACGAGTTCCTGGCCCTTGAGCGCGAGCTGGCGGTGTTCCTGCGGCGAGCGCGTGCGTCGTCCGGCGAGATGGCGCGTGAGGTCCATCCAGAGCTGGAGGCGGCCGCGTACGGTCTGCTCGTGCGGCTCGAGGACGTGGGCGCGCAGCGGGCGACGGACCTTGCGTGCTACTTCGGGGTGGGCAAGGCGACGATGAGCCGGCAGTTGCGGGCGCTGGGCGAGCTGGGCCTGGTGGCCCGCACGCCCGATCCCGCGGACGGTCGCGCCTCGCTGGTCGAGCTCACGGATGAAGGGCGTGTGCGCTTCACGCGCGTGCGGGATGCGCGGCGCGCGCAGTACGTCCGCAAGCTCGCGGACTGGGACCGCGGGGAAATCGCGGAGCTCGCGCGGCTGCTGCACCGCCTGAACGTGTCGGCCGCCCGCCCGTAGGGAGGTCGCCCCGGCCCCACCCTTTCACCGTTTCCCGGGACTCCGCCCCCGGACCCCGCTTGTCGCGGCTTCGCCGCTCGTCCTCAATCGCCGGACGGGCTAAAAGTCAGCCCGTCCGGCGTTTGAGGACAACCGCGCGGAGCGCGGTTTCGGGGGCCCGGGGGCGTAGCCCCCGAAGCGGGGTCCGGGGGCGAAGCCCCGGGGAACGGTGGAAGGGCGGGACCGGGGCACCCTCCCCCTCACAGCTCCACGTACACCACCGCCGCATCGTCACGCGTCTTCCCCCGGCGGAAGGCAACCCGCCCCGGATCCGCCGCCTCGGCGACCCGCACGCGGTCGATCAGCCCATCCGGGCCCCCCTTCGCCAGAAGGGCCACGCACTCCGTCCAGTCGCCCTCCCCGAACACCTCCACCCACCGCGAAGCCCCATCGCTGAGCGCGGCCAGCGCCCGCACGTCCCCGCGCGGCACCGCGCCGACGACCGCGTGCCGCGCGACGGACGGATCCGCGGCGGCCGTGAAGAAGCCGCCCTCCGCATTGCGCTGGGCGTCCGTCACGGGCCCCAGCGCGGCCAGCCGCCCGATGCGGTCGTCGAGCACGGGCGTCGTCACCCCACCCGCACCCGCCGCACCCGCGAGCAACAGCACGGAGTCGGACAGCACCAGATACTCCACCCGCTCCGCGTCCCAGCGGGCGAGGACGACGGTCGCCTGCGGCGTGCGGCGGTGAGCAAGGTCACACGTCGCGGCGTGGCCGCGAGCCGTACGGGCGATTGCGTCGGACAGGCACTCCCGCAGCGTCATGTCCTGCCGCGCCGCGCACAGTTCGACGAGCGCACCGCCGAGCCGCGCCGTGAACCAGGGAACGTCGTGCGTACAGCCGGTGCCGCCGGAAGGCGGCGGCGTCACGCCGTCCAGCAGCACGATCGCGCCACCCTGCCCCGAAGTGGGCAGGACCGCCGACACGAAGTCCTCGTTGGGCCGTTCGGGATCGCCCGCCAGCGTGGAGAGTTCGATGCGCATGGGGCCAGTGTGCACGAACCCTGATTTCAGAGCGTGTTGGCGCGCATCCTTCCGGCGGGCCCGGCGGTTTACCTGGTGGCGGTCGCCGGTGGGTCATTCCACGCCGCCGGGCCACTCCTTCGAGTGGCCCGGCGAACGAAGCGCGAACGCCGCGCAGAGGTGCTGAAAAGGTCACATCGGCACCAGGGGTGGGTACGGACGAGAATGGTGAGCACCGGTGCGGAAGAAGCGGCTTCGGGGCGGGCAGCGCGAGCAGCAGGCGGCGGGAGTGCCGGAGCGCACCGCTCGCGTACGCAACCGGCTCATCGCCGCCGTGGCCGTCGTCTCGCTCACGGTGCTCGGCGCCGGAGCGCTCGGCCTCGCCGACGCCGTACGCGACGTCAACGACTCCGAGCGGCTCATGCCGTTCGCGAAGACCGCCGCAGGCGCGGTCTCCCTCGCCCACACGCTCTCCGACGAGCGCGACGCGATGACGGAGTACGTGGCGGCCGGACGCGGCAGCGTCCCTGCCGAGCTCACGATGCGACGCGCCCAAGTGGACCGCAAGCTGCGGGCGTTCACCGCCGCCCCGGCCACCCGCGCCTCCCTCCCCGCCGCCGTGCGCGTCAAGCTCGACGGCCTCGCCGAGGCGCGGCGCAGGGCGCTGGCCGGGCCCGGCGAGCCGCTCGCCGTGTTCACCGTCTACACCGCCACCGTCCAGGCACTGCACGGCGTGGCCGGCACCCTCGCCCTACGGCTGTCGCCGCGGGCGGGCGCGGCCGACGCCGCCGCCGTGGCGCTGCTCGGCCGCGCCGTGGAGGAGGCGTCCGCGACCCGCGGCCTGTACCTCGGCGCGCTCGCCGCCCACGGCACGCGGCCCGAACTCGACGCCGCCGCCCAGCAGACGGCCTTCCGGGAACAGGCGGCGCTCGCCGACTTCGCCCAGCTGGCACCGGCCAAGGCCCGCGACGCCTACGCGAGTACGGTCACCGGTCCCGATGTCACCGCGGCCGACGCCCAGTTGGTGCGAATCACGGCACGCCAGCCGCAAGGCCAAGGCGCCACGGACGCCGAGTCCGTCCGCAAGGCGCTCACCGCCCGGCTCGACCTGATGCGCGGCGTCGAATCCGCCCTCGCCACCGCCGAGTCCGCGCACCTGGCGCGGGTCCGCGACCGGGACGTCACCGCGCTCGAGGCGCGCTGCGCGCTCGCCGTGCTCTGCTTCCTCGTCGCCCTGGCGGCCGGGATCCAGTCCGCCCGCTCCATGACCCGCCCGCTCGCCGCCCTGCGGCTCGGCGCCCGCCGGGTCTGCGCGGATCCGGTGTCGCGGGACCCGGTGTCGTTCAAGGGGCGCGACGACGAGTTCGCCGAAGTCGCCCGGTCCGTCAATGTGTTGCACGGCACGGTCGTCCGCCAGCGGGAGCGCATCGCGCTCCTCGAGGGCGAGCGCACCCGCCTCGACGGCGCACGCCAGGACCTCGCCGACGAGCGCGACGCGCTGCGCGTCCGCGACCAGGAGCTCAGCGCACGCCTGGCCGGGCTCACCGGCCAGGCGCACACCACCTGCGCCAGCCTCTCGCTGCGCACCCTCGGACTGGTCGAGCGGCAGCTGACCGTCATCGAGGCCCTGGAGGCCCACGAGGCCGACCCCGACCGCCTCGAAGTGCTTTTCAAGCTCGACCACTTGGCCACCCGGATGCGCCGCCACAGCGAGAACCTCCTGGTCCTCGCGGGGGCGGAGGCGGGCGGCGGGCATGTGGGGCCCGTCTCCCTGCTCGACGTCCTGCGCGCGGCCGTCAGCGAGATCGACCGCTACGAGCGGGTGCGCATCCACTCGCTGCCCGCCCGCGCGCAGGTCGCCGGGTTCGCGGCGGACGACGTCAGCCACCTGGTGGCCGAACTGCTCGAGAACGCGACCGTGTTCTCGCCGCCCGACGTGCAGGTGCAGGTCTCCGGCTGGCTGCTGGAGAACGGCGACGTGATGCTCTCCGTCCAGGACGAGGGCATCGGCATGGCCCCCGACCGCCTCGACGAGCTCAACTCCCTGCTGGCGCAGGAGGACCCGGAGCCGAAGAGGGGTGTGGTGGGGCGGGAGGAGCCCGGTGACGACGCCGTGATGGGGCTCGGGCTGTACGTGGTGGCGCGGCTGGCGGCCCGGCACGGGGTGCGCGTCCAGCTGCGCGAGCAGCGGCCCGGCGGGATCACGGCCGTCGTGGTGCTGCCCGCCCGTCTGCTGCCCGCCGAGCCCCCGGCCGCCGCCGCTCCCTCGTCCGCCCCGCCCGAGGCGGGCGGGACCGTACCGCCCGCCCGGTTCCCGGGGGCGGTCGCCGAGTCCAACTCGCACGTACTGCAAGGGCGTGCGCGCCGTACGTCCAGCGTCGGCCCCCGGCCCGCACCGCCCGGCGTGCAGCAGGACGACCCGACCATCGAGCTGATCCTGCCGTCCGAGATGCGGCCCCCGCTGGGCCGCCACGCCCGCCCCCCGGCCCCGCGCCGCCAGGCGCCCGCGAAGGCGCCGAGCCCCGCGCCGGAGCGCCCGGCATCGCAGCGCCCGGCACCCGCGCGTCCGGCACCGGAACGCCCCGCGTCCGAGCACCCCGCACCGGAGCGTCCTGTGCCCGAGAGCCCGGCATCGCAGCGCCCCGCACCGGAGCACCCGGTACCGCAGCACCCCGCACCGCAGCACCCCGCGTCCGAGCGCCCCGCGCCCGCGCCGCGTCCCGGGTCGCCCCCGCAGTCCCCGCAGCCCGCGCCGCGGCCTGCGCGGCCCGGCGGCGTCACCGGCACGGGCCTGCCCAAGCGGACCCCCACCCCGCGGCCGCTCGCACAGAAGCCCCCCGAGCGGAGCGTGCGCAAGGGCGTGGACGCGGACGCGTTGCGGCGCAAGCTCGCCGGGTTCCAGCAGGGAGCGCGCGACGGACGGCGCGACGTGGAGGCGGAGTTGACCGGATGTGACAGTGGCAGTGATCAGCGCCGAGCGGGGGCGCTGGACGAGGGTGGCAATGTCGAGGAGGCACGCGGTTGACTGCAATTTCCCGGGGGGCGACCCCCGTCACCCCCATCGGCACCCCCGGCCCCGCGGAGGGGGCCGGGTACGGGCTGAGCCATGAGGCCCGCAATCTGCACTGGCTGCTGACGGACGTGGTCGACGAGGTGCCCGGAGTCAGGTCGGTCGCCGTGGTCTCCTCCGACGGCCTGCTGCTGCTCTCCTCCGACCCCGGGCACGTCACCCGTGGCGGGGACCACCCGCAGCAGGAGGGGCCGCGGAACTCGACCGCCGACCTCGCCACCATCGTCGCCGGGCTCGGCAGCCTGACCACCGGCGCCGCGGCCCTGATGGACGGGGGCACGGTCAAGCAGACGATGGTCGCCATGGAGGAGGGAAGCCTGTTCGTCATGACCATCAGCGACGGCTCGCTGCTGGGCGTCCACGCCGCCCCCGACTGCGACATGACCGTCGTCGCCTACCACATGGCGCTCTTCGTGGGCCGGGCCGGACACGTACTGACCCCCGAACTCCGCAGAGAGCTGCGGCAGTCGGTGGAGGCGGTCAGATGAGCCGCGTGCTGTTCGACCGCGGCCGGGGAAGCGCGCGGGTACGCCCGTACTCGCTCACCGGCGGTCGCACCCAGTGCGGGCACCTCCTGCTCGTCGAGAGCTTCGTCGGGTCGCTCGACGGCTCCGGCGAAGCGGAAGCCGCACCGGCCCCCGGCGGGCCGGCGCCGAAGGTGCTGCCCGAGGCGCGCGCCATCGTGGGGCTGTGCCGCAGGCTGCGCTCGGTCGCCGAGGTGTCCGCGCTGCTGAAGATGCCGCTGGGCGTCGTGCGCGTCCTGATCGGCGACTTGGCCGACCAGGGACGAATCCGCGTCTACGGCACCGGTCACGGCACCGGACGGCCCGACCGTGCGCTTCTCGAAAGGGTGCAGTGTGGACTTCGCAGGCTCTGAGACGATAGCGGGACACCCGGCCGGCCCGGACGAGGCGCAGAGCTGGCAGACCGACCGGACCCGGGCCCCCTCCGCCACGAAGATCGTGGTCGCGGGCGGCTTCGGCGTCGGCAAGACGACGTTCGTCGGCTCGGTCTCCGAGATCACCCCGCTGCGCACGGAAGCCGTGATGACGGTCGCCGGCCAGGCCGTGGACAACGCCGTCGAGGTCCCGGAGAAGGAAACCACCACCGTCGCCATGGACTTCGGGCGCATCACCCTCGAACCCGACCTGGTGCTCTACCTGTTCGGCACCCCCGGCCAGAAACGGTTCTGGTTCATGTGGGACGACCTGGTGCGGGGCGCGATCGGCGCGGTGGTCATGGTCGACACCCGGCGGCTGGAGGACTGCTTCCCGGCGCTCGACTACTTCGAGAGCAGCGGGATGCCGTACATCATCGCCGTCAACCACTTCGAGGGAACGGCCCGTTACGAGGCGGAGGAGGTGCGCGAGGCGCTCTCGCTGACCGAGGAGGTGCCGGTGCTGGTCATGGACGCCCGCAAGCGGATCACGGTCGTCGAGTCCCTGCTCACCCTCGTGGGCCGGGCCCTGGACATCACCCCCGAAGCACGGCGATGCGACGGATTCCCACAGTGCGACGGATTCTCATAGTCGGCGCCGGCCAGTCCGGCCTCCAGCTCGCCCTCGGCCTCCAGGCCCGGGGGTACGACGTGACCGTGATGTCGCCCCGCACGGCCGACGAGACGCGGCGCGGACGAGTCACCTCCACCCAGGTCATGTTCGCCGGCGCGCTGCGCCACGAGCGTGAACTCGGCCTCAACTTCTGGGAGGACCGCGCCCCGCGCGCCGAGGGCCTCGGCCTGTCGGTGGCCGCGCCCGCCGACGCGCCGGGCCGGGGTGTGCGGCGCATCGTCGACTGGGTGGGCCGCCTCGACGGCTACGCGCAGTCCGTGGACCAGCGGCTGAAGATGGCCGGCTGGCTCGACACCTTCGCCGCGCGCGGAGGCCGGCTGGTCGTCCACGCCGCCGCGGTCTCGGACCTCGACCATCTCGCGCCCCGCTACGACCTGGTGCTGGTCGCCGCGGGCAAGGGCGAGCTGGTGTCCGTCTTCGGCCGCGACGCCGCGCGCTCGCCGTACACCAGCCCGCAGCGCTGCCTCGCGCTCGCCTACGTCCACGGCCTGGGCCCCCGCCCCGAGCACCCGGAGTACGACGCGGTCCGCTGCAACATCGTCCCCGGCGTGGGCGAGTTGCTGGTCATCCCCACGCTCACCACCTCGGGCCGGGCCGACATCCTCTTCTGGGAAGGCCTGCCCGGCGGGCCGCTCGACACCTTCCGGGACGTCCGCGGTCCCGGCGAACACCTGGCCAGGATCCTGGAGCTGCTGGAACGGTTCACGCCGTGGGAGTACGGGCGCGCCACGCAGGTCGAACTCACCGACGCGAACGCCACGTTGGCCGGCCGCTACACGCCCACCGTGCGCGAGCCCGTCGGCCGGCTGCCGTCCGGCGGTCTCGTCCTCGGCGTCGCGGACGCCGTCGTCGTCAACGATCCGGTCACCGCCCAGGGCGCCAACTCGGCGGCCAAGTGCGCGGCTTCGTACCTGGACTCCATCGTCGAGCGCGGCGAGGAGCCGTTCGACGCCGCGTGGATGCGGTCGGCCTTCGACCGCTACTGGGCCGTCGCGCGGCACGCCACGAGGTGGACGAACGCGATGCTCGCGCCGCCGCCCGGGCATGTCCGGCGGCTCATCGGCGCGGCGGCCGGCCTGCAGCCGATCGCCGACCGCTTCGCCAACGGCTTCGACGACCCGTCGGACTTCGAGCACTACTTCTTCGACCCGGCGAAGACGGATGCGTATGTGAGGCGAGTGGCTGCCGCTTCTTCCTAGTCCTCGTCCTCCGCGGAATCGGGGCGTACCGCGCCCAGGACCGGGTTCGCGGCGATCGGGGAGACCTCCACGAACCCGCCCGGGTGGGGCGCGTGCACCACGAGCCCGTCCCCGAGGTAGAGCCCGACGTGGGTCGCGTCCCCGAAGTAGACGATCAGGTCGCCGGGCCGCAGCTGGTCGAGCGGCACGTGCGGCAGTCGCTGCCACTGTTCCTGGCTGGTGCGCGGGATCGGCTTCCCCGCGTGGGCCCACGCCTGGGAGGTGAGCCCGGAGCAGTCGAAGGAGTCGGGCCCCTCCGCACCCCACACATAGGGCTTGCCGAGCTGCCGGTAGGCGAAGTCCAGGGCCTTGCCGCCGCCGTCGGACGCCGGCGGCGCGGCACCGCCCAGCACGCCCGAGGCGAGCAGCTTGCGCTGGGCGTCGCCCGTGTCCTTCTGGTCCGCGCGCCGGAGTTCGGCGAGCTGTGCGCCGCTGAGCGAGGCGAGCAGCCGGTTGACCTCGGACAGCTGCCCGCGCACCGCGTCCCGCTGCTTGCGCTGCGCGGCGGCGAGGGCCTGCTGGGTGTCGAGGGCGTCCCGCGCCTGCCGGGCGAGTACGGCCGTATGCCGCTCGCCGTCGGTGAGCCCGTGGATCGCGGCGGCCCGGAGCCCGGCGGCCCGCCGGTACACGCGCTCCTGGTCCTGTGCCACCCGGGCGTCGCCGCCGAGCAGGAAGACCACGGTGGGGGAGAGCAGGGAGAACGCGCCCCGGTACTGCTCCCGCGCGAGCTCGCCCGCCGCCTCATGGCTGCCCGCCAGCGAGAGGCGGGCCCGGGCCAGCGCCTCGTCGGCCCTGCCGACGACGGCGCGCTGGCGGCGCAGTCTCTCGTCGGCCGCGTTGTACGCCTCGGTGGCCGCCTCCGTCTTGCGGTAGAGCGAGCGCAGCCGCTCGAGCAGCCCGGCGACCTGCCGGTCCGGCGGGTCCGCGGAGGCGGCCGGCACCGGTGCCGCGGTGGCGGCAGCGGCGACGAGCGCCAGGGCGCAGACGCACCGCGCGAACCGTCCCGACACGGGCTCACCTCCGGGGCATGATCGGGCCTCGGAAGGATCGTGTCCGGCGCGGTACTACTTATGACGGCCGGGCGGGCGAAACCGCCCGATCCGCCGATCTTCCGCTCAGCCGTGCGGACGCGATTGCCGTGACTGCCGTGACCACGGCCACCGCAGGCCGCTGCCGGGCTTGCCCTCGGGGTCGTACTCGTACTTCCAGCCCCTCGGCAGCCCCAGCCGGCGCGTCGTGCCCCCGGTGGCCCGCCGGTAGACGTACACGGTCGGCGGCCCGCCGTCCGCGTCCGGCACCGGGACCTCGTAGGTCTTCGGCGGCTGTCCGGTGGCACCCAGCAGCACGGGCAGCACCCGCCCGTCCAGGGGTCCGCCCACGAAGGGCACGTCCTCGCTTCTCACCCGACCAGTGTCGGTCAGGGTCCGTCCTGATGCGGAACGAGGGGGTGGTCCCCCAGGTCCCCCAGGTGCCCCGCCTCGGCGAAGACGGGGAGTACGCGGCGCGCCAGGCGTGCCACCGGGCCGTCGGCGGGCTCCGTGGCCAGGGCCGCGCGGGCCACCCGGTCGGTCTGCTCGTCGCTCGCGGCGGTCGTGACGAGCAGCGCCACGAAGTGGTCCACCAGCCAGTCCCGCAGCTCGGCCTGCGGGGGCTGCTTCTGCTCGTCCAGCCAGGTCAGCGAGGCGCCTTCGACCGCTGTGATCCAGCTGCGCACCATCATGCGCAGCCGCACCCCGGGCTCCGGGACCTGGAGGTGGGCGAGGATCTGCGCCGCCGCGGCCCGGCGCACCCGGTCCACTATGGCGCCGGTCCGGGAGGTCTCGACCACGCTGCCGCCCTGGAGCAGGGCGCTGAACCCGGTGTCGTGCTCGTCGACGAAGGCGAGGTAGCGGTCCAGCACCGCCGCCAGGCGGCCGGTGAGGGTGCCGGTCTGCGGCTCGGCGAAGCACAGTTCGAGGTCGTCGGCGGCACTGCGCAGGGCGGCCTCGTACAACTGGGCCTTGCCACCGGGGAAGTAGCGGTAGACGAGCGGCCGCGAGACGTCCGCCGCGGCGGCGACATCGTCCAGCGACACCTCCTCGGGCGCACGGTGCGCGAAGAGGCCGAGCGCGGCGGTGAGCAGCTGCGCGCGGCGCTCGGCGACGCCGAGCCTGCGGTAGGAGGCGGTTCCGCTGCCGGTGCCGGTCATGCCAGGCAGCGTAACGGGACGGACCCCGGGCCCGGGCGGTGGATCAGGCGAGCAGCCCCGAGCTGCGCCACAGCCGTCCGCCGGCTCCCTCCAGCAGCCCGACCTCGCCGAGGAAGTCGGTGAGCCGCTTCGCCCCCGCCCGCATCACCTCGCGGCGGTGACCGCTCGCCCTCACCTGGGCGACGGCCTCGCGGCGGTCGAGCCCCACGTTGGTGTACACGGCGGGGTTGATGAAGGCCCGGGAGAAGACGCGGGCCGCCTCGCCGCAGCTGACCCGGGTCAGATGGGCCTCCCAGCGCGGGCAGTTCACCATCTGGCGGCGCAGCTCCTCCCGCGCGTACCGCACGTGCCGGGCCTCCTCGACGACGTGGATGCGGGTGACGCCCCGTACGAGGGGCTGTATGCGCTCGTCCGGGAAGGTCAGCCGCTGCATGTAGTCGAGGATCTCCTCGCCCAGGAGGGTGCAGGCGAAGGAACCGGGCGTCGTGGACACGGTCTTGAGGAACCGGCCGAGGTTGTGGTGGAGCCGCGAGACGGGGTACGCGGGGCCGCCGCCGTGCTCGATCAGGCGGGCGAACATCTTCGAATGCCGGCACTCGTCGGCCAGCTCGGTCAGCGCATAGCGGACGTGCGAGCTGGTCGGGGGCTTGTCGTAGATGTGACGGACCAGCAGCTGCATCAGGATGAGCTCGAACCAGATCCCCAGCGAGGCGAGCGCCGCGGCCTCGTGCCGGGCCAGCTCCATGCGCTGCTCCTGTGGCATCCGGCGCCACAGCGGGGTCCCGTAGAGGGAGACCAGCTCCGGCGGCCAGTACCACTTGCCCTGCTCGGGCGGGGCGTCCCAGTCGAGTTCGGTGTCCGGGTCGTAGGAGTGCCGGGCGGAGGACTCGAGCAGCCGGAGCGCCAGCTGCTCGCGGTCCTTGAGCGGGCCGAGTGCGTCGTACGTCTCGCCGTACGTCTCGGTCGTTCTGTCTGCCATGGCCGTTCCCACCTCAGTCGGCACCGGGTCACCGCTTATGAGACTCCTTGTCAGCAAGCCAGTCAATCCCCTGGGACGCATGCGACACGAGCCCGGGACGCGAGCCCGCGACACGAGCCCGTGACCGCTCATTGACCCGGCGGTAACCCGCGTGTGAGCCTGCAATTCCGGAGTCTGCTCGGAGCGCTGCTTCGGAGTGCTGCTCCGGAGCGCTGCGAGGTAAGGAGGCGTCGATGACGACGCGACAGCTCTACGCACGCGACCCCGCCGAGTCCCTCTGGGAGGTCCCGGCGAGCGGTGCCGCCCGCTTCGGATGGGAGTACGAGGACGGCCGCGAACGCCTCCTCGCCCTCTACCAGAAGGGCAAGGACAAGCAGTGGGACGCCGGCAAGCGCATCGACTGGGACCTCGAGGTCGATCCGTACGACCCGCTCGGCGTCCCCGACAAGAACCTGACGCTCTACGGCACCCGGTACTGGGACATGATGAGCGAGGCCGAACGGAACGACCTGCGCCGCCACTTCGCCTCGTGGCAGTTCAGCCAGTTCCTCCACGGCGAGCAGGGCGCGCTGGTGTGCGCGAGCCGCATCGTGGAGTCCGTACCGGACATGGACGCGAAGTTCTACTCCGCGACGCAGGCCATGGACGAGGCGCGGCACGTGGAGATCTACAGCCGCTTCCTCCACGAGAAGGTCGGGATGCTCTACCCGATCAACGACAACCTCCAGTCGCTGCTCGGCGACACCCTGCGCGACTCCCGCTGGGACATGCCCTACCTCGGCATGCAGGTCCTCATCGAGGGCGTCGCCCTCGCCGCCTTCGGCATGCTGCGCGACAGCACCGACAGGCAGCTGCCCAAGCAGATCCTCACGTACGTGATGCAGGACGAGGCGCGGCACGTCGCCTTCGGCCGGCTGGCGCTGCGCGACTACTACAAGCAGCTGACGGACGCGGAACGCCGCGAGCGCGAGGAATTCGTCATCGAGGGCTGCTACTTGATGCGGGACCGGCTCCGCGGCGAAGAGGTGCTGAAGAACTTCGGCGTCGGCGACGCCGAGGCCGGCGAGCTGAGCGAGCAGTCGGAATTCCTCCAGGTGTTCCGCAAGCTGCTGTTCAGCCGCATCGTGCCGTGCGTGAAGGACATCGGCCTGTGGGGCGAACGGCTCCAGCAGGCATACGTCGACATGGGCGTCCTCGAACTGGGCGACGCCAGCCTCGACAAGCTGATGGCCCACGACGAGGAACTGGCCGACCAACTCGACGCCCAGCGCTTCGCCATGGAGGAGGAGGCCCGCAAGGCGGAGGTCGCACAGGTGATTGAAGAAGGAGGAACGCTGGAGTAACTATGGAGCAATCATGGACTTTTCACGCACTTGACGCCTGTTTTGTCACCGTTTTGTGAGCTCTGACGCATAACGGAACGCCTTGCGGTACAAGGACGTCTTCGCGGAGAGAAGGAAGAAGACGCAGGCGTATGAGGGAGTGGGGACGTCCATGGCTGAACTTACCGGACGGAGGCGGCACATCGCGGTGGCGGCCGGTGCGGGGCTGGCACTCGCCGCGGTGATAGGGGGATCCGTGGCCATGGCGACCCAGGACTCCCACGACTCCCGGGACCAGGTCGCCGCGAACACCGACGCCCGGCCCCCTCATGAACGCGGCAAGGCCGCCGCGCCGGATCCGTCCGGTTCTGGCTCGACCGGCCCGGTGTCCCCCGAGATCTCGCACGACAGCGAGACCGAGGGGAAGGTCGTCAACATCACCATCGACGACGGCCCGGACCCGGTCTGGACCCCGAAGATGCTGGAACTGCTGAGGAAGAACGACGCCAAGGCGACGTTCTGCATGATAGGACCGCGGGCCAAGGAGCACCCGGACCTCGTCAAGCAGGTCGTCGCCGAGGGGCACCGGCTCTGCGACCACTCCATCGACCACAACACCGCGATGGACAAGCGTCCCGAGGACTACCAGAAGCGGCAGATCCTCGACGCCCAGAAGATGATCGAGGACGCGGCGGGCGACGGCACGAAGGTGCGGTACTACCGCGCCCCGGGCGGTGCCTTCACCCCGTACAGCCGCGAGCTCGCCGCCGAGCACGGCATGCGCCCGCTGGGCTGGCAGGTCGACTCCCGTGACTGGCAGCGCCCGGGCGTGATGCGCATTGAGGAAACGGTCAAGCGCGAGCTCCGCAACGGCCCGACGATCCTCTTCCACGACGGTGGCGGCGACCGGAGCCAGACGGCCGCCGCGCTTGGCGAAACGCTTCCCTGGCTGAAGCAGCAGGGCTACGGCTTCAGTTTCCCGAAGATCTGACGCCGCCGCCCGTCTTCCGCCCCACGCCCCCGTACATCGCCACGTCCTCGCTCTCCTCGCTTTCCGCCCCGGCCCGCCAGCGCGAGCAGGACACCACCCCCGGCTCCAGCAGCTCAAGCCCGTCGAAGAACCGCGCGACTTCGGCGGGCGTGCGCTGGGTGAGCTTCGGCGTCCCGTTCTCGTTCCAGAACGCGACCGCGGCGTCCACGTCGTCGAGCCCCGGACCGGTGATGGTGTGTGAGAGGACCAGGTAACTGCCGTGGGGCAGCGCCTCCATCAACCGCCGTACGACGCCGTACGCTTCATCGTCGTCCTCGAGGAAGATCACCACACCGAGCAGCATCAGCGCGACGGGCTCACCGAAGTCCAGGGTCTTGGCGGCATGTTGGAGGATGTGTTCCACATCCCGCAGGTCGGCGTCGAGGTAATCCGTCACCCCCTCCGGCGTGCTGGTGAGCAGCGCCCGCGCATGGGCGAGCACCAGCGGGTCGTTGTCGACGTAGACGATCCGCGACTCCGGCGCCACCCGCTGGGCGACCTCGTGCGTGTTGTCCGCGGTGGGCAGCCCGGTCCCGATGTCCAGGAACTGCCGGATCCCCGCCTCCTCGGCCAGATACCGCACCGCCCGCCCCAGGAACGCCCGGTCGGCACGCGCGTACTCCCCGATCCCCGGATGCAGCCGCCGAATCCCCTCACCGGCCTCGGCATCCACCGGGTAGTTGTCCTTGCCGCCCAGCCAGTAGTTCCAGATCCGGGCCGTGTGCGCCCGGGAGGTGTCGATACGACTGCCGATCCGCTCGGCGGCGTCATGGGTCGTTTCAAAGTCGGTCACACGGCTAAACCTAATACTCCCCGGTAACGCGAACTCCCTTACCCGACCCAGTTGGTGGCGGCGACCACCTCCCGCGCGATGTCCGCGACGCCCCGTCCGTCCGTCACCACTCGCACGGTATCCGCGGAAACCCGCTGGTCCAGGAACCGCGCCTTGCGCACCCCGCCCTCCACCTCCCGCTCCAGCCCGGACCCGAGCTCCCGTCCCGCCAGCCGCTCACGGGCAGTGGCATCGGAGGCGGTGAGCAGAACCCGGGTGATCCGCACCCCCGCCCCCAGCGCACGCTCGAACATGCCCGTCGTCTCGGGCAGCACGCTCATGGTGTTCGTGTAGACCAGGCGCCGGTAACCGCGCCCGGCGAAGTTCGCCCACACAGCGGTCAGATTGCTCTCGGTGATCTCCGATCGATGAGGATCCCCCTCCGGCGCCGGATGCACCTGCCCCATAAAGTCACCCTCGATCACCGCATGAGGCACCTCCGCCGCACGAAGCAGCTCCGACACCTCCCACCCCACGGTCGTCTTGCCGACCCCGGCCCGCCCTCCGATGAGCAGCACTTCCGCATGATCCATGCCACCCAAGCTGCCAGCCCACGACCGCCCCGCGCGACCCGATATCGAACCGCCCGGAACATGCCGAAGGCCCGCCCCGAATGATCGGGGCGGGCCTTCGCTACTGTGCGCTCGGCAGGATTCGAACCTGCAACCTCTTGATCCGTAGTCAAGTGCTCTATCCGTTAAGCTACGAGCGCTTGTGCCTGTTGGAGTGGGGTTCCCCGCTCCGTCGGGCTTGCGGAAACAAGACTACACGGCCGAATGGCCTGCGATGACCATGTGCCTGTGCGTGCAGAGTCCGTTACGTTCGGTCCCCGGTGGGTCAGTGCGGCTCTTCGGGGCCTCCCGGAGTCGGCCCGACTATCGGTGCTGCTACTTCGGGAGGCAGGGCCCCGGCCAACTGCCTGGTCACGACCTCGGTTTCCTGGCGCGATGCCTCGGCCTCTCTGCGCGCCACCTGGCCGGTCTGCGCTCCGAAATATGCGCCGACCACTACTCCGATGACACCGGTGACGCCGGAAAACATCCCTGGCACGTCATTCCGGTCTGCAACCCAGAGAGTCAAGCCATACGCAATGAGAATCGCAGCGAGGCCGCCCACCGCCACCCAGAGCCCGTAACTCCAGCGCCCCGAGTCGGGTGAGCCGTCTGGCTTTGTGGTGCGTTCTTGGTTTGTTTCGGATGCCGACATCATGGGTCAGCTCCTTCTTGCGACCTTCTTGCGCGAGGGCGTTCATTTCCCAGTCTCGGCACTGCCTGCGCACAAGGGCAACCGCTGGTCGTGCGAGCAAGGAAGCTGATGAAGCCTCGTCCGCCGAGGACGTCGAACTCCCGTAGTCCGCCTTCCCAGTTGGCCGGCCAAAACCACTTGGTTACAGCCCGGCCTCTGCCTCGGCCGTCTCCCGGATGCTACGGATCTCGGTCATCGCCGCCGCCGGGTCCCCTTCGCCCGAGTCCACGATCTGCTCCAGTTCGCGGAATCGCGCGGCGCGGACGGGATGTCGCTGGATGGCGACGAACACGGCCCATGAGTGGATGAAGGCTCTCAGAGGCGCGAGGCTCTGTGTCTGCTGGGCGTTCGTCGTCGCCTCGAACAGATGCTGGGTGAGCCCGGGGATCTTGCTGGGCGCGATCCGGGCCACGGCGGCTCGCAGGGCGTCGGGGGTGAGTTCGGGCATCGGGATCAGTGGCCCGTACGAGTCTTCAGGCTGTGCGCTCATGGTGCCCTCCGGGGTGGTTTTGGCCCGTACGCCAAAACCCCACCGCAGTGTTTCCACTGTCGGCGGGGTTTTCACGGCACTTCCTACGAAGTGCCCCCGGCAGGATTCGAACCTGCGCACACGGCTCCGGAGGCCGCGTGTGCCGACAGCGTCCCGACGGCGTTGACCTGGCGACGAAGCGGGTCGGACGACTTTCCGTGAGGAAGCTATCACGCTATTACAACGTGGAGGGGCTGACGTTGAGGTGAAGCGGACGATAGCGTCGATCGCATGATCTCGGACGAGGGCGGGGCTCGAGGCGGCATGACCGACTTCACAGAGCAGAGGGCGGGGATCGCTCTCGAGGAGGCCTGCACAGCCGCCGGTCTGGTGACCTCGGGTGCCGAGCTGGTGAGGCTGGGATCCAACGCGGTGTACCGGCTGGCTGCCGACCCGGTGATCGTCCGGATTGCGCGTGATCCTCATGCCCTCGAGGAGATGCAGCGGGCCGTACGGGTCGCGCGGTGGCTGGAGACGGAGGGCTTCCCCGCAACGCGTCTGCTGCCTGGCGTGCGGCAGCCCATGACGGCTGGTGGCCGGGTCGTCACGTTCTGGCAGAGCGATCAGGACCGCGAGGAGTACGCCACCGTGGAGGAGCTGGCGGATCTGCTCCGTCGGCTCCACTGGCTGGAGGAGCCGGAGGCACTGGGGCTGTCGTACTTCGATCCGTTCGCGAAGGTGTGGGCCTCGCTGCAGAACCTGGATGGCGTGCCGGCAGACGACCGGGCGTTCCTGGAGAAGCGGGCCGCCAAGCTGAACAAGGACTACGACCAGCTGGACTTTGTCCTGCCCTTCGGCGTCATCCACGGGGACGCGAACATAGGCAACGTGCTGCGAGGGCGGGACGGCCAGGCCGTGCTCATCGACCTCGACGGGTTCGCCCTCGCGCCTCGCGAGTGGGACCTCGTACTCACTGCGATCTACTACGACCGGTTCGGGTGGCACAGTCGGCAGCAGTACGAGGCCTTCGTCCACCGTTATGGGTTCGACGTCATGAACTGGCCGGGCTATGAAGTGCTCGCCGATGTCCGAGAGTTGATGATGGCGCTCTGGATTGGGCACCAGGTCTCGACGAGCCCGAAGTCGGCAGAGGAGTTCAATCGGCGCGTGAACGCGCTGAGGACGGACGGGAGTCGGAAGGACTGGCGGGCGTTCTAGCGACGTGCCTCACCAACCAGGTGGTCACCTGCGCTGAGCGCTGGCCGCAGCCCATAGACGGTGCTCGGCCACCTGGCCGTAGAAGTCGCGGATGCTGGACGTTTCTCCGCAGGAGGCAAGATGGCTTCGGAACTCGGCCAGGTAGGCGACGCAGCGCGCCGACTTGAGTTGCTCCCCGAGGTCCAAAGCATCGACGGCGACACGGCAGGCTTCCTCAGGCTCCCCCGCGCGGAGGTGTGCATCCGCCAGGACCATCGTCGCGAAGAAGTCGCTGCGTACGTGCTTACCGCTCATTGCCTGCTCGGCATGGGCCACCGCTTGACGTGCACTGTCGACGTCGCGGAAGCAGTGGGCGGCTTCGGCGGCAAGCTCGGCTTCGTCGAAGTACGTGATCCACTCCGGCTCGTCTCCGTCGTTCCGACTCTCCAGGGCTTTCGTGGCCTCGGACAGAGCCAGTTCGCATGCACGCGTGTCGCCGATGCGGGCCAGCGCGCGAGCCTCCATGGCGTGGAACTGCGCCATGAGCGTGGGGGTAGCCACGCCGGAGATACCCATCCGTGCCGCGCGGGCGAGCGTTGCCCCCTCGGTGAAGTGACCGAGGAATGTTGCTTGATGGCTCATGGCGGACAGGATGCTGCCAGCCAGTCGGCGGTCATTGCCGTCCTGGGCCAGTCGGAGGGCTTGGAGTAAGTACCGCTGAGCCAGCCCGTGATGGCACGCGTCGTAACACATCCACCCTGCCAGAAGAGTGGACTCCGCAACGGTGGCGAACAGGGCACGGCCTACGGGTTCCGAGTAGCGGCCCCGGAGCAGTGGGGCGACGTCACGGCTCAGGTACTGCACGAGTGACTGCCGTGCGTGATCACCGCCGAAGCGGTCGTCCAGTTGGGCAAAGACACCAGTGGTCGTCTTGATTGTCGCCACGTCTGCGAGCCCTACTCGCGCGTCGGCGCTCTTAGCAGCCGCAGGGAACGAAGGGGCCGGTGCCACAAGCCAACGGAGGGAGGCTTCGTTCCACGCGGGCGCAGACGGCTCAGACATGATCAGCGGCTCGAAGCCATGCACATCTGCCCGCCAGAGTTGATCAACGGCACTGATCGCAGCTTCTGGGCTCGGAGGGTAACTGGTCTCCAGAAGCTCGGCGTGGTTGCTCGAGATGTGGTGTAGCCCGAGCTCGGCAGCGGTCACGCCGAGCGCTTCGCAGATGATCGGCCCGTAGAACTCGTCCGGGATGCTGTGCTCGTTCTCCCAGCTGGCGACCCGGCGCTTCACGCCCTCATCGGAGGGCAGGGACTTGCCGTGCCGCGCTGCGGCAGCGCGCATCTCGGAGATCAGACGTAGCTGACTCCAACCACGGCCTTTACGGGCCTCCCGCAAGCGCACCCCGAAGGGTTGTACGGGATCAGTCATGGCCGGCTCCATCGGTGGGGCCCAGTACCTGTGACCGTCACCTCACTCAATGTACGCACGTGAGGCCCGTTGTATATGCCATTCCCCAACAACACCCCTGGCTGCGAGGGAGGATGGGGGTGACGTGTTGGAGCGAGCCACGTCACCCCACGTCACCTCTCGTCATCTGCCCTGGCCAGGGCCTGGCGACGAGGCTGGTCACACGGCGGCTGGATGGCCGTCGTCGTGTTCCAACTGAGGTGAGACGACGTGCAGATGATGACCAGGCGCGCGCTCGAATGGCTGTCTGCGGCGGCTGCCAAGCCGGGGGAGTGCCGTGAGATCTGGGCGGACGACCCGCGTAGGCCGTTCGCTCTTGAGGCCGGGACTCTCTTCGACGTGGTGGTGGTCAACCAGCGTCTCGGTATGGAGGCCTTCGACCAGCTTGACCGCAGGAGGCTGCCACTCGGCCCGGTTGAGATCGATCGGGCGGCGAAGAAGGTGGGTTTCTTCCTGCCGCCGAATTCGCGGGAGTGGTTCCGCCTCCAGGTGACCTGCGAGACGGAGGATCCTCCTGACTATCGGTACCTCGACGCCGACTTCGACTGCACGGTGGTGGTTCCCGGCCCGATGTCGCTGTCTGGTGATCGCTACGAGTGGTTGTGTGCGCCGTCACGGCAACCGGACGAGAGCCCGGTCCGGGCGATTGCCCTTGCACTGATGCTCGTGTCCGCGGCTGAACTGCTCGCGCGAGCGGACCGATACGGCGACGAGCAGGTACGGGCCCCAGAGCTGGAGAGCACGAAGCCGGCGGTGCCTGATGGAGCGTGAAGGTGACGACCTCATGGACGGCGCACGCTGGTCGCCGATCGACAGCACCGAGTGGTACGCCGCGCGCGAAGCGACTGCTGCACTGCGAGATGTGCTGATCGCAGCTGAGCTGGAGAAGGGCTTCCCCTACTTGCGGGCTGACCTCAATGCGTTCGGGCATGGGCTCGTCGAGCTGGGGCGGATCTCACCAGAGACGGCTGAGCGGCTGGCGCAGCTGTTGAACCTGGCACTGCACTGTCCGCATGACTTCCACGAGATGGACGACGCCTGCGAGGCACAGCCCAACGAGCCCAGCCGGAGGAGGCACTGACGTGACGGACCCACGAGGTGTGTGCGCAAAGCGGGCCGAAGCGCTCGATCCTGGGGTGCCCTACGTACGGGGTTGGATCGCGGCAAGGCGCGGGGCTGATGCGCTCGCGGAGAAGCTGCGGCTGCTCGGCCTGGAGTCGGACTTCCCGATGCTGAAGGCTGACGTGAACGTTGGCGGTGACGGCATCGTCCAACTCGGCGCCGTACGGCCCGAGGTGGCGCGCTTGCTGGTCGAGCTCATCACCGTCGGCCTGACGATGGAGATGGCTGCACAGCCTGGCCTGCGCCGTCTGACATCGAGCCTCGGGACGCGCCGGCGTCCTGATTCCCTCCCCTGAACTTGGTCGCCTCGAGCTGCTCCGCTGAGGCGACCGAAGCAAGCCCGGCCCTGTACGCCGTTGCCTCCCCCTTCGGCGTGTGGGGCCGGGCGGTTGTGTTGGTGTGGGCAAGACTGGTTGATCACCGCTTTAGGAGTTGGGCTTGTTCCGCTTTGACGGACACATTGGTTGTGTCGGTCAAAGCGGAACAAGCCCAGCTTGCACACCCCTTGAGTTGTGTAAGTCGTGTGGAACCGCCGCCTGATCACGGTCTTGACCCGGGCCAGCGTCCAGCGCTGGTCGGGCTAGCCATGAGCCACAGGCCCCTGACCAGCTTCCGCTCCAGCACAGCGGACTGGGCCTCGTCCGGTCTCGGCAACGAGGCGGGTCCTTTGGGCCGCAAGGCTCTTGGGCCTCCGGCCCGCCAGTCCTTGCGCCACCGATCGCACATGGACTCGTAGCCCTTCGCGAGATGCGGTGCAGCCAACGCCCAGTGGAAGCGATCCCGACCAGGGCCGGTAGCCACCTCTGGTGCCGTCAAAGCTCGCCTCCAGACGGCGACCAGCCGAACCGTGGCAAAGAGCTGACCGTGCGCAACATGACGTGACACACTACGCCTAGCTGCAAATTGCCACTTGGAGTAATTATGAGACTGTCCCGCGTGCAAGTCGAAGGACTTCTTGGGCACTTCAATCACGTAGTGAAGTTCGACGATGCCCAAGACTTCGTTATCCTGTACGGCCCTAATGGGATCGGCAAGACGCGGTTGCTCGAACTAATCAACTTCACTTTCAAGGGAAGGATCCTAGCTGTTGACCGCGTGCCGTTCGAAACGGCCACTTTTGAATTCGACGACGGTTCCGTATTGACTCTATCGCGAGAGGGGCAGGGCACTCTCTTTGATAGGGCGGGTGATGATTCGATGCGGAACCTTGTGATTTCCCTTAGAAGTCCATCGGGCAGGGAAATCACCTGGCATATGGGTAAGTCGAAAACGCAAACACCCGTCTCTCGGATGCTGCGCCTTATTGAACAGGAGGCGCCCGTAAGTAGAGTGGGTCCGGACGAGTGGCATGATCTGATTCATGAGGAAATCGTTTCTCGCGACCAGCTAATCGACCGGTATGGTTCACACTTGCCGGCCAGTATGCGACTTTATGAGCTCCCGGAAGGAATACAAGAATTCTTCAACGGACTGGAGTCGCACCTAATTGAGACGCAGC
This sequence comes from Streptomyces sp. SX-6, assembly GCF_059089585.1. NCBI lineage: Bacteria > Bacillati > Actinomycetota > Actinomycetes > Kitasatosporales > Streptomycetaceae > Streptomyces > Streptomyces sp. SX-6. Next base: position 171,552 of record NZ_JBTHHU010000005.1, on the reverse strand, counting down.
GCCTTCTGCGCGACACCTCGCGACCTAGGCCCGCAGCGCGTTCAATGGAGCGTCCTTCTAAGTCGACGGTTGAAATTTTCTCGCAGAACTTCTCTGAGCAAATGGGCAAGGTTCTGGCTCAGAACTCTCGCACATCCCAAGAGCGCGACAGGACATTTCCGCGACGGCTCCTTTCGTATGGCGGGGTTCCTGGCGGGGCAACAGAGGAAGCAATCAGACTCCGCTATGAGCAGCAAAGTCAGCTGCGTGCACGTCTGGCAAGAATTGCGCTACTGGAGCAATCATCAACCGATCTCCCCCTCCCGGACAGGGAGCTTGAGGATTGGGAGCGGCTCGTTCTGTGGACCTACCTCGACGATTCCGAAGACAAGCTCGCCAATCTGCAGAATTTTCTAGAGAGAGCTGAGCTCTTTACTGGCATCATGAATTCTCGCCTGGAATACAAGCAGCTTCACCTGAGCCGTGAAGGCTTCACCGTCGTAAGCGACTATGGCCAGGACATTCCGGTAGCTAGCCTTTCTTCCGGTGAGCAGCATGAGCTAGTGCTTGCGTACGACCTGCTCTTCAACGTGAACCGCGGGGCGTTGGTCCTCATTGACGAGCCTGAGATTTCCCTGCATGTTGCATGGCAGCAAGAATTTATGAACGATATTGCAAACATTGCGAGTACCGCCTCACTGCGCTTCATTGTCGCAACTCACTCTCCTCAGATTATTCATAAATGGTGGTCGCGCGCTGTGAGGTTGGGGCCGAATGTAGAGGGTGGGGAATGAGGGAGCTCCTTACGGCTGATGATCTTTTTGCTCATTTGATGATTCTCCGGGGGGTTAGCAGCAAGAAGTTCATTCTCGTGGAAGGTGACGATGATTTCGGGATGCTGGATCCGCATTTGGATGATGCCGTCTGCGAGACGATCCCTACCGGGGGAAAGACCGTTGCGCTTGAGGCGGCAAAAATTGCCCAGCGGCAAAATCTCATCGATGTTGGCGTGGTCTTGGATCTGGACTGGGCGGATCTTCTGTATCCGAGGGTTTGCCTACCGCACGTCTTCTATACCGATTTCTACGATATTGACGCGACTGCATTCGCGCCACGGCAGGCTGTCGTTGGGTTGATAACAAATAATGTGAAACGCGACAGGCTGCGTGAAGTCTCCCAAGCTGGGGCCACAGGGCTGCTAGATCATATAGTCGCAGCCGCCAAGCATGTCGGAGTATTGCGCTTCCTGTCGGAGAAGAATAGATGGGAATTGAACCTACGGGAATTTCCAGTGCACTTGATAATTGGGGAGGGATTCACCGTTGATCTTGGGAAGTTGGCTGATGTGGCCCTGAAGAGATCTGCCAGGGCCACAGTGGGGTATGACGAGATCTTGTGTGAGGTGCGGTCGCTCTTGTCTGAAATCGTAGACCCCTATAGATATTGCTCAGGTCATGACCTTCTTTCGGTGACCGCTGCGATCATCAGGAGAATAGGGGAGCAAGTCAGCTCGAAATCGGTTGGGGCTTCCTTGCGGGCTTCGTTTAGTTGCCATGATGTGGCGAAATCGCAGCTTTTTTCTGACATCTCTACATGGGGTAGAACACTAGGCAGTGAGCTACTCACCTGTGCTTAGCCTCAATGCTGGTGACTTGCTGACCCGGCGGGTAAGGGGATCTTGTGGCGTAGGACGAATCGGGCCTTGGCCACAGAAAGTCAGCCACGATGGCGGGTGCTTGGCGACGTGCCCGCCACGTGTGCCTCCATCAGCCCACCGCCGGCAGCAACCACTCTTCTGCGCTCCTGATTGTCACGGTTGGCATCACCCGGGACGCAGAGCCGATGCTGCTGTCCACTGGGCCGCAGACGACAATGCTGCCGCACGCGAAGCGCGCTCAGCCACAGACCACGGGCTGCTCCGGCCGGTACGGCGGCAGGCAGGACGGGTGGCCCCTTACCTCAGTCGTGACGGGGCCCGCACCTGCCCGGTGTCCCCGGATCCCTGCGTCTGAGCGCTCCCGCCGGAGGCGTTTGTCCTGAGGGCGATGGTTGCTCCGCTTCCGTCGCGCGGGCGGGCGGACCCGGGCCGGAGCGGGGCGGAGATAGGAGCGCGCGGCCCGGGGGAGCCGGGCCGCGCGCGGCGAGCGGTAGCGAGCCGCCTTGAATACGTAGAGAAACTCTGAGCCAGGTGGGTTGGTGGGTGAGGCTTCATCGGCGCCTGCGTCGGCTCATACGCAGGAGCTCGGCGAGGGTGCGAAGGATCGCGGGGCGGTCTGAGGGATGCGTGCGCGAGAGAGAAAAGACCACGACGGTCACGTAGGTAATCGCGCGTACTACTGCGACCAAGACGAGGGGCCAGATGCAGTAGGCCGGGATCATCAGTCAAGCTCCCACCCTCGGCGGGTGAGGACGGATGTCCATGCCCTACCGAGTCAGTTGGCTGTAACTGAAGCTCCCGTACCAGCGGATCGGGTCTCCAAGGTCTATGACGTTGCCTGAGGCGAACGTATTTTTAAGCCTCTTCCTGATGAGTGAAGGTAACCGAGAGCTCCGCTGGCTCGCTCCCGGCCACGGTCTCACTGCGTGCCGTGTGGAGCAGCATACTTCAGCGGGCTACAGGTTGTAGCGCAACTCCAGGTCATCGCCTGGAAGTTGGAGCTCTTCCAAAGCGAGCGGCTTGTCATCGCCGCTGATCACCGCTCGCAGAATGTGAAGCAACGGCACCCCCTCCGCAAGCCGGAGCGCTTCGGCTTCGTCCGGCAACGGCATCCGCGTCCGCAGGTACTCGGTGAAGTGCAGCTCATGCCCCAGCGAAGCCAGTGCGTCGTAGAGATGTGGCGCGGGAGGCGGCATCTCCTTCTCGTACTTCGTGTCCGCCATCACCGAGAACGGGATGTGCGTCCGATGCAGCTGGCGCAGGCGTCCGCGGTCGGCAGTCTGTAGAACGTCGTACGTCAACATCGGCTCGCCCGGCGAGATGCGGAGTAGCTCGGCCAGGGCCAACGGGGCGTCGGTCCGTGTGGCGACGGGCTCTTCGGCGTCGGTCCAGCGGATGCCGTCCGCCTCCACGTAGCGGCCGGCCGAGTCCCGGCGCACCCCGCGAGGTCGCGTCAGGCTGGGGCGCGCGTGCGGGGAGCGGACGAACGTGCCTCGACCCGACATCACCTCGACAAGGCCAGCGGCCCGCAGTTCCACGAGGCCTTGCCGGACAGTTGGCCTGGTTACGCCGAACTGCTTGGCGAGCGCCTCCTCCGATGGGAGGGGCTGACCTGCCGGGTACGTGCCGTCGATGATGCCTTGCCGCAGGTGGGCGGCGATCTGGCGGTACTTGACCTCGGTCTTCTTCGGCGGCATGGGGTCTCCGTCGCTCCGTCTTGAGGGTCGGCCGGTACAGCGTCTCCTCAAAACCTTTTCTTGACAACCCGTAGTACGGGTGGTCACTCTGGATGAGTACCCGTACTACGGGTGGAAGTCATCCCGAAGGATGGCCCTTCGGGCTTGTACCAGAAGGGAGTTGAGAACTGTGGCGAGCCTTCCGATCGACACCGCGAAGTACACGGGGATCATCTGTGCCGTTGCCCCGATACCGCGTGTTGTGAGCAGGGAGACCGGGCAGCTGCGGGTGGATCGCGAGACCGGCCAGACCCTCTACCAAGTCGGTCTGTGCCTGATGGCCGGGACGTCGGCCGACGTGGTGAGCGTGACGGTGGTCGGCGAACCGGCCGGCGTGCAGCTCGGGATGCCGGTACAGGTACGGGACCTCGTGGCCACGCCCTGGGAGAACGACGGGCGGCACGGAATCGCCTTCCGCGCTGCGGACATCAGGCCGCTCAGCGTCCCGGCGCCTGCGTCGGCATCCGGTTCGTCGGGGAAGGGGGCGGCGCAATGATTGTGCTCGCTTCCGCCCCGTCTGCCGGGGCGGCGTTATTGAGCTGGGTGCTCGTGTTCGTGGGTGTGCTGGCGGTGAGTTCGCTCATCGCGGGTCAAGCGATGCGTCGTCGTCACCCTGCGGCCTGGTGGTTGCTCGTCGGCTTCCCGGCTGTATGTCTGCGGGTGGCGCGTTCGTGGCGTCCGTTGATGGTCGGGTGCGGCTTGGACGGGAGCCGGAAAGACACGCTGATCGTGATGTCGGGGCTCACCCCCGGCAAGGGCGCCCCGGAGCCTCGCTGCCGCGTGCCTCGTCGTACGGCCATCAGGCCAACCCGCGGAGGCTTCTGGCTGCTGGCGCACCTGTTGCCGGGGCAAGTTCCCGAGGACTTCGTCAAGGCGGCTCCGGCCATGGCGGAGGCGTGGCGGGTGCATGCGGTTCGGGTGACCTCGTGGAAGCCTGGTGTCGTCCGTATGGCGGCTTCGGCTGTCGACCCGCTGGAGGCGTCGGCCGTGCCGCGGGGGATCGGCGCCGGGCAACTGCTCCGAGTGGTCGTCGGAGTGTTGGAAAGCGGCGCTCAGTGGGTCATCGACCTTCGTCGTGTCCCGCACTGGCTGATTGTCGGCGCCACTCGATCCGGCAAGTCGACCCTGATCAACGCCCTTGTCTCGGGCCTCGCTCCGCAGCGCGTGGCGTTGGTGGGGATCGACTGCAAAGGCGGCATGGAGCTCTCGCTCTACGCTCCTCGGCTGTCGGCGCTGGCAATCAATCGGGTGCAGGCGATCAAACTACTCGGTGCTCTGGTCGACTTGACGGTCAAGCGCATGGATGTATGCCGTGCCGCACAGGTCCGCAATATCTGGGGTCTGCCGGATGAGGAGCGTCCCACGCCGGTGGTCGTGATCGTGGATGAGATCGCGGAGCTGTTTCTCATCGCGAGTCGTAGCGAGAAGGACGAGGCGCAAGAGGCTTCCACTGCACTGATTCGGCTGGGGCAACTCGGCGCCGCACTTGGGGTGTTCCTCGTCATCGCTGGCCAACGTGTCGGCTCGGACATGGGGCCAGGAGCCACAGCCCTCCGCTCCCAACTTGGTGGCCGCGTCTGTCATCGCGTGGCCGACGCGGGTACGGCGGAGATGGCGCTGGGCGACCTCAACCGGGATGCGCTGACTGCTGCGCAGTCGATCCGGCATGAACAGGCTGGTACGGCGGTCCTGGCCTCGGGGGACAGCTGGGAACGCGCTCGGTCGTACCTGGTGTCCGAGGCGGACGCGCAGGCCATTGCTGCGGAGCACGCGTACCTGACCCCGAACCTGCCCGAACTGGCCGAGGCCTAGCGGCTCTGACTCGAAGGGAGATGCGTACCTCATGCACGACTACGTGATCAGCACCGGTGATCGGAAGGCGCTCGTCGCCGGTCTCCGTGAGCTGGCGGACTTCCTCGACGCCTCGCCTGGCGTCATGGTCCCGCCGAGGGCGAACGTCTACGTCCTCGTCGACGCCGTCGAACTGCCCGCGCGGCGCAAGGGAATCGAAGCCGTCGCCCGAGCCCTGGACGTCTCGGTCACGGACCTGGGGGAGGGCTACTTCTCGGCGGCCCGGCGGTTCGGGCCGGTCGGCTACATCGCCACGGCCGTACCGCCCGAGGACCTGACGTGACCGCCCGCAAGACGGGCTCCCGACGGGGCGCGAAGTCGCCAAACCCGACCCCGTCAGGAACCCACTCCATCCGCCACGTGAGCAGTGAAAGGAGTACACACACTTTGTCCACCTCGAATCGTTCGCGCAAATCCCCCTGGCCGTGGTGCGAACTGGGCGCGGAAGAGCGCTCGGTATGCGTCGGCCGAGAGCAGGTCGTTCTCGTTGGGCTCGACGGCTTCGAGCGTCATCTGTGCCCCGGGCACGCCGCGGCGCTCTGGCTGACGGATCCCACGCTGCGGTTCAGTGCCAAGACGCGCCCCGAAGCGATCACAGCCGTGATGTGGCAGGCCTTCGGGGGATCGCGATGACCGGACGTCCGACGTCCCTGTCCCGGGCGGCCGAAGCGTTGGTCGCCCGGGCTGCGGAGCCCGGCTTCGAGGCGTGGCGCCGCAACATCGTCAGCCTCAACGGCTGCACCAACCCGGTTCATCTCGTCGGTAGCGCGACCGTCTTCGACACGGCCACGGGAGCAGCGCTCTTCTCCTACGGGGCGGAGAGTCGTCTGCTGACCGCATGTGGCAACCGCCGGGCGGCAGTCTGCCCCGCGTGTTCTCGCGTCTACCGAGCCGATACGTACCAGCTCATCCGCGCCGGTCTGGCTGGCGGCAAGGCGGTCGCAGCGAAGGTCGGCGAGCACCCTCGGGTGTTCGCCACCCTCACCGCCCCGGGCTTCGGGCCAGTGCACACCCGACGGGGGCGGGATGGCGGGGCGCGCGCTTGCCGTCCACGGAAGAAGAGGGAGTGCTGCGCACATGGGGCTCCTCTCGGATGCGGTGTGCGGCACGCCGAGGGCGATCCGAGGCTCGGTGAGCCGCTATGCCCGCGCTGTTACGACTACGCCGGGGCAGTGCTCTGGCAAGCGCATGCCGGTCGGCTCTGGCATCGCTTCACGCTGGAGCTACGCCGTGAACTCGGCCGACGGGTGGGGCTCACGCGAGTGGAGTTCGGCGAGGTGGCTCGGCTGTCATACGCGAAGGTGGCCGAGTACCAACGCCGTGGTCTGGTCCACTTCCATGCTGTGATTCGTCTCGACGGCGCCGCGGGGCCGGAGACTGCTCCGCCGAGCTGGGGGACGGCCGGTGTCCTTGTGGGCGCTGTGCGTGGGGCTGCGGAGCGCGTGTGTCTGAGAGCGCCCGGGATGGACGTTGTCGGCCCTCGTCTCCTTCGCTTCGGTATGCAGACCGATGTGCGGCCCATCCTGACGTCAGGTGCGGGGGAGCGGCTGACGGCGCCGGCAGTGGCGGGCTACATCGCCAAGTACGCCACCAAGGGGGCAGAAGGCACAGGGACGGTCGACGGCCGGATCCACCGTGCCGACGACCTGGTGGCGCTGCCAGTGCGAGCGCACATGCTTCGCATGATCGGTACATGCTGGTGGCTCGGTGGACTGCCGCCCTTTGAGTCCCTGGGGTTGCGGCAGTGGGCGCACATGCTCGGCTACAGCGGACACTTTTCCACGAAGTCGCGCCGCTACTCCACCACCTTGACTGCTCTCCGGCGGGCCCGGGTGGAGCACCGAGCAGAAGAGCAGCGGGCGGCGCTCGGCCTGGGCGCTCGGCCCGCAGCCACGGTCGGCCACTGGCGCTTCGCGGGGCGCGGATACACGCCTGAGGCGGCGCTCATTGCGGCTTCGGTTCGTGACGGTGGTGAGCGTTATGGCGCGTGAGCGAACCGAACTGCTCACCGTGAGGCAGGTACTGGAAGAGCTGGGCGGTATCTCGCGGCGCACCTTCTACCGGTGGCGTGAGTTGCGTATCGCTCCGGAGTGCATCCGGCTCCCCAACGGCGAATTGCGTGTGCGTCGCGCCGCATTGAATTCCTGGCTCGAAGATCTTGCGGAGGAGGCCGCGTGAAGTCGTACAAGGTCTCCATCTGGAAGATCAGTGTCAATCGGTCGGCGAAGAATCCGACGTACCTTGTTCGTTGGTCAGTTGATGGTGCGCCCTTCCACGAGGTGCACAAGACCAAAGCCCTGGCTGATCGTTTTAGGGCGAAGCTCCTGCACGCAGCTGACAAAGGTGAGCCGTTCGACACCATCGTCGGATTGCCCGATTCCATGCGTGGTGGGAAGGGCTCGCTCACCTTCCTGGAGCTGGCCGTCAAGTACCTCGACCACAGGTGGGAGGAAGCCTCCGCCAAGCAGCGTGACAGCGTGACGGACGCCCTGTCGGTTGTCGTGCCCGTGCTGGTCAAGCAGATGCGGGGGCGGCCGGATCCCAAGACCCTTCGCAAGGCGCTGCGCTCGTACCTCCTGCCTCCGCCGCGTCGGAAGCAGGAGCGGCCGGACGAGATCGCTGCAGTCATCCGCTGGCTTGAGAAGGCCACGTTGCCTGTCGCTGAGCTGGCTGCAATCGACAGGGTCCGCGAAGTGGTGGACGCACTGAGCCGGAAGCTCGATGGACAACGGTCTGCAAACCAGACCTACCGGAGGAGGAGAGCGGCGATTTACAACGTTCTCAGCTACGCGGTGGAGCTGGAAGCGTTGCCCTCGAATCCTCTTGATCGAGTGCGTAGGAAGCGTGAGCAACAGCCGGTTCAGGAAGTCGACCGCAGAGTCGTGGTCAACCCTTGGCAGGCGCGGGAACTGCTGAATTCCGTGACCTACGTCGGCGGATTCCAACGAGCGAGTGGTCGGCGGCTGCATGCCTTCTTCGGATGCATGTACTACGCGGCCACCCGTCCGGGCGAGGCTCTGGGTCTACGGCGTTCGGACTGCGAATTACCGGCGGCGGGATGGGGCCGGGTCACGGTCCAGGAGACCCGGCCGACGGCTGGGAAGGCATGGACTGATTCGGGAGAAGTGCACGATCGGCGTGGACTCAAACAGCGCGCGGTCGGTGAGGTGCGCAACGTGCCGATCCCTCCGCCGTTGGTCCGGATGCTTCGTGAGCACCTGGACGAGTTCGGCACAGCGCGGGACGGGCGGATCTTCGACAGCGAGCGAGGCAATGTCATTTCCGCCTCGTCGTACTACCGAGTGTGGCGGCAGGCACGGGAGTTGGGGCTGCTGCCGCACCAGGTCGGTTCCGTCCTGGCGGGTCGCCCGTACGACCTGCGGCACGCCTGCGTATCGCAGTGGCTCAACTCGGGTGTGCCGGCGCCGGAAGTCGCACGGCGGGCCGGGCACTCGGTGGACGTGCTCCTGAAGATCTACGCGAAGTGCATCGACGGCCAAGAGCAGGAGATGAACGACAGAATCATGAAGGGTCTTGGCGATGAGGAGTAGTGCCCATCGCGACTGATGTGAGCCCCGGAGCGATCCGGGGCTTTCGTCTGTCTACGGGGCGTTCTCAGGGTGGGCGCCGGGAGTCCCTGAAAGCGCGGCTGACCTGCAGGGAAGGCCACCAAGGTCATTACGTGGTCATTACGTGATCACTGTCATGGGGCTGCATCCGGTGGCACTCCGCTGCACCAACGCAAAGACCCCGCATCAGCATCAGTGCTGATCGCGGGGTCTTTGGGCACTTCTTCGAAGTGCCCCCGGCAGGATTCGAACCTGCGCACACGGCTCCGGAGGCCGTTGCTCTATCCCCTGAGCTACGGGGGCGTGTCTTCCGCTCGTTCGCGGCGACGGGTAGAACCCTACCAGCTCCGGGAGGGTGATCAGAAACGAGTTCGCAGGGCCCGGACCAGGGGGTGGGTAGCGCATGTGGCGGGGTGGCGGGGAGTGGTCGGGGAAAGGTCGCTCGCACGGGGTGGAAGTGGGGAAAAGCCGGACGCGGTGCGGGGGGCGCGCCTACTCTCGGGGTGTGCCTGGCTTGTCCGGCCGGGTCCTTGTTGTGGACGACAACAAGGTCATCCGGCAGCTGATCAGGGTCAACCTCGAGCTCGAAGGCTTCGAGGTCGTGACCGCGGCCGATGGTGCCGAGTGCCTGGAGATCGTGCACCGGGTACGTCCTGATGTGGTGACTCTGGACTTCGTCATGCCCCGGCTCGACGGGTTGCGGACGGCCGCGCGGCTGCGGGCCGATGCGCGGACGCGGGAGATACCGATCGCGATCATCAGTGCGTGTACGCAGCTGGAGGTGGAGGGCGGCCGGTCGGCCGGGGTGGATGCCTTTCTGGCGAAGCCGTTCGAGCCGGCGGAGATGGTCCGGCTGGTGCGGAGACTGATGCGGAGCGGGGCGGGAAACGGTGAGGAGAGCCTCCCGGAGGGCGCCGCTTCCGGGGGCGCGGAATCGATTGTGCGGCCTGCTGGATAGAGGCCCGCCGAATGGGGAGGGGAAACCGGTTCGCGGAGTGGGCCGTACTCTCCCCTAGGCTTGGCCCTGTGACCCCCGCCGATCTTTCCCGGACCGTGCTGCGCACCGTGCGGTGTGCCGTCGAGGCCGATGAGCTGCGCGCCACCGTGCCGGCCCGGGCCGTCGTGCGGGTTCCGCCGCACGCGGGGTGTGGGGACTACGCCACCAATGTCGCGCTGGGGCTCGCGAAGGAGAGCGGGCGGCCCGCCCGCGAGGTCGCCGAGGTGCTGCGGCGCAGGCTCGTACGGGAACCGGGCATCGCCCGGGTGGACATCGCCGATCCGGGGTTCCTCAACATCACGCTTGTGGGGATGTCCCAGGGGCAGATGGTGCGGGAGGTCCTGGAGTACAAGAGCGATGAGGAGAAGTTCTCGCTGAGGCCGCCGCCCGCGTTGGTGCGCCGGCTCGGGGACGATGCCGCACGGTGGAGTCTGCTCTGCCCTCCGGGTCTCGACCGTGAGCTCCTGCTCGTCCAGCGTGATGACAACCCCCTGTTCAGGGTGCGGTACGCCTGCGCGCGGAGCCGCGCGCTCGTACGCAACGCCCGTGACCTGGGGTTCGCCCCCGAGACCGGCGGCAGCGACGCCGACTTCGGGGAGGGCGGCGCGGCCCTCGTCGCCGAACTCGCCGATCACCCCCGCATCGTCGCCACCCGCGACCCCGACCGGCTCGCCCGGCACCTCGAACGTCTCGCCGATGCCTTTCTCCGCTGGCAGGCGAGCTGTCCCACGCTGCCCCGCGGGGACGAGAAACCCTCGGCCGTCCACCGCACCCGACTGGCCCTCGCCGAGGCCACGGGCAAGGTGCTCGTCGACGGCCTTCACCAGCTCGGCATCACCGCACCCGCACACCTCTGAGGAGATCAGAGTCATGAGCCGCTCCGCCCACCCCGCCGGGCCCCGCTATGCCGATGTGCTTTCCGAGGGGCACTACGTCTCTCCGCCCGACGACCTCAACTCCCTCGACCCGCGCGTCTGGTCCCGTACGGTCGCCCGGGACACCGACGGCGTCGTGACCGTCGGCGGGATCGACGTCAAGAAGCTCGCCGAGGAGTTCGGCACGCCCGCGTACTTCCTCGACGAGGACGACTTCCGGGCCCGCTGCCGGGCCTGGAGGGAGGCCTTCGGCGAGGAGGCCGATGTCTTCTACGCGGGCAAGGCGTTCCTCTCCCGGGCCGTCGTGCGCTGGCTGGCCGAGGAGGGGCTCAACCTCGACGTCTGCTCCGGCGGCGAGCTGGCCACGGCGCTCGCCGCGGGCATGCCCGCCGAGCGGATCGCCCTGCACGGCAACAACAAGTCGACCGAGGAGATCACGCGCGCCGTCGAGGCGGGCGTCGGGCGCATCGTGCTCGACTCCTTCCAGGAGATCGTGCGCGTCGCGCACATCGCCGCGCGGCTCGGCAAGCGGCAGCGGGTGCAGATCCGGGTGACCGTCGGTGTCGAGGCGCACACGCACGAGTTCATCGCCACCGCCCACGAGGACCAGAAGTTCGGCATCCCGCTCGCCGGCGGGCAGGCCGCCGAGGCCGTCCGGCGGGCGCTGAAGCTCGACGGCCTCGAACTCATCGGCATCCACTCGCACATCGGCTCCCAGATCTTCGACACCTCGGGCTTCGAGGTGGCGGCGCACCGCGTCGTCGGCCTGCTGAAGGAGGTCCGCGACGAGCACGGTGTCGAGCTGCCCGAGATCGACCTCGGCGGCGGCCTCGGCATCGCCTACACCTCGGAGGACGACCCGCGCGAGCCCCACGAGATCGCCGTGGCCCTGCGCGAGATCGTCGGGCGCGAGTGCGCCGCGGCCGGGTTGGCCGTACCCCGGCTGTCCGTCGAGCCCGGGCGCGCGATCGTGGGTCCGACGGCCTTCACGCTGTACGAGGTGGGCACCATCAAGGAGTTGCCGGGTCTGCGGACGTACGTCAGCGTCGATGGCGGAATGTCCGACAACATCCGTACGGCGCTGTACGACGCCGAGTACAGCGTGGCGCTGGTCTCCCGTACGTCGACGGCCGGGCCGATGCTCTCGCGCGTGGTGGGCAAGCACTGCGAGTCCGGCGACATCATCGTGCGCGACGCCTTCCTGCCCGCCGACGTGGCTCCCGGCGACCTGCTCGCGGTGCCCGCCACCGGTGCGTACTGCCGCTCGATGGCCAGTAATTACAACCATGCGCTGCGCCCGCCGGTCGTGGCGGTCAAGGACGGCGCGGCACGGGTGATCGTGCGGCGCGAGACCGAAGAGGATCTTCTTCGGCTCGACGTCGGCTGAGGCACGAGTCAGTAAAAACGGAAATAGGGGTCTCGGATGCTGGACGGAGGCGGGAAACCTCCGTCCGGTGAGTGAGACTGTGTATCACTGCAGATGTATGAGAAACGAGGTCGGATGATGCGTACGCGTCCGCTGAAAGTGGCGCTGCTGGGCTGTGGAGTGGTCGGCTCAGAGGTGGCGCGCATCATGACGACGCACGCGGACGACCTCACGGCGAGGATCGGCGCACCGGTCGAGCTGGCGGGCATCGCGGTCCGCCGCCCCAGCCTGGTACGGGCCGGGGTGCCGGCGGAGCTGGTCACCACCGATGCGACCGAGCTCGTCAAGCGCGGTGACATCGATGTGGTCGTGGAGGTGATCGGCGGCGTTGAGCCCGCCCGTACGCTGATCACCACCGCCTTCGAGCACGGCGCGAGCGTGGTTTCCGCCAACAAGGCGTTGCTCGCCCAGGACGGCGCCGCCCTGCACGCCGCGGCCGAGCGCCATGGTGCCGACCTCTACTACGAGGCGGCCGTCGCCGGCGCGATTCCGCTGATCAGGCCGCTGCGCGAGTCGCTCGCGGGCGACAAGGTCAACCGGGTGCTGGGCATCGTCAACGGCACGACGAACTTCATCCTCGACAAGATGGACACCAGCGGCGCGGGCTACTCCGAGGCGCTCGACGAGGCCACCGCCCTCGGGTACGCGGAGGCGGACCCGACCGCCGACGTCGAGGGCTTCGACGCCGCCGCCAAGGCCGCGATCCTGGCCGGTATCGCCTTCCACACCCGGGTGCGGCTCGACGACGTCCATCGCGAGGGCATGACGGAGGTCACGGCCGCGGACTTCGCGTCCGCGAAGCAGATGGGCTGCACCATCAAGCTCCTCGCCATCTGCGAGCGCGCGGCCGACGGCCGGTCGGTCACCGCGCGCGTGCACCCGGCGATGATTCCGCTGAGCCACCCGCTCGCCTCGGTGCGCGAGGCGTACAACGCGGTGTTCGTCGAGGCCGACGCCGCCGGGCAGTTGATGTTCTACGGACCGGGTGCGGGCGGCTCGCCGACCGCCTCCGCGGTCCTCGGCGACCTCGTCGCCGTCTGCCGCAACAAGCTCGCGCAGTCCACCGGCCCCGGCGAATCGGCTTACGCGCAGCTGCCGGTGAGCCCGATGGGCGAAGTGGTCACCCGCTACCACATCAGCCTGGACGTGGCCGACAAGCCGGGTGTCCTCGCCCAGGTCGCCACGGTCTTCGCCGAGCACGGCGTCTCCATCGACACCGTCCGCCAGAAGGGCAAGGACGGTGACGCGGCGCTCGTCGTCGTCACGCACCGGGCGCCCGACTCCGCCCTGTCGGCGACGGTCCTGGCGCTGCGCCGCCTGGACACGGTGCGGGGCGTGGCGAGCATCATGCGGGTCGAGGGCGAGTAAGGGAGTTACGGAAGTCATGTCTGCAAACAGGACCACCCACCAGTGGCGCGGCATCATCGAGGAGTACCGCGACCGGCTCCCCGTATCGGCCGACACCCACATCGTCACCCTGCGCGAGGGCGGCACGCCGCTCGTCCCCGCCCAGGTGCTGTCCGAGCGCACCGGCTGTGAGGTGCACCTCAAGGTCGAGGGCGCCAACCCGACCGGTTCCTTCAAGGACCGCGGCATGACCATGGCCATCACCCGGGCCAAGGAGGAGGGCGCGAAGGCCGTCATCTGCGCCTCCACCGGCAACACCTCCGCCTCGGCCGCCGCCTACGCGGTGCGCGCCGGGATGGTCTGTGCCGTGCTGGTGCCGCAGGGCAAGATCGCGCTGGGCAAGATGGGCCAGGCGCTGGTGCACGGCGCGCGCATCCTCCAGGTCGACGGCAACTTCGACGACTGCCTGACGCTGGCGCGCCAGCTGTCCGAGAACTACCCGGTGGCGCTGGTCAATTCGGTCAATCCGGTGCGTATCGAGGGCCAGAAGACCGCGGCCTTCGAAATCGTCGACGCGCTCGGCGACGCCCCCGACATCCATGTGCTGCCGGTGGGCAACGCCGGGAACATCACGGCCTATTGGCGGGGCTACCGCGAGTACGCGGCGGACGGCATCGCCTCCGGCACCCCGCGCATGTGGGGCTTCCAGGCCTCCGGTTCGGCGCCGATCGTGCGCGGCGAGCCGGTGAAGGACCCCCACACCATCGCCACCGCGATTCGCATCGGCAACCCCGCGTCGTGGCAGTTCGCCGAGCAGGCGCGGGACGAATCGGGCGGTCTCATCGACGAGGTGACCGACCGCCAGATCCTGGCCGCCTACCGGCTGTTGGCCGCGCAGGAGGGCGTCTTCGTCGAGCCCGCCTCGGCGGCGAGCGTCGCCGGTCTGCTCAAGGCCGCGGAGCAGGGCCTGGTCGACCCGGGGCAGCGCATCGTCTGTACGGTCACCGGCAACGGCCTGAAGGACCCGGACTGGGCGGTGGCCGGTGCGCCGCAGCCCGTCACCGTTCCGGTGGACGCGGGCGCCGCCGCGCGGCAGCTCGGTCTGGGGTAGTAACCGGGGTGCCCGGGGCGCAGTCCCGGGCACCCGAACCGGGGCAACGCCCCCAATTCCGGCGCGCCGCAGGCGACACGCGTCGTGCGCCTCCTGTGCGCCCTATGTCGCCACAGAACCTTCCTTCGATAGGCTGTCCTCAACTCCGCCCCGTCGCAGACCCGAACCGCCCCCCACGCGGTATCGCTGTCGTCGCGACCCTTGCGGATGTCGCCAGCCCACCAAGGCCACATCAAGGAGAGTCATCGACCGATGGCCGGTCCCGCCTTCCGCGCCGCCGCCGTCCGAGTGCGCACCCCTGCCACCAGTGCCAACCTCGGTCCCGGCTTCGACGCCCTCGGTCTGTCCCTGGGCCTCTACGACGATGTCGTGGTCCGGGTGGCCGAATCCGGGCTGCACATCGACATCGCCGGCGAGGGTGCCGACACTCTGCCGCGCGACGAGCGCCACCTGCTCGTACGGTCGCTGCGCACCACCTTCGAACTGCTCGGCGGCCAGCCGCGCGGGCTCGAGCTCGTATGCGCCAACCGCATTCCGCACGGGCGGGGCCTCGGCTCCTCCGCCGCCGCGATCTGTGCCGGGATCGTCGCGGCCCGGGCGGTGACCATAGGCGGGGCCGAGCGGCTCGACGACACGGCGATGCTGGAGCTGGCGACCGAGATCGAGGGTCACCCGGACAACGTCGCCGCGTGTCTGCTCGGCGGTTTCACCCTGGCCTGGACGGATGCCGGAGTGGCCCGGGCCATTCGGATGGACCCGGCCGATTCCATCGTTCCGGTGGTCTTCGTGCCGGCCAAGGCGGTGGCGACCGAGACCGCACGGGGGCTGCTGCCGCGCAGCGTCCCCCATGTGGACGCGGCGACCAATGCCGGCCGTGCGGCGCTGCTCGTGGAGGCGCTCACCCGGCGCCCCGAGCTGCTGCTGCCGGCCACGGAGGACCGGCTCCACCAGGAGTACCGCTCCCCGGCGATGCCGGAGAGCGTGGCCCTGGTCAACCGACTGCGGGGGGACGGCATTCCCGCGGTCATCTCCGGCGCGGGCCCCACGGTGCTCGCGCTGGTCGAAGACGGTGCGGCCGGCAAGGTCGCACGGATGGCGGGCGAAGGATGGGCGGCCGACAGGCTGGCCTTCGACGCCGGGGGGACGAGCGTATTGCCGCTCGCCTGAACAGGGCGGCCGGGGGAGACCCCGGTCCCGCGAAAAACGCGGTTGCCGGTCTTTGAGAGGGGGAATGTTTGTGGGATCCGGTAGTGTTAACCTCAAGTCTGCACCCGAAGCCACGTCGGCTCGGTGCTCTGTGTCCCGATCAGGGACCGCTTTTCTTCCGGGAGCCTCCCAGACTGCCTGAGCAGATTCGAGCACGCTCCGGAATCGGCGTGAGCGACATGAGTGAAGCGATGCGTCTTGTCTTCACTGATTTCTTCGCGCCGGCATCAATGCACTGATTCTTCCGCCGTACCGCGGCGGACCACCGCCCCGGCCCGGTCCGCGCAACAGGACCGCAGTCGGACAGCACAACCGGTCGCCGAGCCAGACAGGCCGACGCCCGCTCCAGGGAAGGACCCCTTCGTGAGCGACACCACCGATCTGATGGGCGTGAATGCCTCCGCGCCCGCCACGGACGCTCCCGCCGCCCCCAGGCGGCGACGCTCGGGCACGGGCCTCGACGCCATGGTCCTGGCAGAGCTGCAGCAGCTCGCCTCCAGCCTCGGCATCAAGGGCACCGCGCGGATGCGCAAAGGCCAGCTGATCGAGGTCATCAAGGAGAGGCAGGCCGCCGGCTCCGGCGCGTCCGCCAAGTCCGCCGAGCCCGCGGCGGCCGGTGAGGCCGCCGAGGCCAAGCCGAAGCGCCGTGCCACCTCGCGGACCCGCACGGGTGAAGCCGCCGGTGCCTCCGAGAAGGCCGCCGAGCAGGCCGCCGCCCAGCAGCAGATCGAGATTCCGGGCCAGCCGAGCAGTGACGAGGCCCCCGCGGCCGAGCGCCGCCGCCGTCGGGCGACCGCGCCCGCCGGCAGCCCCGAGGCCCCGGTCGCCGAGGCGCGGACCGAGGCCCGTACCGAGGTGCTGACCTCGGAGAAGCCCGAGGCCGACGCCGAGGGCCGGCAGAAGGGCGAGCGTCAGGACCGCGGCGACCGCCAGAAGGGCGACCGCCAGGGCCGTGGCGACCGCCAGGGCCGTGACCGCGGCGACCGTGGCGACCGCCGTGGCCGTGACGGGGACGCCGGCCAGCAGGGCGGCAACCGTCAGCAGCAGCGCGGTGCCCAGGGCGGCGCGCAGCAGGACGAGTACGACGAGGAAGGCGGCCGGCGCGGCCGGCGCGGCCGTTACCGCGACCGTCGCGGCCGTCGTGGCCGTGAGGACTTCGCGGGCGAGCCGCAGGTCGCCGACGACGACGTCCTGATCCCCGTCGCGGGCATCCTGGACATCCTCGACAACTACGCCTTCATCCGTACGTCCGGCTACCTGCCGGGCCCGAACGACGTCTACGTCTCCCTCGCCCAGGTCCGCAAGAACGGCCTGCGCAAGGGCGACCACGTCACCGGTGCGGTGCGGCAGCCGAAGGACGGCGAGCGGCGCGAGAAGTTCAACGCCCTCGTCCGCCTCGACTCGGTGAACGGCATGGCGCCCGAAACCGGCCGCGGCCGCCCCGAGTTCGGCAAGCTCACCCCGCTCTACCCGCAGGACCGGATGCGGCTCGAGACGGACCCGGGCGTGCTGACGACCCGCATCATCGACCTGGTCGCGCCCATCGGCAAGGGCCAGCGCGGTCTGATCGTGGCCCCGCCGAAGACCGGCAAGACCATGATCATGCAGGCGATCGCCAACGCGATCACCACCAACAACCCCGAGTGCCACCTGATGGTCGTCCTGGTCGACGAGCGTCCGGAAGAGGTCACCGACATGCAGCGGTCGGTCAAGGGCGAGGTCATCTCCTCGACCTTCGACCGCCCCGCCGAGGACCACACCACCGTCGCCGAGCTGGCCATCGAGCGCGCCAAGCGTCTCGTGGAGCTGGGTCACGACGTGGTCGTCCTGCTGGACTCGATCACCCGTCTGGGCCGCGCCTACAACCTGGCCGCCCCGGCCTCGGGCCGCATCCTGTCCGGTGGTGTCGACTCGACCGCGCTCTACCCGCCGAAGAAGTTCTTCGGTGCGGCGCGCAACATCGAGGACGGCGGCTCGCTGACCATCCTGGCCACCGCGCTGGTCGAGACCGGCTCGCGGATGGACGAGGTGATCTTCGAGGAGTTCAAGGGCACCGGCAACATGGAGCTCAAGCTCGACCGGAAGCTCTCGGACAAGCGCATCTTCCCGGCGGTGGACGTGGACGCGTCCAGCACCCGCAAGGAGGAGATCCTGCTGGGCGGCGAGGAACTGGCGATCGTCTGGAAGCTCCGCCGGGTGCTGCACGCGCTCGACTCGCAGCAGGCCATCGAGCTGCTCCTCGACAAGATGAAGCAGACGAAGTCCAACGCCGAGTTCCTGATGCAGATCGCGAAGACCACGCCTGCTCCGGGCAACGGCAACGACTGACGCTCCGCGGCACAGAACCTCCCCGTCACGGCATCGTGGCGGGGAGTTTCGTTTGCCGTGATCTTGCCGTGACCTTTTGAGACATCTGCCACAGGGCCGGTGGCCGCCGCGGTCCCGTACGTCTTCCGCCGTGACGTGAGAATGCGCAGGTGGCAGGGGGTGCGCTCGGGACTGCTGGGCGCTTTTGGCGTGCCCGTTTCTAAGAACGTCCTCAGAGACCTCCGTGCAACCCTGTCGCAGACCCCGCCGTCTCAGTGGCTGCGGGACACCGCGCCTGACCAGGCGGCAGGGGGGATCCGGAAGACCAGCGGAGGACTGAAGAGCGTATGGCTGACGAGAACAGGGGCGCGCACGCCGGTTCGCGGGGCCGCAGGCGCGCCGGCGGGACCCGCGGGCGCCGGCGCAAGCCCCCGGCCCGCCGCAAGGGCTGGCGAATAGCCCTCTGGGCGACCGCCGCGGTGGTCGTCCTGGGAGGCTCGGGCCTCGGTTTCGTCTACTACAAGCTCAACGGGAACCTCCACGGCGTCGACATCAACGCCGCGCTCGGCACCAACCGCCCCGCGAACGTCGACAACGGCTCGCAGGACATCCTCGTGCTCGGCTCCGACTCCCGGGCCGGTGCCAACAGCAAGTACGGCCAGGACGAGGGCGGCGCCCGCTCCGACACGGCGATGATCATCCACGTCTACGCGGGCCACAAGAAGGCCAGCGCCGTCAGCATCCCGCGCGACACCATGGTCCCGAGGCCGGAGTGCACCTCGCCGGACGGCAAGAAGACCATCCCGGCGACCCAGCGCGCGCAGTTCAACGACGCCTACTCGGTCGGCGGCGCCGTCTGCGCCGTCAAGACCGTGGAGGCCATGACCGGCATCCGCATGGACCACTACCTCGAGGTCGACTTCTCGGGCTTCCAGAACCTCATCGACAAGCTCGGCGGAGTCGAGGTCACCACCACCAAGCCGATCAACGACGACAAGAGCCACCTGAACCTCGCCGCGGGCACCCACAAGCTCAACGGCGAGCAGTCGCTCGGCCTGGTCCGTACCCGCCACGGCGTGGGCGACGGCAGCGACCTCGGCCGCATCAAGCTCCAGCAGGCCTTCATCAAGGCGCTGATCGAGCAGGTGAAGTCGGTCGACCTGTTCGGCGACCCCACCAAGCTCTACGGGATCGCCGACACCGCCACCAAGGCGCTCACCACCGACTCCGAGCTGGCCTCGGTCGACAAGCTGCTCGGCTTCGCCAACGGGCTCAAGAACATCGGCTCGGGCGACATGCACATGGTCACGCTCCCGGTCGGGGACGACCCCATCGACCACAACCGGGTGGCCCCGATCCCCTCGGCGGCCAAGCAGGTCTGGCAGGCGCTGCACGACGACAAGCCCATCCCGGACGCCGCGCTCAAGAACGGCGCCGGCACCAGGACGGACGCCGACGGCGTCGTGAAATAGGCCGGAACGAGCCCGGGAATAAGCGGCCCCCACCCCCCGTTTTGGGGGATGCGGCCAGTACTGGCAGACTGGTACGTCGGCCCCGGTTCACGCGCGGCAATCCCGCCCCGCGACCCGGTGCCCTCCCGAACCTAGGAGAACCCCTTGAAGCGCGACATCCACCCGGAGTACGTCGAGACCCAGGTCAGCTGCACCTGTGGCGCCTCGTTCACCACCCGTAGCACCGTCGCCGGCGGTAGCATCCGCGCCGACATCTGCTCCGAGTGCCACCCGTTCTACACGGGCAAGCAGAAGATCCTCGACACCGGTGGCCGTGTGGCGCGGTTCGAGGCCCGCTTCGGCAAGAACGCCGGGTCGGCCAAGAAGTAGCCGAACCGCAGGCGCCGGTTTTCGGTCGTCCCTTCCGCGAGGGACGACCGGACCGGCGCTTTGTCGTCCAGCAGGTCCGTCACTTCCGCCGAAGGAAATTCGATGTTCGAGGCAGTCGAGGAACTGGTCGGTGAGCACGCCGACCTCGAGAAGCGGCTCGCCGACCCCGCCGTGCACGCGGATCAGGCCAACGCCCGCAAGCTCAACAAGCGCTACGCCGAGCTGACCCCGATCGTCGGGACCTACCGCGCCTGGAAGCAGACCGGCGACGACATCGAGACCGCGCGGGAGTTCGCCGCCGCCGACCCGGACTTCGCGGCCGAGGTCAAGGAGCTCGAGAAGCAGCGCGAGGAACTCACCGAGAAGCTGCGGCTGTTGCTCGTCCCGCGCGACCCCAGCGACGACAAGGACGTCATCCTCGAGATCAAGGCGGGCGCGGGCGGCGACGAGTCCGCCCTCTTCGCCGGCGACCTGCTGCGCATGTACCTGCGCTACGCCGAGCGCATCGGCTGGAAGACCGAGATCATCGACTCCACCGAGTCCGAGCTCGGCGGCTACAAGGACGTCCAGGTCGCGGTCAAGACCAAGGGCGGCAACGGCGCCACCGAGCCCGGCCAGGGCGTGTGGGCCCGGCTGAAGTACGAGGGCGGAGTGCACCGCGTCCAGCGCGTGCCCGCCACCGAGTCCGCGGGCCGCATCCACACCTCCGCCGCCGGCGTGCTCGTCACGCCCGAGGCCGAGGAGATCGACGTCGAGATCAACGCCAACGACCTGCGGATCGACGTCTACCGCTCGTCCGGCCCCGGCGGCCAGTCCGTCAACACCACGGACTCTGCCGTGCGCATCACCCACCTGCCCACCGGCGTCGTGGCCTCCTGCCAGAACGAGAAGAGCCAGCTCCAGAACAAG
Organism: Streptomyces sp. SX-6; assembly: GCF_059089585.1. Taxonomy (NCBI): domain Bacteria; kingdom Bacillati; phylum Actinomycetota; class Actinomycetes; order Kitasatosporales; family Streptomycetaceae; genus Streptomyces; species Streptomyces sp. SX-6. The sequence continues at coordinate 150,741 of NZ_JBTHHU010000005.1, read as the reverse complement.
GAGCAGGCCATGCGCATCCTGCGCTCCCGGCTGCTGGCCGCCGCGCAGGAGAAGGCCGAGGCGGAGGCCGCCGACGCGCGCCGCAGCCAGGTGCGCACGGTCGACCGGTCGGAGAAGATCCGGACATACAACTTCCCTGAGAACCGCATCTCGGACCACCGGGTCGGTTTCAAGGCGTACAACTTGGACCAGGTCCTCGACGGCGAACTGGACGCGGTGATCCAGGCGTGCGTGGACGCCGACTCGGCGGCCAAGCTCGCCGCCGCCCAGTAACCCCCGGGAAAACCGATGGTCATGGAGCGCAACAGGAGGAAGGCCCAGTGAACCTGCTGCTCGCCGAGGTGGCACAGGCCACCCAGCGGCTGGCCGACGCCGGCGTACCCTCCCCGCGCTTCGACGCGGAGGAGCTCGCCGCCTTCGTGCACGGCGTCAAACGCGGAGAGCTGCACCTGGTGGCCGACGCGGACTTCGACGCCCGCTACTGGGAGGCCGTCGCGCGCCGTGAGGCCCGCGAACCCCTCCAGCACATCACCGGTCGCGCCTTCTTCCGCTACCTGGAACTCCAGGTGGGCCCCGGCGTCTTCGTGCCCCGGCCCGAGACGGAGTCCGTCGTCGGCTGGGCCATAGACGCCGTGCGCGCCATGGACGTCGTCGAGCCCCTCATCGTCGACCTGTGCACCGGCTCCGGCGCCATCGCCCTCGCGCTCGCCCAGGAGGTGCCGCGCTCGCGCGTGCACGCCGTCGAGCTCGACGAGACGGCCCTGGGCTGGGCGCAGAAGAACGTCGAGGGATCGCGCGTACAGCTCCACCACGGCAACGCCCTCGAGGCCCTCCCCGAGCTCGACGGCCAGGTCGACCTGGTCATCAGCAACCCCCCGTACATCCCGCTCACCGAGTGGGAGTACGTCGCCCCCGAGGCCCGCGACCACGACCCCGAGCTCGCGCTGTTCTCCGGCGAGGACGGCCTCGACACCATCCGCGGCCTCGAGCGCACCGCCCACCGGCTGCTGCGCCCCGGCGGCGTCGTCGTCATCGAGCATGCCGACACGCAGGGCGGCCAGGTGCCGTGGATCTTCACCGAGGAGCGGGGCTGGGCCGACGCGGCCGACCACCCCGACCTCAACAACCGGCCCCGGTTCGCCACGGCGCGAAAGGCCATGCCGTGACCCTCCCGGTCGTAGAAAACGCGACACCCCAGACATTTGCCCCGCACGAGGAGGTTGGCTAGAGATGGCACGGCGTTACGACTGCAGCGACGCGACCGACCGCAAGACCGGTCTGCGCGAAGCCGCTGCCGCGGTCCGCCGCGGCGAGCTGGTCGTGCTGCCCACCGACACCGTGTACGGCATCGGTGCGGACGCCTTCAGCCGCGAGGCCGTGGGCGACCTGCTGGAGGCCAAGGGCCGTGGCCGGGGCATGCCCTCGCCCGTCCTCGTGGGCTCCCCGAACACCCTGCACGGGCTTGTCACGGACTTCTCCGAGCAGGCCTGGGAGCTCGTCGACGCCTTCTGGCCCGGCGCCCTGACCCTCGTCGCCAACCACCAGCCGTCCCTGACCTGGGACCTGGGGGAGACCCGCGGCACCGTCGCCGTGCGGATGCCGCTGCACCCGGTGGCCATCGAACTCCTCACCGAGTTCGGCCCGATGGCCGTCTCCAGCGCCAACCTCACCGGCCACCCGGCCCCGCAGAGCTGTGACGCCGCGCAGGAGATGCTCGGCGACTCCGTCTCCGTCTACCTCGACGGCGGCCCCACCCCCGCCGACGTGCCGTCCTCCATCGTGGACGTCACCGGCAAGGTGCCCGTCCTGCTGCGCGCCGGCGCGATCAGCGCGGAGCAGCTCCGCGAGGTGGTACCCGACCTCGAGGTGGCCAATTGATCGCCCCGCAGGGGCGTGGCATAGCGGGACCGGAGACGACCCCCGACATCTTCCGCATCCTCCACGTCAGCACCGGAAACGTGTGCCGCTCGCCCATCACCGAGCGGCTGACGCGGCATGCCCTGAGCGAGCGCCTCGGCGACCCCTTCACCGGCGGTCTCCTGGTGGAGAGCGCGGGCACCTGGGGGCACGAGGGCGCGCCCATGGAGGCGCACGCGGCGACCGTCCTCGCGGACTTCGGCGCCGACGCGCACGGCTTCATGGGCCGTGAGCTCCTCGACGAGCACGTCATCCGCGCCGACCTCGTCCTGACCGCCACCCGTGACCACCGCGCCCAGGTCATCTCGATGGGCCACTCCGCGGGCCTGCGCACCTTCACGCTCAAGGAGTTCACCCGGCTCGTGAGGGCCATCGACCCGACCACGCTCCCGGCGCCCGACCACCCCGGCGGGGTCGTCGAGCGCGCCCGGGCGCTGGTGCAGGCCGCCGCCGCGCTGCGCGGCTGGCTGCTCGCCCCGGACGCGGAGGCGGACGAGGTCCACGACCCCTACGGCGCCCCGATCACCTTCTTCCGTTCCATCGGCGACGAGATCAGCCAGGCGCTGGATCCGGTGGTGACGGCGCTCACCGGCATGCCCGCACCGGCGTAGGCGCTGCGTACGCCCGGTGGCGGGCCTACATTGGGGGTGAGCCCCCAAAAGCATCGGAGCCCACGATGCCCGTCACCCCCGCTCAGGCCCGGGCCGCCACCGCGGCCGACACCGTCGGCACGCGTCCCGACTGGGGACCCGGCTTCGAGGCGCTGCTGCGGCAGGACCCCGAGGTCGCCGGTGTGCTGCTCGGTGAGGCCGTACGCCAGTCCACCGGACTCCAGCTGATCGCGGCCGAGAACTTCACCTCGCCCGCCGTGCTCGCCGCGCTGGGATCGCCGCTCGTCAACAAGTACGCCGAGGGATACCCCGGCGCCCGCCACCACGGCGGCTGCGAGCTGGTCGACGTCGCCGAGCGCATCGCCGGCGACCGGGCGAAGGCGCTGTTCGGCGCCGAACACGCCAACGTCCAGCCGCACTCCGGCTCCGCCGCCGTGCTGGCCGCCTATGCCGCACTGCTCAGACCCGGCGACCGGGTGCTGGCGATGAGCCTGAGACAGGGCGGGCACCTCACCCATGGCTCCCCGGCCAACTTCTCGGGCCGCTGGTTCGACTTCACCGGCTACGGGGTCCGCTCGGACACCGGCCTGATCGACTACGACGAGGTGCGCGACCTCGCCCGCAGGCTGCGCCCCCGGGCGATCGTGTGCGGCTCGATCTCGTACCCGAGACACCCCGACTACGCCGTCTTCCGGGAGATCGCCGACGAGGTCGATGCCCATCTGATCGTGGACGCCGCCCACCCCATCGGCCTGGTCGCCGGGGGAGCGGCGCCCAATCCGGTCCCGTACGCCGACGTGGTGTGCGCGACCACGCACAAGGTGCTGCGCGGACCGCGCGGCGGGCTGGTCATGTGCGGTGCGCGGCCGGCGCAGCGCATCGACCGGGCGGTGTTCCCGTTCACCCAGGGCGGTGCGCAGATGAACAGCATCGCCGCGAAGGCCGTCGCCTTCGGCGAGGCCGCGACCCCGGCCTTCGCCGCGTACGCCCACCAGGTCGTGGCCAATGCCCGGGTGCTTGCGGCGGCGCTGGCCGCCGAGGGCCTGGACATCGCCACCGGCGGCACCGATACTCACCTGATCACCGCGGACGTCGCCCCGTTCGCCCTGGACGCCACCGCGGCCCGCGGCAGGCTCGCCGCCGCCGGCATCGTGCTGGACGTCTGCGGCCTGGGGCACGGCGCCTCGCGGGGGCTGCGCCTGGGCACGGCGGCGGTCACCACGCAGGGCATGGGCGAGGCGGAGATGCGCCGCGTCGCGGTGCTGACCGGCGCGGCGCTGCGGGGGGAGGAGTCCTCGGGCGAGGTCCGCACGGCGGTGGCGGAGCTGGTGGAACGCTTCCCGCCGTACCCCGTCCCGGCATGATCGCCGGGAACCGACCGGAGGTGGTGCACGTCTTCATCTCCATTCACGTATCGGAGGCGGACGCGCTTATGGTGTTGGGCTGTGATGTCCGGCGAGATCTCTGGGGCAGCCCGTGCGTGAATACCTGTTGACGCTGTGCGTGACCGCGGCGGTCACCTACTTGCTGACGGGTCCGGTACGGAAGTTCGCGATCATGGCCGGTGCGATGCCGGAGATCCGCGCCCGCGACGTCCACCGCGAACCGACCCCGCGGCTCGGGGGCATCGCCATGTTCGGCGGGCTGTGCGCGGGCATGCTGGTCGCGGCGCACCTGTCGGGCCTCAAGGGCGTCTTCGCGACGAACGAGCCGAGAGCCCTGCTGTCCGGTGCCGGGCTGATCTGGCTGCTCGGGGTGCTGGACGACAAATGGGGCGTGGACGCCCTGGTGAAGCTGGGCGGCCAGATGATCGCCGCGGGCGTGATGGTGCTCCAGGGCCTGACGATCCTGTCGATTCCGGTGCCCGGCGTGGGCGCGGTCGCGCTGACCCCGATGCAGGGCACGCTGCTGACGGTGGCGCTGGTCGTCATCACCATCAACGCGGTGAACTTCGTCGACGGCCTGGACGGCCTGGCCGCGGGCATGGTGTGCATCGCCGCCGCGGCGTTCTTCCTGTACGCGTACCGGCTCTGGTACGGGCACAACCTGGAGGCGGCGGCGCCCGCGACGCTGTTCGCCGCGGTCCTGATGGGCATGTGTCTGGGCTTCCTGCCGCACAACATGCACCCCGCGCGGATCTTCATGGGCGACTCGGGCTCGATGCTCATCGGGCTGGTGCTCGCGGCGGGCGCGATCTCCATGACGGGCCAGGTGGACCCGGACGCGATGGAGCTGTTCGCGGGGTCCGAGCGGGCCGCGACCCGCGGCATGGTGCCGGTCTACATCCCGCTGCTGCTGCCGCTCACGGTGATCGCCATCCCGGCCGCCGACCTCGTCCTCGCCATCCTGCGGCGCACCTGGAACGGTCAGTCGCCGTTCGCGGCGGACCGCGGGCACCTGCACCACCGGCTGCTGGAGCTCGGGCACTCGCACAGCCGCGCGGTGCTGATCATGTACTTCTGGTCCGCGCTCATCGGCTTCGGCACCGTCGCCTACTCGGTGAACGCGGCGAGCATGTGGATCCCGCTGGTCATCGTGGCGCTGAGCGCCGTCGGCCTCACCCTGCTGGTGCTGCCCCGCTTCACCCCCCGCGCACCGCGCTGGGCGCAGCACGTCGTCCCGCCGCGCTACCGCCGCCTCCCGCGGCCGACCGCGGCCGAGGCCGCGCAGGCCGAGGCCCGGGACGCCCTGGCCCGCCAGGAGGGGCTCGGCGGCTGTACGGCGGTGGGGGAGCGGCAGCGCTTCGCGCTGCGGGGCAAGGCCGAAGGTCAGGGCTAGTACGGACCGTCAGCGGCTTGCAAGTGGCTTGACCCTTGCGTGTGATGGGTTGCACACGATATAGGTAAAGGCCTCATCAAATAGTTTGTGATACCGTTCACGAAACCCGGGCGGCAGAGACGCAAGGACCGTAGTGCGACGGCCCTTCGATCACGAGACCCCTCGTTCCCCCGGGATACGCTCGTCCCCGACGAATCGTTGCTTCCGACTCCGCCGGAGAGACCCTTCATGCAGGCCAACGACGCCCGAATGCCGGTTCAGTGCGCCGTGCCGACAGCCATTGTCGGTGTTGTCGCCATCGCCGCAGGTTTCGCACTCGCCGGAGGCAAGGGAGCCATCGGTTCCGCCGTCGGCACCCTCCTCTCGCTCGCCGTGATGGGCGGGGGCCTGATCGCCCTTCAGCGGACCGCGCGGCAATTCCCCCATCTCTTCCAGGCGATGGGGCTGCTGCTCTACATGACCCAGTTCCTGTTCGTGGCGGTGTTCCTCGTGGTGTTCAAGCACACCACGCTGTTCAACACCAAGGCGTTCGCCTTCGCGCTGCTCGCCACGACGCTGACCTGGATCGCGGCGCAGGCGCGGGCGTACATGAAGGCCAAGATTCTCTACGTGGATCCGGAGGCCGGGGAGACGAAGAAGCCCGCGCCGAGCGGGTCTCCCTCATGAGCGGTAGGGCCGAGATAAATGCTGACGTGCTCACCTGCTATCGTCCGGTGCCATCTGAGGTGCAGCGGACGCGGAAGACCGCGCAGCTGACGCCCGCGATGCCTTTCGGCCCCAGGCCGACCTGCCGCACCCCCATCCGTAAGACCAGTCCAGTGCCGTTCCGTGGCTGCACGCCGCGCCGACACAACGAGGTTGCCGTACCTATGCGCCACGCTGAAGGAGCTCGCGGTGAGTGCTGACCAGATGCTCGCCTTCGAGACGGATTGCCACATCTTCAATGGGTGCGGCTTCCCGGCTCCAGGGCTCCACTCGTTCCTCTTCGAACCGCTCTTCACCGTCGGCGGATACGAGTTCAACAAGCCCATGCTGCTGGCGGTGTTGACCACCGTCGTGGTGATCGGCTTCTTCTGGGCGGCCTTCGGCCGGGCCAAGGTGGTGCCGGGCAAGCTGCAGATGGTCGGCGAGGCCGGTTACGACTTCGTGCGCCGCGGCATCGTCTACGAGGCCCTCGGCAAGCGGGTGGGCGAGAAGTACGTCCCGCTGATGGTCTCGCTCTTCTTCTTCGTATGGATCATGAACCTCTGGTCCATCATCCCGGTCGCCCAGTTCCCGGTGACCTCGATCATCGCCTACCCGGCGGCGCTCGCCCTGATCGTCTACGTCCTGTGGATGGGCCTGACCTTCAAGAAGCACGGCTTCGTCGGCGGCTGGAAGAACATCACCGGCTACGACAAGTCCCTCGGCTGGGTCCTCCCGCTGATCGTCGTGATCGAGTTCTTCTCGAACGTGCTCATCCGGCCCTTCACCCACGCGGTCCGGCTCTTCGCCAACATGTTCGCCGGCCACCTGCTGATCGTGATGTTCACCGTCGCCAGCTGGTACTTGCTGAACGGGATCGGCATCGCCTACGCGGGTGCGTCCTTCCTGATGACCATCGCGATGACCGCTTTCGAGCTCTTCATCCAGGCCGTTCAGGCGTACGTCTTCGTGCTCCTGGCCACCAGCTACATCCAGGGCGCACTCGCCGAGCACCACTGAGTCGTTCCCGCTCCCCTCAGCACCACACCGGAACCAAAAGACGTCGGTGGCCAACCCCCACCGGTCAGTGAAAGAGAAGGAAGTAACGGCATGTCCGCTGCTCTCGAAATGGTCAACCTCGCCTCCAAGACTGCCTTCACCGGCAGCGCCAGCGCGATCGGCTACGGCCTCGCCGCGATCGGCCCGGGCGTCGGCGTCGGCATCATCTTCGGCAACGGCACCCAGGCCCTGGCCCGCCAGCCCGAGGCCGCCGGCCTGATCCGCACCAACCAGATCATGGGCTTCGCCTTCTGTGAGGCGCTCGCCCTGATCGGCATCGTCATGGGCTTCGTCTTCCAGTAAGACGACCTCCACGACCACCCTTTTCGACGAAAGGCACTGATGTGAACGCCCTGGTCATGCGGGCGGCCGAGGAAGTGGAGAACCCACTCCTCCCGCCGATCCCAGAGCTTGTCATCGGCCTTATCGCCTTCCTCATCGTCTTCGTTTTCCTCGGCAAGAAGCTCCTCCCGAACATCAACAAGGTTCTGGACGAGCGCCGTGAGGCAATCAAGGGCGGCATGGAGAAGGCCAAGGCAGCCCAGGACGAGGCTCAGCAGGTTCTCGAGGACTACCGGGCCCAGCTCGGCGACGCCCGCCACGAGGCCGCGCGGCTGCGCCAGGAGGCGCAGGAGCAGGGCGTCGCGCTGATCGCCGAGATGCGGGCCGAGGGCCAGCGGCAGCGTGAGGAGATCATCGCTGCCGGTCACGCCCAGATCGAGGCCGACCGCCAGGTCGCCGCGGCCGGGCTCCGCCAGGACGTCGGCGCGCTGGCCATCGACCTGGCCGGCCGGATCGTCGGCGAGTCCCTGAAGGACTCCGCCCGGCAGGGCCGGACGATCGACCGCTTCCTCGACGCGCTCGAGACCAAGGCGGCCGACGATGTGAAGGCGGAGGCCGGCCGATGAACGGAGCGAGCCGCGAAGCCCTGGGTTCCGCACGCGAGAGCCTGAACGCGCTGGCGGACAACACGTCCGTCGACGCCGCCGAGCTCGCCGGGGACCTGGCCTCCGTCACCGCGCTGCTCGACCGCGAGGTGTCGTTGCGCCGGGTTCTCACCGACCCGGCGCAGGCCGGCGAGGCCAAGGCCGAGCTGGTGGGCCGTCTGCTGACCGGACAGGTCGGCGAGGAGTGCACCGACCTGGTGCGCGGCATGGTCCGCTCGCGCTGGTCCGCCTCCCGTGACCTGGTGGACGCGCTCGAGGAGCTCGCCGCCACCGCCGACCTGGTCGCCGCCCAGCGGGCCGGTGACCTGGACGACGTAGAGGACGAGCTGTTCCGCTTCGGCCGGATCGTCGGCTCGGACCCCGCGCTGCGGGCCGCGCTGACCGACAAGGTCGCCGAGCGTGCCGCCAAGGCGCAGCTGCTGCACAGCCTGCTGGGCGGCCGCGCGAACGCGGTCACCGAACGGCTCGTCGTCCGCCTGGTGACGGCGCCGCGAGGCCGTAGCCTGGAAGGCGGGCTCAACGCCCTCTCCAAGCTGGCCGCGGACCGCCGGGACCGGATGGTCGCGGAGGTCACCTCCGCGGTGCCGCTGACGGACGAGCAGAAGCGCCGCCTCGGCGACGCACTGACCCGGCTCTACGGGCGACGCGTCCACCTGAACCTGGACGTCGACCCCGAGATCGTCGGCGGTGTCCAGGTGCGGATCGGCGACGAGGTCATCAACGGCACCATCGCGGACCGGCTCGCCGAGGCGGGCCGCCGGATGGCCGGCTGACGCCGACCGACCACCAACTCAAGAGCATGACTGACGGCCCGGGTTGGGCCGACGGTGACGAAGAAATACTTCGGGCCCAACAAGGAGAGCAGGGAACCCAGATGGCGGAGCTCACGATCCGGCCGGAGGAGATCCGGGACGCACTGGAGAACTTTGTCCAGGCGTACAAGCCGGACGCGGCCTCGCGCGAGGAGGTCGGTACGGTCAGCGCTGCCGGCGACGGCATCGCGAAGGTCGAGGGTCTTCCCTCGGCCATGGCGAACGAGCTGCTGAAGTTCGAGGACGGCACCCTCGGCCTCGCCCTCAACCTCGAAGAGCGCGAGATCGGTGCGGTCGTCCTCGGCGAGTTCAGCGGCATCGAGGAGGGCCAGCCGGTGCAGCGCACCGGTGAGGTGCTCTCCGTCGGTGTGGGCGAGGGCTACCTCGGCCGCGTCGTCGACCCGCTGGGCAACCCGATCGACGGTCTCGGCGAGATCAAGACCGAGGGCCGCCGTGCCCTCGAACTGCAGGCCCCCGGCGTCATGGTCCGCAAGTCGGTCCACGAGCCTATGGAGACGGGCTACAAGGCCGTCGACGCCATGACCCCGATCGGCCGTGGCCAGCGTCAGCTGGTCATCGGCGACCGCCAGACCGGCAAGACCGCCCTGGCGATCGACACGATCATCAACCAGCGTGCCAACTGGCGCACCGGCGACCCGAACAAGCAGGTCCGCTGCATCTACGTCGCCATCGGCCAGAAGGGCTCCACCATCGCGGCCGTCCGCGGTGCGCTGGAGGAGGCGGGCGCCCTCGAGTACACGACCATCGTCGCGGCCCCGGCGTCCGACCCGGCGGGCTTCAAGTACCTGGCCCCCTACACCGGTTCCGCCATCGGCCAGCACTGGATGTACCAGGGCAAGCACGTCCTGATCGTCTTCGACGACCTGTCGAAGCAGGCCGACGCCTACCGTGCCGTTTCCCTGCTGCTGCGCCGTCCGCCGGGCCGTGAGGCCTACCCGGGCGACGTCTTCTACCTGCACTCGCGTCTGCTGGAGCGCTGCGCCAAGCTCTCCGACGAGATGGGCGCCGGCTCGATGACCGGTCTGCCGATCGTCGAGACCAAGGCCAACGACGTGTCGGCGTTCATCCCGACCAACGTCATCTCCATCACCGACGGCCAGTGCTTCCTGGAGTCCGACCTGTTCAACGCCGGCCAGCGCCCGGCCCTGAACGTCGGTATCTCGGTCTCCCGTGTCGGTGGCTCCGCCCAGCACAAGGCCATGCGCCAGGTCTCCGGCCGACTCCGCGTGGACCTCGCCCAGTTCCGTGAGCTCGAGGCGTTCGCCGCCTTCGGTTCCGACCTGGACGCGGCCTCCAAGGCGTCCCTCGAGCGCGGCAAGCGCATGGTCGAGCTGCTGAAGCAGACCCAGTACGCGCCGTACGCCACCGAGGACCAGGTCGTCTCCATCTGGGCCGGCACCACCGGCAAGATGGACGACGTCCCGGTCGAGGACATCCGCCGCTTCGAGCGCGAGCTGCTGGACTACCTGCACCGTGACCACAAGGGTCTGATGACCAGCATCGTCGAGGGCGGCAAGATGTCCGACGACACGCTGCAGTCCCTGGGTGACGCGGTCGGGTCCTTCAAGCAGCAGTTCGAGACCGCGGACGGCAAGCTGCTGGGCGAGGGCTGAGCATGGGTGCCCAGATCCGGGTCTACAAGAGGCGGATCAAGACCGTCTCCGCGACCAAGAAGATCACCAAGGCGATGGAGATGATCGCCGCCTCGCGCATTATCAAGGCACAGCGCCAGGTGGCCGCGTCGACTCCGTACGCCAGTGAGCTCACCCGGGCGGTGACCGCGGTTGCCACCGGGTCGAACACCAAGCACCCGCTGACCACCGAGGCCGAGAAGCCGGTCCGGGCCGCGGTCCTGCTCGTCACGAGCGACCGCGGTCTGGCGGGCGGCTACTCCTCGAACGCCATCAAGGCGGCGGACGTGCTCACCGCGCGGCTGCGCGAGGAGGGCAAGGAGGTCGTCCACTACATCATCGGGCGCAAGGGTGTGGCGTACTACGCCTTCCGTGAGCGCCCGGTGGCCGACTCGTGGACCGGCTTCACCGACAGCCCGACCTACGCCGACGCCAAGAAGGTGGCGGGCCCGCTGATCGAGGCCGTCCTGCGGGACACGGCCGAGGGCGGCGTGGACGAACTGCACATCGTCTTCACGGAGTTCGTGTCGATGATGACGCAGACGCCGGTCGACAAGCGGCTGCTGCCGCTGCGCCTCGAGGACACGGCCGAGGAGTCGGGGGTGGCCAAGGAGACGATCCTGCCGCTGTACGACTTCGAGCCGTCGGACGAGGGCGTGCTCGACGCGCTGCTGCCGCGGTATGTCGAGTCCCGTATCTACAACGCCCTGCTGCAGGCCGCCGCTTCCGAGCACGCGGCCCGCCGCCGGGCGATGAAGTCGGCGACCGACAACGCCGAAGATCTCATCAAGTCGCTCAAGCGGCTTGCCAACGCGGCCCGACAGGCCGACATCACCCAGGAAATCAGCGAGATCGTCGGTGGCGCGAGCGCCCTGGCCGACGCGACCGCGGGGAGTGACCGCTAAATGACCACCACTGTTGAGACGGCTGCTGCGGCGGGCCGCGTCGCACGGGTCATCGGCCCCGTCGTCGACGTGGAGTTCCCCGTCGACGCGATGCCGGAGATCTACAACGCCCTGACCGTCGAGGTCTCCGACCCGGCCGAGGCCGGCAAGAAGAAGATCCTGACGCTCGAGGTCGCGCAGCACCTGGGCGAGGGCCTGGTGCGCGCCATCTCCATGGAGCCCACCGACGGCCTGGTCCGCCAGGCCGCGGTGACCGACACCGGCGAGGGCATCACCGTGCCCGTCGGTGACGTCACCAAGGGCCGGGTGTTCAACACCCTGGGCCGCATCCTGAACGAGCCCGAGGCCGAGTCCGAGGTCACCGAGCGCTGGTCCATCCACCGCAAGGCCCCGGCGTTCGACCAGCTCGAGTCGAAGACCGAGATGTTCGAGACGGGTCTGAAGGTCGTCGACCTGCTGACCCCGTACGTCAAGGGCGGCAAGATCGGTCTGTTCGGTGGTGCCGGTGTCGGCAAGACCGTGCTGATCCAGGAAATGATCATGCGTGTGGCGAAGCTGCACGAGGGTGTTTCCGTGTTCGCCGGTGTCGGTGAGCGCACCCGTGAGGGCAACGACCTCATCCAGGAAATGGAAGAGTCGGGCGTTCTGGACAAGACCGCGCTGGTCTTCGGCCAGATGGACGAGCCCCCGGGCACCCGTCTGCGCGTGGCCCTGGCCGGTCTGACCATGGCGGAGTACTTCCGCGATGTGCAGAAGCAGGACGTGCTGTTCTTCATCGACAACATCTTCCGCTTCACGCAGGCCGGTTCCGAGGTCTCGACCCTGCTCGGCCGCATGCCCTCCGCGGTGGGCTACCAGCCGAACCTGGCCGACGAGATGGGTCTCCTCCAGGAGCGCATCACCTCGACCCGTGGTCACTCGATCACCTCGATGCAGGCGATCTACGTCCCCGCGGACGACCTGACCGACCCGGCCCCGGCGACCACCTTCGCCCACCTGGACGCCACCACCGTTCTGTCGCGTCCGATCTCGGAGAAGGGCATCTACCCGGCGGTCGACCCGCTGGACTCGACGTCCCGCATCCTGGACCCGCGTTACATCGCGCAGGACCACTACAACGCGGCCACCCGCGTCAAGGGGATCCTGCAGAAGTACAAGGACCTGCAGGACATCATCGCGATCCTCGGTATCGACGAGCTGGGCGAAGAGGACAAGCTGGTCGTCCACCGCGCCCGTCGCGTTGAGCGCTTCCTGTCGCAGAACACCCACGCGGCGAAGCAGTTCACCGGTGTCGACGGTTCGGACGTTCCGCTGGACGAGTCCATCGCCGCGTTCAACGCGATCTGCGACGGTGAGTTCGACCACTTCCCGGAGCAGGCCTTCTTCATGTGCGGTGGTCTCGAGGACCTCAAGAAGAACGCCAAGGAGCTGGGCGTCTCCTGAGCCCTGGTGCTCCAGTGACCGGGGGCGGGGCAGTCCCGCCCCCGGTCCGTACGTCCCCTATTCTTTGACCCAACGCCCGTCGGACCCGGCAGGCGTAAGACCCGAGGAGCCACGTTGGCTGCTGAGCTGCACGTCGAGCTGGTCGCGGCGGACCGGAGCGTCTGGTCCGGCGAGGCCACGCTCGTTATCGCGCGTACCACATCGGGTGACATCGGCGTCATGCCCGGCCACCAGCCGCTGCTCGGTGTGCTGGAGTCCGGCCCGGTGACCATCAAGACTGCCGAGGGCACCGTCGTCGCGGCGCAGCACGGTGGATTCATCTCGTTCGCGGACGACAAGCTTTCGCTGCTCGCGGAGGTCGCGGAGCTGGCGGACGAGATCGATGTCCAGCGCGCCGAGCGGGCGTTGGAGGGCGCGAAGGAGAAGGCCGACGCGGCCGCCGAGCGCCGGGCGTCCGTCCGGCTGCAGGCGGTCACGGGCGGCCATTAGCCCGCGGCCCGCTGAAGTGTGTCCCTCAGCCGCGGACCCCCCGGAACAAAACCGGGGTGGTCCGCGGCTGAGGCAATAACAGGTGCGGTTGCTCTAGATCATGCGAGGAGGTCGGTGGAGATGGTCCTCGCTCTGCTCGTGAGCGGCATCGTCATTCTGCTGGTGTTGCTGGGACTCTTCGTCTTCGGGATGCGCAGACGGCTCATCCAGCGGTCCGGCGGTACCTTCGACTGCAGTCTGCGCTGGAACATCTCCGAGGAACCCGCCGATCCCGCGGGCAAGGGCTGGGTGTACGGCGTCTCCCGCTACAGCGGTGACCGGATCGAGTGGTTCCGGGTGTTCTCCTACGCGTACCGGCCGCGCCGGATGCTCGAGCGTTCCTCGATCGAGGTGCTGGAGCGGCGGATGCCGCGGGGCGAGGAGGAACTGGCGCTGCTGTCCGACGCGGTGGTGCTGGTGTGCGTGCACCGCGGTACGCGGCTCGAGCTGGCGATGAGCGAGGACGCCCTCACCGGATTCCTGGCCTGGCTGGAGGCGGCACCGCCGGGGCAGCGGGTCAACGTGGCGTAGTCGTGGGACGGACCCCTGGTCCGTCCCACAGCTGTTTCACCGCAGGCTGTTGTCCAGCGCGGACATCAGTGTGCCGCTGTCGCCCGACATCTCCCAGATCATGGCGCCCAGGAGGTTCTTGGACTTGAGCCAGGCGACCTTCTTGCCGATCGACCAGGTGTCGTCGAACGTCCACCACTGGCCGTTGTCGCCGGTGAACCCGTAGGTGGCGACGGCCTGTTCGTCGTGGTAGACGGTCAGGTTGGGTACGGACGCGATCAGGTTGTCGTAGCCGCGCGTCCCCGCCTCCTCGGGGAACTGCCCGGGCGCGGCACCGTTGGCCTTCTGCCACGCCCCGTGCGCACCGCCGTCGGTGACCTGCTGCCAGCCGCGGCCGTAGAAGGCGAGGCCTATGGTCAGCTTCTGCGGGTCGACGCCGGCGTCGAGGTAGGTCTGGACGGTCTTGTCGACGCTGAACTTGGTGGAGTACGGGTCGTTGGGGTCGGCGTACAGGTTGGCCTGGTGGCCCGTGCGGTTGGGCTCCCAGCTGTTGTCGCTGCCGGAGCCGTGGAAGTCGTAGCCCTGGACGTTGGCGAAGTCCATGGACTGGAAGACGTTGGGCGTGCCGCCGATCTGCCAGCCGTTGGCGATCTTGGCCGGGTCCGCCGGGGTGAAGGCCGTCAGCAGGTAGTGCTTGCCGGTGGTGGCGCCGAAGGCGTCGAGCTGCTTGCGGAACTCGGCCATCAGCAGCGTGAGGTTGGCCTTGTCGTCCGGGGAGACGTGGTTGCCCGGGTGGCCGTCGGAGCCCGGCCACTCCCAGTCGATGTCGAACCCGTCGAAGATCCCGGCCGCCGTCCCGGGGCCGCCGCGGCCGTTGCTGACCGGCAGGTCGCCCTTGAGGTACATGTCGACGCAGGACTTCACGAACTTCTGCCGGGAGGCATCGGTCCTGGCGGCGTCCGAGAAGTACTTGCTGTACGTCCAGCCGCCGATGGACAGGTTGACCTTGAGGTTCGGGTACTTGGCCTTGAGCTTCTTCAGCTGGTTGAAGTTGCCGGCGAGCGGCTGGTCCCAGGTGTCGCCCGTGCCGTCGACGGAATCGCCGGCGCCGAAGCCCTTCTCGTAGTCGGCCCAGGAGTCGCCCGCGCCGTCACCCTGGCTGGGGTCCTCGGGGTTGGACCCGGTGGCCTTGGTGACACCGTTGAGACAGGTGAGGTTGTTCGGGTCGATGTTGGAGAACGCGTAGTTGATGTGGGTCAGTTTGGCCGCCGCGCCGGTGGTGTCCAGCGACTTCACGGTGTAGCCGCGGCCGTAGATGCCCCACTGCACGAAGTAGCCGACCTTGGCACTGCCACCCCCGGGCTGGGGTCCGCCGCCGCCGGTGGTGCGTACGGTCAGCGGGGCGCTGGCGGGGCCGGTCCGGTCCGCGGTGTCCCGGGCCACGACGGTGTAGGTGTACGCGGTGTCGGGGCTCAGCCCCGTGTCCGTGTGGGCGAGTCCGGTGACGGTCGTGACCTTGGTGCTGCCGCGGTAGACGTCGTAGTTCTTGATGCCCTTGGCGCCGGTGGCGGCCGGCCACTTCAGCGAGACGCTGTTCGCCGTGACCGCCGTGGAGACGGGCTGCCCGGGTGCGCCGGGCGGCGTGTCCGTCGAAGAGCCGTCGCACGCGCCGCCGTTGAGCTTGCAGCCCGTGGGGCTGCCGCCGCCCGAGGCGGTGAAGCCGAAGGTGACGCTCGCGCCGGGGGCTATGGAGCCGTTGTACTCCCGGTTCTTCGCGGTGTAGTGCGAGCCGGATGAGGTGACGAGGGCGTCCCAGTAGGTGCCGACGGTGGTGGTCGAGGGGAGGTCCCACTCGACGGTCCAGCCGCTGACGGCCGTTGTCCCGGTGTTCTTGACGGTCCACTGCGCCTGGTAACCGGTGCCCCAGTCGGAGGTCTTGACAAATGTCGCCGTTGCGGAGGGGCCCGCTTCGCGGATGCCGTGGGCCTGGGCGTGGGCCTGTGCGGTGAAGCCGATGAGTGCCGCGACGGGGAGGAGGAGCGCGGCGAGTGCCGCGCCTGTACGTCTGCGACCTGTGGTTCCTGTACTCAAGGGTGCTCCTCGAGAAGGTCAGGTGTGGGGGGTTGTGGGGGGTGTGCTGACCATGGTTGTGAGGGGAGCGTAGGAAGGTCCGTACCAACGGTCAAGAGGTCTGGACCAGACCCAATTCCTGGGCCAGGACGGCCGCTTGGACCCTGCTGCGCAGTCCGAGCTTGGGCAGCAACCGGCTGACGTGGGTCTTCACCGTTCCCTCCGCCATGCCCAGCCGTACGCCGACGTCCGCGTTGGACAGCCCCTCGCCCAGCCGCGCCAGCACCTCGCGCTCGCGCGGGGTGAGGACGTCGAGCACGCTCAAGTCCCGCTCGGGCGTGCGCCGGACGAACTCCGTGATCAGCCGGCGCGTCACCGCCGGGGAGATCAGGCCCTCGCCGCGCGCCACCGTCCGTACGGCCGCCACGAGTTCGGCGGCCTCGCTGTTCTTCAGCAGGAAGCCCGCCGCACCGGCACGCAGGGCCCCGAAGACGTACTCGTCCAGGTCGAAGGTGGTCAGTACGAGCACATCGGCGAGCTGTTCGCCGGTGATCAGCCGGGTCGCGGACACGCCGTCCAGGCGCGGCATCTGAATGTCCATCAGGACGAGGTCGGGGCGCAGCTCGCGGGCCAGCCGCACGGCCTCCTCGCCGTCGGCGGCCTCGCCGACGACCTCGATGTCCGGCGCCGACCGCAGGATGAGCACGATCCCGGACCGGACGGCGGCCTGGTCCTCCGCCACGACGACGCGCACGCTCACGGCTTGACTCCTTCTGTCAGGGGCAACTCGGCCCGTACCACCCAGGTGCCGTCCGCCGGGCCGACGGTGAGCGAACCCCCGACGAGGGCGACGCGCTCGCGCATCCCGACGAGCCCCGCACCGGCACCCGGCGCCCGCGGTTCGGGCTCCTTGCCCAGCGGGCTGACCACCTGGACGGTGAGCGCATCGTTGTCGCACGTCAGGGAAACGGCGACGGAACCGGGCCCGGCATGCTTGACGGCGTTGGTCAGCGATTCCTGCACGATGCGGTACGCGGCGAGCTCAACGGGCGGGGGAAGCACACTGGTTCCGCGCTCGTCGCGCAGGGCGAATGCGAATCGCTCGTCGCGTACCGCGCCCCGCGCCTGCGCCAGCAAGGCTTCGACCCCGTCGAGGGTCGGCGTGGCGGCAGGTTCCGTATCGCCCCCTTCCCGTCGCAGCACCTCGATCAGTCGCCGCATCTCGGCGAGACCCTGGACGCTGTTCTCCCGGATCACCCCGAGCGCTTCGCGCGACGCCTCCGGCTCGCCGATCGACAGGGCGGCGGTGGAGTGGATGGCGATCGCCGACAGATGTCCCGCCACCATGTCGTGCAGCTCGCGCGCCATCCGCGCGCGCTCGGCACCCACCGCCTCGCGCCGGTCCAACTCGGCCAGCAGCGCGGTGCGTTCGGCCGCGAGCTGGGCGGCGTCGGCCCGGTCGCGATGCATCCGCACCGCCACGCCGGTGGCGGCGGGGGCGATCGTGATGACCGCGAGCACCGCCCCGATCAGCAGGGCCTCCGGCCGGCGGATGACCGCGACGGCGAGCAGGGTCCCGACGAGGGTGACCGCTTCGCAGACGCGCGGCACCATACGGTACGCGGCGGGCGGCCCGTACAGCACGGACGCGTACACCAGGTCCGTGAACATGACGACGGTCGCGATCAGGCTCCCGGTGCAGGTGTCGAGCGCCAGCGCCCCCACCCCGATGCCGAGCCCCGCCAGCGGTGCCCGCCGCCGCAGCAGCTCGGCCCCGGCCATGACGGCCAGCGCGACGAGCGCGAGCGGCCTGGGCAGCCCTGCGGCCGGTGTGCCGTTCAGCCCGAGCCCGTATTGCAGCACGCCGCCGGTCAGCCCGGCGGCGACGATGAGCAGTCCGTCGCGGTGGAGGCGGGGCAGCGGCATGGGGCCATCACACCACGGCACCCGGACCGCCCCCGCGACTACATCGAACGATGCAGTCGCGAATCCTCTCCCGCGACGAGGATCCGCCCCGCAGCCGGGGCGAACCTGGGAGGGAGGGAAGGAGAGGTCCGTGATCGTCACGCTGGTCGTCGTCTGCGAGGTGGGCTTCTGGGTGCTGCTCGTCGCTGGGCTGAGCCTGCGGTATCTCGCGAAGAAGCCCCGGGCCGGGGCGGCGGTGCTGCTGCTCGAGCCCGTGCTGGAGCTGGTGCTGCTGATCGCCACTGCGATCGACCTGAAGAACGGGGCCACCGCCGACTGGAAGCACGGCCTGGCGGCCGTCTACATCGGCTACTCGGTCGGCCTCGGCCACGCCACGCTGAAGTGGGTCGACCAGCGGTTCGCGCACCGCTTCGCGGGCGGCCCGCCGCCGGTCAAGCCGCCCAAGTACGGCTCCGCCCGTACCGCGCACGAGTGGAAGGTCGCCGGTCAGTGGGTGCTGGCGGGGGCCGTCGCACTCGCCCTGCTCCAGGTGGCGATCTGGTACGTCGGCGGGTCCGGCGACACCAGCTCGCTGCATGTCTGGCAGAGGTCGATGTTCATGGTCATCGGCATCAACCTCGCCATCGCGCTGAGCTACACGCTATGGCCGAAGCAGCAGAAGAAGACCGGTTAACGGTTCTCGCCGGGCACCCAGAGGATGTCCCCGAGCTCCTTGTTCGCCGTCCGCGCGAGAATGAACAGCAGGTCGGACAGCCGGTTGAGGTACTTCGCGGTGAGCGCGTTCATCGTCTCGCCGTGCTCCTCCAGGGCCGCCCACGTCGAGCGCTCCGCGCGCCGCGTCACCGTGCACGCCTGGTGCAGCAGGGCGGCGCCCGGCGTGCCGCCGGGGAGGATGAAGCTGCGCAGCTTCTCCAGCCCCGCGAGGAAGTGGTCGCAGTCCGCCTCGAGCTTGTCGATGTACGACTGCTCGACGCGCAGCGGCGGGTACTCGGGGTTCTCCACTACCGGCGTGGCCAGGTCGGCGCCCACGTCGAAGAGGTCGTTCTGGACCCGTACGAGCACCTTGACGATCTCGTCGGGCAGCTGCCCGAGCGCGATGGCCACGCCGATCGCGGCGTTCGCCTCATTGGCGTCGGCGTACGCCGCGATGCGGGTGTCGGTCTTGGGGGTGCGGCTCATGTCGCCGAGGGCGGTGGTGCCGTCATCCCCGGTGCGGGTGTAGATGCGCGTCAAGTGGACCATGTGTACGAGCGTAGTGCGGACCCCTACGCGCTGGCGCGGGCGAAGTGCCGTACCCCCACCGTCACCGACGCGACCACGAGCAGCGCCGCCGCGACGACCCCGTGCAGCACCGCCGGTGCCCCGTAGTCGCCCACGTACGCCGCACGCATCGCGTCCACCAGATACCGCAGCGGCATCACGTGCGACAGGACGTCCAGCCAGCCCGGGGCCAGGGTCATCGGCAGCATCAGCCCCGAGAGCAGCATGGCCGGCATGTTGACCGCGTTGACGACCGGGGCGAACTCCTGCGGTGCGGCGGCCTTCATGGCCAGGGCGTAGGAGAGCGAGGCCAGGGCCGTGGCCAGGCAGGCGACGAAGGCGAAGCCGAGCAGGATGCCGGGGAGCGGGGCGCGCAGGCCCATCGCCAGGGCGGTGAGCACCAGGAGCACCGCCTGCGCGATGAGCAGCACGGCGTCGCGCAGGACGCGGCCGAGCACGAGGGCGAGGCGGCTGACCGGGGTGACGCGCATCCGCTCGACGACGCCGTGCTGCTTCTCGATCAGCAGACCGAAGCCCGCGAACGAGGCGCTGAACAAGCCGAGTTGGAGGAGCAGCCCGGGCACCAGCATCTGCCAGGAACTGCCCGTGCCGCCGAGCTGCAGGTGGGTGAGCAGGGGGCCGTAGAAGACGAGGTAGAGCATCGGCATGAGCAGCCCGAAGAGGGCGCCGAGCCGGTGGCGGAGGGTCTGGCGGGCGTAGCGGCCGAAGACGACGGCGATGTCGGTGAGCAGGGCGGGCATCAGGCGTCCAAGGTGACGGGGGCGGCGGGGGAGTTGGTGATGGCCAGGAAGGCGTCCTGGAGCGTGCCGCCGGGGGAGCCGGCGAAGCGGGAGGTGAGCTCGGCGGGGCTGCCCTCGGCCACGATGCGGCCGTCGTCGATGACGACGAGTCGGCCTGCGAGGGCCTCGGCCTCCTCGAGGTAGTGGGTGGTGAGGAGCACGGTCGTGCCGTGCTCGGTACGGATGCGGCGTACGAGGTCCCAGAGGTCGGCGCGGCTGCCGGGGTCGAGGCCGGTGGTCGGCTCGTCGAGGAAGAGGACCTCGGGGCGGTGGGTGAGCGCCATCGCGATGTCGAGCCGCCGCCGCTGGCCGCCGGAGAGCGCGCCGCAGGGGCGGTCGAGGAAGTCGGCCAGGCCCAGGTCCCGGGCGAGTTCGCGGGTACGGGCCACGGCCTCGGGGCGGCGCAGGCGGTAGAGGCGGGCCTGGGTGGTGAGTTCCTCGCGGACGGTCACGGCCGGGTCGGTGCCGCCGGACTGGGCGACGTACCCCGCCCTGCGCCGTACGCCGACGGGGTCGCGGGCGAGGTCGCGGCCCGCGACGGTCGCGGTGCCGCCGGTGGGGGCGAGGAGCGTGGTGAGCATGCGCAGCGTGGTCGTCTTGCCGGCGCCGTTGGGGCCGAGGAAGCCGACGATCTCGCCGCGCCGGACGGTGAGATCGATGCCGCGCACGGCCTCGACCGGGCCGCGCTTGGTGGTGAAGGTCCGACGGAGGCCGGAGGTCGTGATGCAGGGGTCGTCCATGGCCGACAGAAAACCAGAACCTCTGAAAGTTTGCAATGACTCCAAAATTTCAGAGGCTACGATGACGGCATGGCAGAGGGGCTCAGGGAACGGAAGAAGCGGCAGACCAGGCAGCACATCTCCGATGTCGCGACCGGCCTGTTCCTGGAGCGCGGCTTCGACGCCGTGACCATCGCGGAGATCGCGGCCGCGGCGGATGTATCGGTCAATACGGTCTACAACTACTTCCCGGGCAAGGAGGACCTCTTCCTCGACCGCGCGGACGACCAGGTCGAGTGGCTCGCGTCGGTCGTCCGCGGCCGCCCCGAGGGCGAGTCCGCGGCCCGTGCCGTGCTGCGGGCGCTCCAGGCCGAGGCCGTGGCCGTCTCGCCGCGCCTCGGGCTCATCGACGGGTTCGACCGGTTCCTGAAGGTCATCGACGATTCGCCGGCCCTGCGCGCCCGGCTGCTGGACATGCGCGGCCAGATCACCTCCGCCCTGACCGCCGCGCTCGCCGAGGAGGCGGAGGGCGAGGGGCCGCTGCCCGGGCTGGTGGCCAGTCAGCTCGCCTGGCTCCACGCGCACCTCACCGGGTACATCGCCGGCGAACTGGTCGAGGGCCGCAGTGCCCGGGAGGTCTCCCGCGGGGCCCTCGCGCTCCTCGACGAGATGGAGGGGCTGATGGGCGAGAAGCTCCTGGGCTACGCGATCCGGAAGCCCCTGTAACCACTGGTACGCAAGTGGCCCAACTGAGCTGTGTGGCCTGCTCGATGGGGCGCGGAGTGTGACGTCCGTCAAACAGGACGTGACGCGCATCTCTAACTTCCCAATGGCGCCCCAACGGACGCTAATGTCCGCCCGAGAGCGCAAAAGAACAGGGAGTAAGGGGACAGCTGTGGCCAAGAAGCTCGCCGTCATCGGTGCCGGACTGATGGGCTCCGGGATTGCGCAGGTCTCCGCGCAGGCCGGCTGGGACGTCGTGCTGCGGGACGTCACGGACGAGGCGCTCAAGCGCGGTACGGACGGCATCAAGGCCTCGTACGACAAGTTCGTCTCCAAGGGCAAGCTCGAGGCCGCCGCCGCCGAGCAGGCGCTCGGCCGGATCACGGCCACCACCGATCTCGACGCCGCCGCCGACGCGGACATCGTCGTCGAGGCCGTCTTCGAGGACGTCGACACCAAGCGGGAGATCTTCCGCGCGCTGGACGGCCTGGTGAAGGACGAGGCGGTGCTCGCCTCCAACACCTCCGCCATCCCGATCACCAAGATCGCCGCCGCCACGCGGCGCCCGGAGCGGGTCGTCGGCGTGCACTTCTTCTCGCCGGTGCCGATGATGCAGCTGGTCGAGCTGGTGCGCGGTCACAAGACGAGCGACGAAACCCTCGCCGCCGCCCGGGAGTTCGCCGAGAGCGTCGGCAAGACCTGCATCGTCGTCAACCGTGACGTCGCGGGCTTCGTGACCACCCGCCTGATCTCGGCGCTCGTCGTCGAGGCGGCCAAGCTCTACGAGTCCGGGGTGGCCAGCGCCGAGGACATCGACATCGCCTGCAAGCTGGGCTTCGGGCACGCGATGGGCCCGCTCGCGACCGCCGACCTGACGGGCGTGGACATCCTGCTGCACGCGACCGGCAACATCTACACCGAGTGCCAGGACGAGAAGTTCGCGCCGCCGGAGATCATGCGCCGCATGGTCGACGCGGGCGACCTCGGCCGCAAGAGCGGTCAGGGCTTCTACCAGTACTGACCAGGAAGCGCCAAAATCCGTTCACCCCATGGTGTGAATTGGGTATTGATTCGCTTACAGACGGCAACTTTGTCGTGCGAGAGGCAGTCAGTCCTTCAGTAGCCGGCCTCAACCTCCCGGGAGCGCATATGCACATCAGGGGCGACCACGCCGAACTGGCCGTCGGGGGCCGCCTCGACGTCCGCAACGCGGCGGACGCCCGTACGGTCCTGCACTCCGCGCTCGACGCCGGCCGGGGAGATCTCGTCCTCGACCTCACCGAGCTCGACTCCTGGGACGCCACCGGACTCGGCGTCATCATGGGGGCCCACCGCCGCGCCGGGCGTACCGGCCGGCGGCTGGTCCTGCGCGGGGTCCCGGACCGGATGCAGCGGGTGCTGGTCGCCACCCGCCTGCACCGCATTCTCGCCATCGAGGGCGCCGTCGAAGACGCCCCCGAGGCGTGCGAGCGGGCCGGATGAGCCGGATGTGAGGCAAGTGCCTCGATTCCTCCTGGCCTGTGCGCGCCCTGGGGACGCGACGCCCTGCGCGTCGGCGATACTGTCCCAAGGTCTGTTCGGTTTCCCGTCGCAATAAAAGCCCACGACGGGCGCCGGACCGGAGGTCGTGAAGAGCGCGGACAGGCCGGAGGGCACGACGGCACGCCACGCGACTGGGGGCTTTGATTGACCATGGACCCGACGAACCACGCACCCGGGGCAGCACACGGTGGTGAGGGCCGCGGCGGCGAGGGCACGCCCGCGGGCAGCCCGGTGCACGCCCGTGTCGTCCAACTCGTCGCCGGGGACTACCTGCTGACGGTCAACCCCGTCGACGGCAGCGAAATAGAGCCCTGCCCGCCCGGCAGGGTCCCCGCCCGCCCCACGCGCCTCGCCCCCGGCGAGCGCACCGCTCCGGTGCCGCCCGCCCGCGGGCCCGAACTGCCCCTGGTGGGCCGGGCGGAGGAGCGCGAGCGGCTGGGCAGGCTGCTGTCGCGTGGCCGCTCGGTGCGGCTGACCGGCCCCTCCGGGGCCGGCCGCACCTCGCTGCTGGACGTCGTCGCCGAGGACTGCGAGACCGTCGCGCCCGACGGCGTCGTACGCCTCAGCGGCCACCACCGCACCACGAGCGACCTGCTGCACGAGCTGTTCGCGGTTGTCCGGATCGCACCGCTGTACCGGCCCGAGCGGGCCGAACTGCTCGCCGCCGTACGGGAGATCGGCGCGGTCGTCATCCTCGACGACCTCGAGTTCGGCGGCGGCGCGCTCGACGAACTCCTCGACGCGACGCCCGAGTGCGCCTGGCTGCTCGCGGCCACGCCCGATGTCGCCGCGCCCTCGGCCGCCTCGCACCTGGAGGAGGTCTTCCTCGGCGGACTCGACCGCACCGACTGCCTCGAGCTGCTCGAGGCCGCTGTCGGACGGCCGCTCACGGACGAGGAGGCCGACTGGACGGCCGGACTGTGGTCCGCGTCCGAGGGGCTGCCGCTGCGCTTCGTCCAGGCCGGTGCGCTGCTGCGACACGGCTGCGACGAGCTGCCCGCCGGAGCTCCGGCCGCCCTGCTCGCCTCGCGGCTGGGCGACGCCGCCGGCGACATCCTGCGCCTCGCCCTCGCGCTGGGCGGCGAGGTGCCGTACCGGGAGCAGCTGCCCGCGCTGGCCGGGGGGCTCGGGGGTGCCGAAGCGGACGCCGCCGTGGGCGAGTTGCTCGCCTGCGGGCTGATCACCGCCGTCGGGGCGCACCACCGGGTGGCGGCGGGTGTCGCCGAGCAACTGCGCGAATCCGGTGGTGTGGACGCCCTGGACCGGGCGCACGCCGCCGCACAGCACTACTCCTGGTGGGCCGGGAACCCGTCCGTCGACCCCTCGGACATCGCCGTCGAGGCCGACACGATCCTCGCCGTGCTGGGCGTCCTGGTCACGGGCGGACGGGCCGGGCACCCGGCGACCGCGGTGCTCCTGGCCCGTACGGCGGCACCGGCGTTCGCGGCGGCGCTGCACTGGGGTGCGTGGGAGCGGTGCCTGCGGTACGGCCAGGAGGCCGCGCGGGTGGCCGGGGAGGTCGGCGAAGAGGCGTACTTCCACCACGAGTTGGGCGTACTCGCGCTGTGCACCGGCCATGTCGACCGGGCCCGCGCCGAGTTGGAGACGTCCGTCGGGATGCGGGGGGCGCTCAAGGACAAGCGGGGCGCGGTCGCGGGCCGGCGCGCGCTGGCGCTGGTCGCCGACCGCGCGCGGGCTGCCTCCGCGCCGTTGGTACCGCCGCAGCGGGCGGGCGAGGAGGTGCCGGACGCCCGCCGCGAGGAGTCGGTGCTGCCGGTCGGTGTTCCGGCGGCGTTCTCCGTGCCGGACGACGCGACGACCGCGATCATCAGCCGCATCCCGGCCCCTGCGCCTGCGCCTCCGCCTGCCCTTGCCGCGCCGCCGCAGTCCTGGTCACAGAAGCTGATGTCAGGCGGAAACCGCCGCAACCTGATGGCCGCGGGTGCGGGTGTGCTGCTGACTGCCGTGCTCGGTACGGTCGTTGCGATCGGCACGACCGGTGCCGGGCAGGGCGATGGCGGGCACTCCGGGAAGGTGCGGCCGAGCCAGTCCGCGTCCCGGCAGGACGGGGACGGCGGGATGAACGCCGACCAGCCGGCGCCGGGGGAGAGCGGAGAGGCCCCGGTTCCGGGGCAGCATGCGAAGCAGGGGCACTCGGGCGGGCCGAGCGGGACGGCGTCCTCCTCGCCGGGTTCCCACGGCAGCGCGTCGCCGTCCGCCTCGGAGAGCAGCTCGCCGGAGACGCACTCGCCGCGGCCGACGGAGACGGGCGAGACGCCGTCGACGACGCCGCCGGTGACGCCGTCGGACAAGCCGACGCACTCGCCGGAGACGCCGCCGCCGACGCACTCGGAATCGCCGCCGCCGAAGACCTCGCCGTCGCCACCCTCCCCGCCGACGAAGACGGTGAGCGGCCCCGCGCCGACCGGCACGTAGGGGTTGTGCCCCGGTCCCGCCCTCTCACCGTCTCCCGGGGCTTCGCCCCCGGACCCCACTTGTCGCGGCTCCGCCGCTCGTCCTCAATCGCCGGACGGGCTGAACTTCAGCCCGTCCGGCGATTGAGGACAACCGCGCGGAGCGCGGTTTCGGGGCCCGGGGGCTTGCCCCCGGAGGAAACGGTGAAAGGGCGGGACCGGGGAGCAACTCCCCCCTAGAACAGCCTCAGCTTGTCGTCCTCGATGCCCCGCATCGCGTTGTAGTCGAGCACGACGCACCCGATGCCACGGTCCGTGGCCAGCACACGCGCCTGCGGCTTGATCTCCTGAGCCGCGAAGATCCCCCGCACGGGGGCCAGGTGCGGATCACGGTTCAGCAGCTCGAGGTAGCGCGTGAGCTGCTCCACACCGTCGATCTCGCCGCGCCGCTTCAGCTCGACGGCCACCGTCTGCCCGTCCGCGTCGCGGCACAGGATGTCCACCGGCCCGATGGCCGTGGGGTATTCGCGGCGGATCAGCGTGTAGCCCTCGCCGAGGGTCTCGATGCGGTCGGCGAGCAGCTCCTGCAGGTGCGCTTCCACGCCGTCCTTGATCAGGCCGGGATCGACGCCCAGTTCATGGGACGAGTCATGGAAGACCTCCTCCATGGTGATGATGAGCTTCTCGCCCGCCTTGTTGATCACCGTCCAGACACCGTCACCCTCCTTCAGGGTGCACGGCGGCGACATCCAGTTGAGGGGCTTGTAGGCCCGGTCGTCGGCATGGATGCTGACGCTTCCGTCCGCCTTGACCAGGATCAGACGGGGGGCGGAGGGCAGATGGGCGGTGAGACGGCCCGCGTAGTCCACAGAGCAACGGGCGATGACGAGACGCATGGTGGTCCACGCTACTCGACGTGCGGCGGTCCACGCGATTCGCCCTGGATGGACCCCCGATGCACCCCCGGCGACACCCTTGGGCATTGGCCAGTTGTATGTGCGTTCTCCTGGTGGGGTGCCAATGGCCGGATTACCGTGTGAGGCGGGCGGTCGCCGTACGGGCACAGGGCGTCGTCGTCCGCTCGCCCATTCCTTTAGACCCCGCGCGCGGGGTCGCGAGAGGAGAACCCATGTCGCTCGACGTCTCACCGGCCCTTCTCGAACAGGCCGAGCGAGGCGAGGTCGGCGAAGCGGAATTCGTCGACTGCGTCCGGAAATCCCTGCCCTACGCATGGGAGATGATCAGCTCGCTGGTGGACCGGCTGAGGGTGTACGGCGGCGAGTTCGCCGACAACCGGACGCCGCCGCCGGACGAGCAGGCGCGCGGCCAACTGCTGCGGGCCATGGCGAGTGATGCTATTCGCGGTGCACTGGAGCGACACTTCGCAGTCCGGCTGGCCTTCCAGAACTGCCACCGGGTGGCAGTCTTCCCGCTCGACGCCTCGGCGGACGAGCGTTTCGCCCGTTTCACTTCGATCAGGGGTCAGCTGCTGAACCAGTCACCAGAGCTCCGCGACTGCTGATGCGTGGATGCTGCCGCTCCGCAGGCGGGGAGGTGCGAGCGGTACGGGAGCGGCAGCTCCCCGGATCCTGTGGCCGGGGAATCGTATCGGCAGTCGGTCGGTCGGGCCGTCGGTCAGCCGACGAGCAGGGGCAGCACGTCCGCGCCGAGGCGGCGCAGGTTCTCCTCGGTGGCCGCGAGGTCGCCGGAGCCCTCGGCCAGCAGCGCGAAGCGCCGGATGCCGGTGCGTTCGGCGGTGGCCGCGAGACGGTCCGCGCACAGTTGCGGCGGACCCACGGGATGGATCGTGCAGAGCAACTCGGTGTATCCGTACGGATCGCGCATCCGGCGCCGGCGGCCGTCGACCGTCACATGGGCCCCGAGGCCCTGCTGCAGAAAGCCGGGCATCGCCTTCAGCAGGGTCTCCGCGGCCTCCTGTTGCCGCTCCGCGATCTGGACGACGCCCGCCGACACATGCGCGGCGGCGGCCGCCTCCTCCGGTGAACTCCCCGCCTCCAGCGCGCACTTGCGCCACAGGGTGACCATGTCGGCCTTCTCCTCGTCCGTGCTGTGCATGCCGAGCAGCATCGGCAGCCCGTGCCGGGCCGCGAGCCGTACGCTCGCGGGCGAGGTGCAGGCGACGATCACATCGGGCCCGGGCCGGTCGAGGAGGTCGTCGGGCCGGGGTACGACCGGGACCTCGCGGAAGGCGAACCGCTCGCCGGCCGTGCCCACCCGGGGCTCGCGCAGCCAGCGCACCAGCAGTCCGAGGGACTCGGGGAACGCCTCTTCGTAAGCATCCAGGCCCGAGTTGAACACTTCCAGGTCCACCCAGGGCCCACCCCGGCCCACCCCCAGGGTGAATCGGCCGCCCGAGGTGAGGTGCAGCAGGGCCGTCTGCTCGCCGAGGGCCACCGGGTGCGTCGTCGCCATGACGCTCACGGCGGTGCCCACGCGGAGCCGGCGCGTACGCCCCAGCATCAGGGCCGCGAGCGTCACCGCGGACGGGCAGACCCCGTACGGGACGAAGTGGTGCTCGGCCAGCCAGACCGCGTCCAGCCCGGCCTCCTCGGCGACCTCCGCCGACCGCACGGCCCGGTGGAGGGCCTCCCCGTGGCCCTGGCCCGGGAACTGGGCGGCCAGGACGAATGCTCCAACGCGCATGGGTGGTGTGCCTCCTAGCGACGGACTGGCGATCGAACGCCGCCCCCTCGGAGGCATTAACGCCTGACACCTGCCCGAAGGTACGGGCGTACGGGAGGTTTTCATGATGATCGGAGGGAGTTGGGCGGTAAGCGGTGCCGCGTACGCTGGTCACGGCCCGTAGCTCTTCCGACCCCCGAGGTGACCCGTGTCCCCGCGCCGAAACCGCCCCCGAGGCGGCGCCGACAAGCGAGCCGACGTCCCGCGCGAGCGCGAGGAGTTGGGCGGCGAGCGTTACGGCCTGGAGCGCACCGAGAGCTGGCAGGGCGAGGAGTGGTCGGTGCGGATGATCGGCGGCGGGGCCGCCGCCAAGCACTACCGCTGTCCCGGCTGCGACCAGGAGATCCCGCCCGGGGTGCCGCACGTGGTGGCGTGGCCGCAGTACGGCGCCGGGGTCGAGGACCGGCGCCACTGGCACAAGGCCTGCTGGAACGCGCGAGACCGCCGGGGCGCGAGGCTCCAGCGGTCTCGTAACTCACCGCGGTACTGAGGCGGTTGACGCCTGTCCGGGGTCCGGGGCGGAGCCCCGGAACAATCCGCCGCGACGGTGCGACGCCACAACGGCGAGGGTCCGGCGGAATACGCGGTCACCGCAACCGGCACTCCCCGTGATCCGCCGGACGCGGCCTACGTATCCCGCCTGGTCATCAGCGTGTGCGCGCCGGCCAGCGCGGCACCCGCGACGACCAGCACGATGAGCAGCGACTGCCAGTCGTTCGGCCCCGAACCGTCGGCCTCGGCCGCGCGCCCGTAGAAGCTCGCGAGCTGGTTGACGACCGAGTACTCGAAGAGCTTCTTCTGCAGGGTCTCGAAGGAGCCCAGGAACATCGCCAGGATCACCGGCAGCAGCACCACGCCGAGCATGCTCGTGATCGCACCCGCGGAGTGCCGCAGCAGCGCGCCGACCGCGAGCGCCAGCAGGCCCAGCGCCGCCACGTAGAGGCTGGCCCCCACCGTCGCCCGGAACCACTCCGACCCGCCGGACGCTTCCGCCGAACTGCCGCTCAGCGCCGCCTCGCCGATGAGGGCGGCCAGCACCGTGGCGACCAGGGTCATCACGAACGTCAGCGTGAAGAAGACGATCGCCTTGGCCGCCAGCACCCGGGTACGGCTGGGGCAGGCGGTGAGCGTGGTGCGGATCAGGCCCGTGCCGTACTCGGAGGAGGTCGTCAGCACGCCCAGCGTGATCACCGGGATGCTGCCGAGCAGAAGGCCGGTGAACCCGATGTTGGTCGAGGTGAGGCCGGTGAGGTTGTCCCGCGAGGAGGCCGCCACCGCGATCAGGGTGCCTATGCCGACGACGATCACCATCATCACGCCGAGCGTCCACACCGTGGACCGCAGCGACCTGATCTTCGTCCACTCGGCCTTGACGGCATCGCCCAGGTGCGCCTGGCGCACCGGGACCGGCGAGACATAGCCGCCGGGCGCGGCCGTGCCGGGCCAGTGCGGCTGGGCGGGCTGCTGCTGCGGGGGCGCCATGGGGGGCTGAGAGGGCATCGGCGTGGTCATCGGGCGTCCTCGCTCTGGCGCTGGGTCACGGGGGCGGCGGGCTGCTGCGGGGCAACGGGCGGCTGCTGCGCGTACGGGTTGGGCTGCTCGCCCGGCAGCACCGGGTAGCCGCCCGCCCCGTTCCAGCCCGGCGGCACCGGTGCGCCCGGGGCACCCGGAGCGCCCGGAGCACCCCAGCCCGGGGCGGGCTGCTGGTAGCCGACGCGGGCGTTCGCCGTGGAGCGGTAGTCGACCGCGTGCTGCGTCATGCGCATGTACGCCTCCTCGAGGGAGGCCTGGTGCGGCGAGAGCTCCCACAGGCGCACGTCGGCGCCGTGGGCGAGGTCGCTGATGCGCGGCAGCGGCAGGCCGGTGACGCGCAGCGCGCCGTCCTGCTCCGGCAGGACCTGGGCACCGGCCTCGACCAGGGCGGTCGTGAGCTTCTCGCGGCCCTCCGGCTCCCCGTCGGGCGTACGGACCCGGGCGAAGCCCGCGGAGTTCGCGGCGATGAAGTCCTGGACGCTCATGTCGGCGAGCATCTGCCCGCGGCCGATCACTATCAAGTGGTCGGCGGTGAGCGCCATTTCGCTCATCAGGTGCGAGGAGACGAAGACCGTACGGCCCTCGGCGGCCAGCCGCTTCATCAGGTTGCGGACCCACAGGATGCCCTCGGGGTCGAGGCCGTTGACCGGCTCGTCGAAGAGCAGCACCTGGGGGTCGCCGAGCAGCGCGGCGGCGATGCCGAGGCGCTGGCCCATGCCGAGCGAGAAGCCCTTGGAGCGCTTCTTCGCCACTTCCTGGAGGCCCACGACACCGAGCACCTCGTCCACCCGGCTCGCCGGGATGCCGGAGAGCTGCGCGAGGGCCAGCAGGTGGTTGTAGGCGCTGCGGCCGCCGTGCACGGCCTTGGCGTCGATGAGAGCACCGACCTGCCGGGGGGCGTTCGGCAACTGCCGGTAGGGGAGGCCGCCGATGGTGACCTGACCCGACGTCGGCACGTCCAGGCCGAGGATCATGCGCATGGTCGTCGACTTGCCCGAGCCGTTGGGCCCCAGGAAGCCGGTGACGACTCCGGGCCGTACCCGGAACGTCAGATTGTGGACGGCCGTCTTGGCGCCGTAGCGCTTCGTCAGGCCGACTGCCTCGATCATTCTCCGCCCCTCGCAGATGGTCGGGGCGGAATTGCCCCCGTTCGGGTTAGGAGGATAACGAGAGGCTGACGGTTCCCAAGAATCTCCCAAGAATCAAGGAACGATGCCCGCGGGACGCACCCAGTCCTCCTCGACGAAGATCCGCGCACCCTCCGCCCGGACCGCCTCCTCCGCCCGCGCCCGCTCCGTCCAGCTCACCGGGCCGGGCCCGAGCAGGGCGCGCAGCCGGGGCGAGGCGTCCAGCAGCGAGGTGAGCAGGGCACGCTGGTCGCCCCCGCCGGGACGGGGGCGGGCGGTGGCCGGGTCCGTGAGCACGCCGTGCCGGGAGACATAGAGGTACGCGCCCTCCAGCCGCTGCCCGGACGGCAGGCTCACGGGGTACGCCTCCGCGGGCAGCGGCACCCGGCGGTAGTGCAGCTCCGTCACGTCCACGGCCGCGAGCTGGGCCGCGTCCAGCCAGCTGACGACCAGGGCGGTCCCGGCGCCCGGGTCGGCGTACGGGGCGGCGGCGACGTAGCCGGCCCGGCCGATGTGCGCGGAGCAGCCGACCGCGAGGCCGCGGACCTGTACGGGGACCATGGGCACGGCCGCGGACAGCCCGCTCTGCCGCAGCTTGTAGGCGACCTGGGCGGGGGAGGCGTTGGACCCCACGGCCAGGACGGGCCGGCGCCGGGCGACGGGGGCCGTGCCGAGGCCGGCGAGGAACGCGTCGAGCGCCGGCTCGGCGGCGGGCTCCCGGACCCGCCAGGCCCCCGGCGGCCCGGGGGACACGCGCAGCGGGAGCAGCACCGTGCCCAGGAGCACGCACGGCCCCGGGACGGGGCGGCCCGGGTACGTCAGCGGGTGCCGGAACGGCACGGTGGCGAGGCCGAGCTGGGCGAGCGTGCGCACCGGCACGGCTAGGCGTCGCGCTTCTGCAGCATCGCGTATCCGCCGATCAGCGCGGCCAGCACCCACAGCACCATGATCGCCAGCCCTCCCCACGGCCCGTACGGGGCCTCGTCGGCGTGCTCGACCACCTGCATGACCTGCTGGCCCGCCTTGTCGGGAAGGTACTCGCCGACCTTCCTGGTGGCCGACACATTGGCGAGGATGCTGGAGATCAGGAAGAAGAACGGCATCAGAATGCCGAGCGCCAGCATGGGGCTGCGCAGCATCGCGGCGACGCCCATCGAGAACACCGTGATCAGCGTCATGTAGAGCCCGCCGCCGATCACCGCGCGCAGGACGCCCGGATCACCGATGTGCGCCTTGTGGACGCCCAGCATCGCCTGCCCGAGGAAAAAGGCCAGAAAGCTGGTGACCATCCCGACGACCAGGGCGAGCAGCCCCGCAATAGTGATCTTGCTGAACAGAAAGGTGGCCCGCTGGGGAACGGCCGCCAGTGATGTGCGGATCATTCCGGTGCTGTATTCGTTGGAGACCACTAGCACCCCGAAAACGATCAATGCCAGCTGTCCGAGTCCCATGCCCGCGAAGCTGATGAAGGTCGGGTCGAATGTCAGCCGTTCCCCCGGCGCGAGTTTGTCGAAGCTGTTGCCGGCGAGTGCGCTGATCAGCATCCCGAGAGCGACCGTCACCACCACGGCGATGCCGAGCGTCCACACCGTGGACCGAACGGATTTGATCTTCGTCCATTCCGAGCGCAGGACCTGGTTCACCACCGCCATGGTCAGGCCCCTTTCTTCCGCCAGTCCGTACCCCAGCCCTCATCGGGAGGGGCCTCGGCCGGGGCTTCGTGGTTCGGATGCGCGTGGTACTCCACCGATCCGGCGGTGAGCTGCATGAACGCCTCCTCGAGCGAGGCCCGCTGGGGGCTGAGCTCATGCAGCGTGATGTGGTGCCGGGCCGCCAGCTCGCCCAGGTGCGCGGCATCCTCGCCGTGCACCTCCAGCCCCCCGTCCGCACCGGGCACGGCGGTGATCCCGGCCCCCGAGAGCACCTCGCGCAGCCGCTCGTGATCGGGCGAACGCATCCGCACGTACGAGCGCGAGTTCTCGGCGATGAAGTCGGACATGGAGGTGTCGGCCAGCAGCCGGCCCTGGCCGATGACGATCAAATGGTCGGCGGTGAGCGCCATTTCGCTCATCAGATGCGAGGAGACGAAGACCGTCCGCCCCTGCGCGGCCAGGTTCTTCATCAGGTTGCGGATCCAGTGGATGCCCTCGGGGTCGAGCCCGTTGACCGGCTCGTCGAACATCAGGATCTGCGGATCGCCCAGCAGCGCGCCGGCGATGCCCAGGCGCTGGCCCATGCCGAGCGAGAAGCCCTTGGACCGCTTCTTCGCCACCGAGGTCAGACCGACGACGTCCAGCACCTCACGGACCCTGGAGTCCGGAATGCCGTTGCTCTGCGCCAGGCACAGCAGGTGGTTGTAGGCGCTGCGGCCCCCGTGAATGGCCTTCGCGTCCAGCAGGGCACCCACCGTTCGCAGGGGATTGTGCAGTTGCTGGTAGTGCCTGCCGTCGATGCGGACCGTGCCGGCGGTCGGGTAGTCGAGATCGAGCATCATGCGCATCGTGGTCGACTTGCCCGCGCCGTTGGGGCCGAGGAAGCCGGTGACGATGCCCGGGCGGACGGTGCACGTGAGGTGATCCACGGCGAGCTTGTCGCCGTAGCGCTTGGTCAGCCCCTCGAGCTCGATCATTCACCCACGGTAAGAGCGGGCGGAACGCCCCGCCACCGGGGAACACTGGAGCCCTCCCAAGGCCAGGGAACTCGGCGCGCCGTGCTCACTCGTCCGAGTGGCACGACGCGCCCAGCGCGGTCTCCCCCGAACGGTATCAATGTGCGGCCGCCGCCTCAGCGGCTCTGCTGGGCCGGAACACCGCGCGAGATCGGCTCGTCGTCCCCCGGCACCCCGGCCGCGGCCACCGCCGCACCCGTCAGCGTGGCCAGCATCTCGCGGACGTTGGTCAGCTGGGCGTTGATGCTGTCGCGGCGGTTGGTGAGCGCCGCCAGCTCGCGCTCGGATTCGCTGCGGATACGGTCCGCCTTGGCGTTCGCGTCCGCGACGATGTCCTCGGCCTGGCGCTGCGCCGTCTCCACGGTCTGCCGGGCCCGCCGCTCCGCGTCCGTGCGCAGCTTCTCGGCCTCCAGGCGCAGCTGCTCGGCGCGGTGCTCGATCTCCGCGAGCCGCTTCTCCGCCTTCGCCTGACGGGAAGCCAGATCGCGCTCGGACTGCTCGCGCCGCTTGGCGAGGTTGGTCTCGAAGTCGGCCGCCGCCTGGGCCGCCTTGGCGCGCGTCTCCTCGAAGAGGGCGTCCGCCTCCTCGCGCTTGGACTGCGCGTCCTTCTGCGCCTCGGCACGCAGCGTCGACGCGTCGCCCTTCGCCTTCTCGACGATCCGGGCGCCCTCGTCCTCCGCCTTCGCCTTGCGGTCGGCGGCGAACGACTCGGCGTCGTTGCGCACTTGCTGCGCCGCCGACTCCGCCAGCTCACGGTGCTGCTCGGCGGCGCGACGGGCCTCCTCACGCAGGTCCTTGGCCTCTTCCTCGGCCAGCCGAAGGATCTTCTCGACCCGTGCACCGAGCCCCGCGTAGGAGGGCTCCGAGTCATTGATCTGCGCCTGAGCGTTCTGCGTTTCGAGGTGCAACTCCTCGATGCGCTTTTCCAGAGAGGTGATTCGGGCCAGTGCGCTGTCACGGTCGGCGACGAGCTTGGTAATGCGGTCGTCCACCTGGCCGCGGTCGTATCCACGACGCACCAGCTCGAAGCCGAAGGGGGAGGAAGTGTCGCTCATGGGGTTCCTGTCGAAAGAGACCGATGAGGTGATAGAGGGAATCCTAGGGGCGGGAGCGGCGGGTCATCGAGCAGATGGTTCTACTTGGTCGAGGGATCCGGAAAACCTCCCCTCGATTGAGTGGTTACTTCTGGGACTGCTTGCCACCCGATCGAGTTGAGCCGACCCCTGCCGTCGCCTTCACCCCGCCCTCCTTGGAGCCTCCTGCCCCGGGGGACTCAAATGATTCCAACGCCTCCAACACGTCCTGGACACGGGAAATCTCCGCGTTGATGTCCTGCTGCCGCAGAACCAGCGCCTCCAACTCCCGCTTCCCGTCGTCCACAAGGCGTGCGGCCTCCTCCAGCGCCTCGGTGCGCAGGCGCTCGGCGTCGCGTACGGCGTCGGCCTTCTTCTGCTCGGCCTCCTTGACCTTCTGCTGCGCCTCCTTGATGAGGCCCTCGGTCTTCTTCACCGCCGCGATGCGGACCTTGCTGGCCTCGCCGCTCGCGTCGGACACGATCTCCTTCGCCTTCGCCTCGGCGGAGGCGAGCTGCTCCTCGGCGGCCGCGACCAGCTTGTCGCAGCGCTCGCCCGCCGACTGCATCGCCTCGGCGACCTCCCGGCGGGCACGGTCGTGCAGCTCCTCGACCTCGCTCTCGATACGGCCCCGCAGCTCGTCCGCACGCTCCCTTATGGCGGTCGCGTCCCCACGCGCCTCGGACAGCAGCGAGTCGGCATCCGTACGCGCCTGCTCCACCAGCCCGTTGCCCTCGCCCGTGGCCTCCGCGACGATGCGGTCGGCCTCCCGGCGCGCCGCACCGACCATCGCGTCGGCCTGCTCCTCGGCGGCCGTGCCGGTCTTCACGGCCTCCTCCTGCGCCTTGGCGACCAGCGCGTCCGCCTGCTCGGCGGCATCCGACCGCCGCTTGGCGGCCGCGTCCCGCGCCTCGTCGACCGTACGCTCGCCGTCGGCCCGCGCCTCGGCGCGCAGCCGCTCCGCCTCCAGCACCGCGTCGGCCTTGAGCTTCGCCGAGTCCGCGCGCGTGCTGTTGGCGTTCTCCTGCGCCGCCGCCAGCGCGGTGGCGGCCTCGGTGGCCATCCGGTCCGCCTCGGCGGTCGCCTCGGCGATCAGCTCGTCCGCCTGCTGCGCGGCCTCCGCCCGGCGGGAGTTGGCCGCGTCGCGCGCCTCGTCCGCCGTGCGCTCCGCCTCGCGGCGCGCGGCCTCCAGCGTCCCCGCCGCATCCGCGCGCACCCGCTCCGCCTCGGCGGCCGCGTCCGCCAGCACCCGCTCGGCCTCGGCCGCGGCCTCCGCACGGTGGGCGTCCGCCGCCTCCCGCGCCTCTTCCAGCGTCCGGGCGGCCTCGGCGCGCAGCCGCTCGCCCTCGGAGGTCGCCTCGGCGACCAGCTCGTCCGCCTGCCGCGCGGCTTCCGCCCGGCGGGCGTTCGCCTGCTCGCGGGCCTCGTCCACGATGCGGTCGGCGTCGCCCTGGGCCGAAGAGGTCAGCTCCGCCGCGTCGTTGACGATCCGTTCGGCCTCGGCATGGCCGTCCGCACGCATCTTGTTCGCGTCCTCGCGGGCCTCGGCCCGGGAACGCGCCGCGTCCTGCTCCGCCGACGCCAGCGCGTCGGAGGCGTCCGTACGCATCTGCTGCGCCCGCGCCGACGCGTCCGACACCAGGCGCTCCGCCTCGGCGGTCGCCTTGGCCAGCAGCTCGTCGGCCTGCTGCGCGGCCTCCACCCGGTGGGCGTCCGCCGTATCGCGCGCCTCGTCCACCGTGCGCGCCGCCTCGGACACCAGCCGCGCCGCCTCGGCCCGGGCCTCGCCGCGCTCCGCCTCGGCGGCCTCGATGGCCTCCTCCAGCGTCCGGGCGGCCTCGGCACGCAGCCGCTCGCCCTCGGAGGTCGCCTCGGCGATCAGCTCGTCCGCCTGCCGCGCGGCATCCGTGCGCTTGGTGTTCGCCGCCGACCGCGCCTCCTCCAGGATGCGGGCGGCCTCCTCCTCGACGCTCTGGCCCTCGGCGATCGCGTCCGCGACCGTACGCTCCGCCAGCTCCCGCGCCGCCTCGGCCGTCGCGTGCGCCTCGGCACGGACGCGCGACGCGTCCTCCTTGGCGCGCTCGCGCTCGGCGTAGGCCTCCGCGCGGAGGAGGTCCGCCTCCTCCTGCGCCTCGCCGACGGTCCGCTCGGCGTTGTGCTCCGCCGCCGAACGCAGCCCGGCGATCTCCTCCTCGGCCTGCTCGTGCAGCCCCGCGACCGACTCCCGCACCTGCTGGGCGGTCTGCTCGGCGGCCGCCACCAGGGAATCGGCCCGCTGCTCGGCCTCCTCGGCCAGCCGCAGGCCCTCCTCCTGGGCCTCGGCGACCCGCTTGCGCGCCGACGCCAGCAGCTCCTCGCTCTGCTCGCGCGCCGCCTCGCGCTCCTGCTGCGCGTCCGTGCGCGCGTCGCCCAGCAGCTCCTCGGCCTCACGGCGCCGCCGCGAGGCCTCCTCCTGCGCGGCGGCCAGCTCCTCGGCCGCCTCGGCGGCCAGGCGCTCGGCGGCCGAGGCCGCCTCCGCCCGCACCCGGTCGGCCTTCTCCTGCGCCTCCGCACGCAGCCGCTCGGCCTCCGTACGGGCGTCGCTCAGCAGCTCCTCGGCCGCCTCCTCGCCCTCGGCCCGGGCCGCGGACGCGTCCGAAGCGGCCTCGGCACGCAGCCGCTCGGCCTCCTCCTCCGCCTGCGTACCCAGCGTGCGCGCCTTCTCCTGCGCCTCCGCGCGCAGCCGCTCCGTCTCCTCCGCCGTCTCCCGGCGCAGCCCCTCGGCCTCCGCACGGGCCTCGCGCAGCGCCGACTCGGCGGCCTCGACGCGCTGTTCGGCCTCCGTACGAAGCCGCGTCAGCTCCTCGTCGGCCTCCTCGCGCCGCGCCTGCGCCGCCCGCTCGGCGTCCTCGCGCAGCCTGGCCGCGGCCTCGGCCGCCTCCGTCCGCGTGCGCTCGGCGTGGTCCTCGGACTCCTCGGCCATCTCCTCGGCCTCGGCGCGCGCCCGCTCCAGCGCCTCCTCGGCCTGCCGGCGCAGCGTCGCCGCCCGCTCGGCCGCCTCGGACCGCACCCGCTCGCTCTCGGCGCTCGCGCCGGTACGGGTCTCCTCGGCGTTCGCCTTCGCCTGCGCCAGCAGCTCCTCGGCGGTGCTGGCCGCCTCCTCGATCTGCTGCAGCGCCTCGCGGCGCGCCTCGCCCCGGATCCGCTCGCCCTCGGCGACGGCCTCGGACCGCAGCTGCTCGGCCTCGCCGCGCAGCCGCCGCGCCTCCTCCTGGAGCTCGACCGTCTTGGCGCGGTACTCCTTGGTGTCGTCCTTCGCCTCGCCCTTGAGCTGCTCCGCGGTGTCCGCGGCCTGCTCGCGCAGCCGCTCGGCCTCCGCCTCCGCCTCACGGCGGATCCGCTCGGCCTCGGCGGCGGCCGACTGGGTGGTGGCCATGGCGTCCTCCGACGCCTTGCTCAGGACCTCCTCCGCCGTACGCGCCGCCAGGGCGAGCTGCGCCGCCGAGTCCTCGGCGGCGGCGCTGCGCGCCTTGTCCGCCGTCTCGGCCAGCAGCCGCTCGGCCGTCGCCGCCGCGTCGTCGCGCAGCTGCTCCGCCTCGGCCCGCAGGGCCTCGGCCTCCTTGGTCGCCTCGCCCACCAGCCGGGAGATCTCCGCCTTGGCGGTACGGGCACGCTGCTCGTTGTCCGTCTCGGCACCGGCAAGCCGCGCGGCGGCGGCCTCCTTCGCCTCGGCGACCAGCTTCTCGGCCTCGGCCCGCGCCTCGCGCAGCGCCGTCTCGGCCTCCTGCATCCGCGCCTCGGCGGCACGCGTCAGCTCGGCCGACGTCACCCGGGCCTGGTCGGACTCCGCGCTCGTCGTCGTACGCAGCTGCTCCGCGTGGTCGGTGGCCTCCTGCGCCTGCGTGGACGCGGCGGTCAGCAGCCGCTCGGCGTCCGTACGCGCCCGGCGCAGGATCGCTTCGGCTTCCGCGCGCGCCTCCTCGGCGGCCGAACCCAGCCGGCCACGGGCCTGCTCGGTCAGCCGCTGGGCCTCCGTACGGGCCGTGGCGAGCGACTGCTCGGCCTCCGCCCGCGACTCCTCGAGCAGCCGGCGGGCCTGGGACTCGGTACGGGTGCGCAGCTGCTCGGCCCAGGCGACGTTCTCGTTGACGTGCGACTCGACGGTCTGGCGGCGCTCGTTGAGCTCCTCGTCCAGCCGCTGACGGCGCGCCACGGCCTCGGCGTGCAGCTCGGCTTCCAGCCGGGCCTGCCGCTCGGCCTGCTCCTGGAGCAGACGCTGCGTCTGGGCCCGCGCCTCGCGCAGCTCGCGCTCGGCGTCCGTGCGCAGCTGGTCGGCCTGGATCTGCGCGTTGCGCAGCAGTTGCTCGGCCTGGTAGTCGAGACCGGCCGTGTCATAGGCAGGGCGGTGCGCGAGAGTGCGGCGCGCCTCATGGAGTTTGGCGCGCAACACCTCGACCTGGTAGCCGAGGTCGTCGGCGTGCTGGACCGCTTTCTCCCGCTCGGTCTTCAGCCGATCCATCTCGGCCTCGAACATCGAGAGGGTGTCGGCCTCAGCCCGTTGACTCTCCTGGCGCTCGTAGCCCCGCACAGCGCGGTCCATCCGTCCCCTGGTCGCGTCGGCGGCCGGCCCCGTACTGCGTGGTGGTGGAACCCGGAGCCCGCCCTTCCGAAGAAATGGTGTCAGATCATCGGCACAGCCTGGGCCGGGCCCCACCCGCACCCCGGCCGAACCTGCACTCTACCGGCCGGGGGAAGGTGAGGGTCAGTGCTCCTCGGCATGGCGGGGCGCGGAGGTGACCAGTTCGGTCAGCACACCGTGGCAGTCCTTCGGGTGCAGGAAGGTGATGCGGGACCCCATCGAGCCGATGCGCGGCTGCTCGTAGAGCACGCGCACACCCTTGCCCTTGATGTCCTCCGCGTCGCCGTCCACGTCGGCGGTGCCGAAGGCGATGTGGTGGACCCCTTCGCCGTTCTTGGCAAGCCACTTGGCGACGGTCGAGTCCTCCCGGATCGGCTCCAGGAGCTGGAGATACGAGGCGCCGCCGTCCGACGTCTCATTGATCTTCAGCATGGCCTCGCGTACGCCCTGTTCCTCGTTGACCTCGGTGTGGAACACCTCGAAGCCGTACGTGGCACGGTAGAAGTCGACGGTCTTGTCGAGGTCGAAGCAGGCGATCCCGATGTGGTCGATGCGCGTCAGCATGCAACCAGTCCACCGCCGTACGTTTGGTTACGCAACGTGCGCGCGATCACACCCGCAGCCCGGTGACCCGGCGGGTACTGCTCAGTACATTTTCCGAAACACCCTTGCACCTCTCGGATTCCGCTCGAAGGAGCCGTGTTCATGTCTGGTACGAACGGTTCGACCGGCAATACCTCCGTGATCGTCGCGGGCGCCCGTACGCCCATGGGCCGGCTCCTCGGCTCGCTGCGCTCGTTCTCCGGGGCCGACCTGGGCGGTGTGGCCATCAAGGCCGCCCTCGACCGCGCGGGCATCGGCGGCGACCAGGTCCAGTACGTGATCATGGGTCAGGTGCTCCAGGCCGGTGCCGGCCAGATCCCGGCGCGGCAGGCGGCCGTCAAGGCGGGCATCCCGATGAGCGTTCCGGCGCTGACCATCAACAAGGTCTGCCTGTCCGGCCTCGACGCCATCGCGCTGGCCGACCAGCTCATCCGCGCGGGCGAGTTCGACATCGTCGTGGCCGGCGGCCAGGAGTCGATGACCAACGCCCCGCACCTGCTGCCCAAGTCCCGCGAGGGCTACAAGTACGGCGCGGTCGAGATGCTCGACGCGATGGCGTACGACGGGCTCACGGACTCCTTCGAGGGCATCGCCATGGGCGAGTCCACCGAGAAGCACAACACCCGCCTGGGCATCCGCCGCCCCGAGCAGGACGAGATCGGCGCGCGCTCCCACCAGCGGGCCGCCGCGGCGCAGAAGAACGGCCTGTTCGAGGCCGAGATCACCCCGGTGGAGATCCCGCAGCGCAAGGGCGAGCCGGTCGTCTTCAGCAAGGACGAGGGCATCCGCCCGGAGACCACCGCCGAGACGCTGGCCAAGCTGAAGCCGTCCTTCGCCAAGGACGGCACGATCACCGCGGGCACGGCCTCGCAGATCTCCGACGGTGCCGCCGCCGTGGTGGTGATGAGCAAGGCCAAGGCCGAGGAGCTGGGCCTGCAGTGGATCGCCGAGATCGGCGCCCACGGCAATGTCGCCGGCCCCGACAACTCCCTCCAGTCCCAGCCGTCCAACGCGATCAAGCACGCGCTGGGCAAGGAGGGGCTCGGCGTCGAGGACCTCGATCTGATCGAGATCAACGAGGCGTTCGCGGCCGTACTGGTGCAGTCAATGAAGGATCTGGGCGTATCCCCGGAAAAGGTGAACGTCAACGGCGGGGCCATTGCCCTGGGTCACCCCATCGGCATGTCGGGCGCCCGCGTGGTGCTGCACCTCGCCCTCGAGCTCAAGCGCCGCGGCGGCGGAATCGGCGCCGCGGCCCTGTGCGGAGGCGGCGGCCAGGGCGACGCGCTGATCATCCGCGTCCCCGGCAACGGCGAGTGACCTGACCGGACCTGACCGGACTCCCGACGGCACGACGGAACGGAGCGGACATGACGGACGTCCCCGCACTGGTCGAGCAGGCACGGTCGGGCCGGCCGCGAGCCGTGGCCCGGCTGATCTCACTGGTGGAGGGGGCGTCCCCGCAACTGCGCGAGGTGATGGCCGCGTTGGCCCCCCTCACGGGCCACGCCTATGTGGTGGGCCTGACCGGCTCGCCCGGAGTGGGCAAGTCCACTTCCACCTCGGCCCTGGTGACCGCCTACCGGCGGATGGGCAAGCGGGTCGGCGTGCTCGCCGTCGACCCCTCCTCGCCGTTCTCGGGCGGCGCGCTGCTGGGGGACCGGGTACGGATGTCGGATCACGCCTCCGACCCCGGGGTCTACATCCGCTCGATGGCCACGCGCGGCCACCTGGGCGGCCTGGCCTGGGCCGCCCCGCAGGCGATCCGGGTGCTGGACGCGGCGGGGTGCGACGTGGTGCTCGTGGAGACCGTCGGCGTGGGGCAGTCGGAGGTGGAGATCGCCTCCCAGGCCGACACCTCGGTGGTGCTGCTCGCACCGGGCATGGGCGACGGCATCCAGGCGGCCAAGGCCGGAATTCTGGAGATCGGCGACGTCTACGTGGTCAACAAGGCGGACCGGGACGGCGCGGACGCCACGGCCCGCGAGCTGAACCACATGCTCGGCCTCGGCGAGGCCCGGACGCCCGGCGACTGGCGCCCGCCCATCATCAAGACCGTGGCCGCCCGGGGCGAGGGCACCGACGAGGTGGTCGAGGCCCTGGAGAAGCACCGGGCATGGATGGAGGAGCGCGGCGCGCTCGCGGAACGGCGCGCCGCGCGGGCGGCACACGAGATCGAGACGATCGCGGTCACCGCCCTGCGAGCCCGCATCGGCGACCTCAGCGGCGACCGCCACATCGCCGCCCTGGCCGACCGCGTGGTGCAGGGCACCCTGGACCCGTACGCAGCGGCGGACGCTCTGATCGAGTGCCTGACCAAATCAAGCCCGGCCAGCGCTTGAGGCCGAGCGGCGAAGCCGCGACAAGCGGGGTCTGGGGCGCAGCCCCAGGAAACGGCGAACGGGCTTACTTCCCCCGCGTGGCACGCAAGTGCTTCGCCACCGGCACCAACGACTCCCGCAGCGCCTTCAACTCCTCCGCCGACAGCAGATCTATGAAGTGCTCGCGCACGGACGCGACATGGTGCGGCGCCACCTTCCGCATCGTCTCCCACCCATGCTCCGTGAGGACGGCGAACAGACCGCGCCGGTCCGACTCGCAGTTCTCACGCCGCACGAGCCCCGCGTTCTCCATGCGGGTGATCTGGTGCGAGAGGCGGCTCTTGGACTGGAGCGTCGCGGTGGCGAGGTCGCTCATCCGCATCCGGTGGTCGGTCGACTCGGAGAGGTTGACGAGGATCTCGTAGTCGTTGTTGGTCAGACCGAACGGCTGGAGGTCCCGTTCGAGCCGGTGCATCAGCAGCCGGCTGACCTCCAAGTGGGTCCGCCAGGTGCACTGTTCCTCGTCGCTGAGCCAGCGTGTGCCGTTCTCGGTGTCCATAGGGGGATTCTACCTAAGAAAGTTGAAAACTGAACCAATATATGCAGGAAATGGCCGAGCGAGAGGTCACGCGTTCGACGTTACACTCCGGAGGGTACCGCTCACAGCCCGAAGCGGCGCACGGGGTCCCCACCCCGCCTCTATGGCTGATTCGCACGGGCCGCACCCGGCACCCCCTCCTCGTCCGGCGCCCCGCCGGTCGCCCGCCCCGCGAGCAACTGCTCGGTGGACTGCAGCAGTACGGTCCCCGCGCCGACGAACTCGAATTGGTGCTCCTCGCCCGACGTCCCCCCGATGCCGGTGAGCATTCGCACCCCGCCCAGCACCCCGCGCAGATACCGGTGGTCGTAGTGATGACAAGGCGACGGGCAGTCGGCCCACCCCACCAGCGCCTGGGGGTCAACCCGGATGGGAGGCTCGGCGAAGACCACCGGACCGTTGGAGGCCGCCACGAACGTGCCTGTCCCTATCAGGGTCAGAAACCCCGGGATGATCGACTGCTTCAGCGACAGCGACGGCTCGAAGGCCAGCAGATTGCCCGAGCGCACGGTCAGGTTGCCGTCCTCGAGGTCATAGGAGTTGACGTCGAACGCCCGGTCCGCGAGGACCATCTTGCCCCGCCCCTCGGCCACCACCCAGTCCGAAGCGTGCAACGGGCTGTGAAAACTGGCCGCTATGAGGTGCTCGAGGGGCCCGTGACCTATCCCATGGAAGTTGATCTGCCCGTAGTAGGCGACCATCTTCCCTTTCTGCAGGAACCACCGCCCGTCGAGATTCACGCTGAACGCATAGGGGTTGATGTTGTCGTTGACCGGCAGCGTATGGACGTCATGGATCACCGGACCGTTCAAAGCTTCTCCTCCGACGCCTGGACGTACACCGTGCCGCTGCCCGACAGCTCCAGCCGGAACGCCTCGCCCGACCCCCGGCCGACCAGCTCACGCCAACCCACCGCCGCCGAGATCCTGTTGCGCACTTCGCCGCGATGCGCGACATAGGCCTGCGGATCGACATGCACAGGCCGGTCCGGGGTGATCGGCAGTTCGATGAAGCCGCCGTGCGCCATCACCGCCACCGCGCCATGGCCCTGGAGGGTCGTCGTGAACAGGCCCTGGCCCGTCATCTGCCCGCGCACCACCCCCATCACCCCGCCCTGCGACCCCATGAACATCGTGCCCTGCTGCAATGAACCCTCGAACGCCAGCAGCCGGTCGGCCTCCACATACAGCGTGTCCCCGGCCAGCTCCACGACGTGCACATGGTGGCCCCCGTGGCCGAACATGACCGAGCCGTCGCCCTCCACCGTCATCAGCGGGGTCGCCTCGCCCGTCACCCGGCGCCCGATCATCCCCATCACGCCGCCCTGGCCGCCCGTGATGCTCGGCGTGAACGACACCTCGCCCCGGTACGCGAGCATCGCGCCCCGCTGGCTGAACAGCCGCTGCCCCGGCACCACTTGGGCCTCGACCATGCGGGAGTTGAGTATCCGGAACATCACACGTCACCCCCGAACGTCTCCCGCTCACTGGGCTGCACATACACCAGACCGTCACCCTCGAACCGGATCTGGAACGCCTCGCCCGAGCCCTCCCCGATGAACGTCCGGAAGTTCACGCCCGACTGGAAGTGCTGCCGCAGCCGCCCCGTGTGGGCTATGTACGCACCCGGATC
This sequence comes from Streptomyces sp. SX-6, assembly GCF_059089585.1. Taxonomy (NCBI): domain Bacteria; kingdom Bacillati; phylum Actinomycetota; class Actinomycetes; order Kitasatosporales; family Streptomycetaceae; genus Streptomyces; species Streptomyces sp. SX-6. The sequence goes on along the minus strand of NZ_JBTHHU010000005.1, from coordinate 106,565 downwards.
CACCTGGAGCGGCATGTCCGGCGTCACCCGCAGCACCACCGCCGTGCCCTCCGACAGGATCGCCGCCTGCCCCGAACCCTCCACCGTCGTGGTGAACAGGCCATTGCCCTGCGCACCGCCGCGCAGCCCCGTGAACGTCGTGCCCGTGCGCAACGCCCCGTCCGTGCACAGCAGATTGCTCGCCTCGACGTACAGCGTCTCGTCGTGCAGCGTGACGAGGTTGATCTCGCTCGCCCGGTCGGCGAAATAACAGGTGCCCGTCCCCTTCACCTGCATGACCGCCATCTGTTCACCGGTGATCCGGCGCGTGACCATGCCGCGCAGGCCGTCACCGCCGCCGGTCATCTTCTTGAACGTCATCTCCCCTTCGTACGCGACCATCGCACCGTTCTTGGCCTTGACGGTGTCACCGGCCATGTCGACGGCGAGGACCCTGCTTCCCTGGAGCCGAAACTGTGCCACGCCCCGACGCTATCGGGCACCACTGACAATTCGACAGGCCCAAAGGCCCAAGATCACCGAACCCGGATCCCCGGCCGGATCCCCGGACCCGGATCCCCTGATCCACAACGCGACTGCGACAATAGGGAAACTTGTGAATACGGTCACAAGCCGTGACCGTACGGACACCCGCTCCCGACCCCGAAGGTGCCCCGTGGACCTCAAGACCGCCACCGCCCTGCGCCGGCTCCGCCTGGTCTCCTCCCCGGAGGCCGTCTCCTGGCTCGTGATGATCGTGTGCATCGTGCTGAAGAACACGACGTCGTTCAACGCCGTGCCGGTCATGGGCTGGGTACACGGCATCGCCTTCCTCCTCTACGTGCTCTTCCTCGCCGACGCCTGGAACCGCACCAAGTGGCCGCTGAAGACCGTCGCCCTCTACCTCTTCCTCTCCGTCCTGCCGACCGGCGGCTTCTTCGCCGACCGCATGCTGCGCCGTGAGGCCGAGGCGAGCGTCATCGCCGCCCGCGCCCGCAAGGAAGGCGTGATGAACGCATGATCGTCGCCTTCTCCGTCACCCCGATCGGCGCCGGCGAGGACGTCGGCGCGTACGTCGCCGAAGCGGTGCGCGTCGTCCGCGAGTCCGGGCTGCCGAACCGCACGGACGCGATGTTCACCTCCCTCGAGGGGGAGTGGGACGAGGTCATGGACGTCGTCAAGCGCGCGGTCGGCGCGGTGGAAGCCCGCTGCGGCCGCGTCTCGCTCGTCCTCAAGGCCGACATCCGCCCCGGCGTCACGGACGGGCTGACGTCGAAGGTCGCCACGGTGGAGCGTCACCTGGCGGAGGGCTGAGCCGCGGGCTTCGGTCCGCAGTACGAGACACCGAAACCCGGCATATGGCCGACCGGTACGCTCGTACCGTGCCGAAGCCGCTCAGCCTCCCCTTCGATCCCATCGCCCGTGCCGACGAGCTGTGGCAGCAGCGCTGGGGGGCCGTGCCCTCCATGGCCGCGATCACCTCGATCATGCGCGCCCAGCAGATCCTGCTCGGCCAGGTCGACGCGGTCGTCAAGCCGTACGGGCTGACCTTCGCGCGGTACGAGGCGCTGGTGCTGCTCACCTTCTCCAAGTCCGGCGAGCTGCCGATGTCGAAGATCGGCGAGCGGCTCATGGTCCACCCCACGTCGGTCACCAACACGGTCGACCGCCTCGTCAAGGCCGGCCTCGTCGACAAGCGCCCCAACCCCAGGGACGGGCGCGGCACGCTCGCCTCGATCACGGAGAAGGGCCGCGAGGTCGTCGAGTCGGCGACCCACGACCTGATGGCGATGGACTTCGGCCTGGGCGTGTACGACGCGGAGGACTGCGGGCGGATCTTCGACATCCTGCGGCCCCTGCGGGTGGCGGCGGAGGATTTCGAGGACGCGGGCTGAAGCGCGCCCTACAGTGCTGGTGAGGTCAGCACGTTTCCCCCGCCATCGCGGGGGTGGTCCGACCAGGTACAGGACGTAAGGCCGGCCTTGGGCGTCGTCCCCGCCGACGCGGGGGTATTTCGGGCGGTTACGCTCGTATCCATGAAACGAAGCGTGCTGACCCGCTACCGCGTGCTGGCCTATGTCACCGGTGTTCTGCTGATCCTGCTCACCATCGGCGTCATCGCCAAGTACGGGCTGGATATGGACGGCGTGGCGGGCCTGGTCCGGATCGTTGCCATCGCCCATGGCTGGCTTTACGTCGCCTACTTGATCTTCGCCTTCGACATGGGCTCCAAGGCCAAGTGGTCCTTCGGCAAGCTCGGCTGGATCCTGGTCGCCGGCACCATCCCGAGCGCCGCGTTCTTCGTCGAGCGCAAGGTCTCCCGCGAGCTGGAGCCCCTGTTCGCCAACGAGGCCCCCGCCCCCGCGAAGGCCTGACGCCGCAACGCCGCCCCGGAGCCTTGTGCCCGGGGCGTTCGTGCGCGACCATTTACTAGGACGTCCTAGTAAATGGTCGCGCACGCGCGGAGAGGCGGACGGCACCCCATGGACGCATCAGCCATCGAGGCGGGACGCAACCGCTGGCAAGCGCGCTACGACGCGGCCCGCAAGCGCGACGCCGACTTCACGACACTCTCCGGCGACCCGGTCGACCCCGTCTACGGCCCGCGCCCCGGCGACGCCTACGAGGGGTTCGAGCGCATCGGCTGGCCCGGCGAGTACCCCTTCACCCGAGGCCTGTACTCCACCGGCTACCGCGGCCGCGCCTGGACCATCCGCCAGTTCGCCGGCTTCGGCAACGCCGAGCAGACCAACGAGCGGTACAAGATGATCCTCGCCGCGGGCGGCGGCGGGCTGAGCGTGGCCTTCGACATGCCGACCCTGATGGGCCGCGACTCCGACGACGGCCACTCGCTCGGCGAGGTGGGCCACTGCGGCGTCGCCATCGACTCGGCGGCCGACATGGAGGTCCTCTTCAAGGACATCCCGCTCGGCGATGTCACGACCTCGATGACGATCAGCGGCCCGGCCGTACCCGCCTTCTGCATGTACCTGGTCGCCGCCGAGCGGCAGGGCGTGGACACCGGCATCCTCAACGGCACGCTCCAGACGGACATCTTCAAGGAGTACATCGCGCAGAAGGAGTGGCTCTTCCCGCCCGAGCCTCATCTGCGCCTGATCGGCGACCTGATGGAGCACTGCGCCGCCGCCATCCCCGCCTACAAGCCCCTGTCGGTCTCCGGCTACCACATCCGCGAGGCCGGGGCCACGGCCGCGCAGGAGCTGGCGTACACCCTCGCCGACGGCTTCGGCTACGTCGAGCTCGGCCTGTCCCGCGGCCTGGACGTGGACGTCTTCGCGCCCGGCCTGTCCTTCTTCTTCGACGCGCACGTCGACTTCTTCGAGGAGATCGCCAAGTTCCGCGCGGCCCGCCGCATCTGGGCCCGCTGGATGAAGGAGGTCTACGGCGCGCGGACCGACAAGGCCCAGTGGCTGCGCTTCCACACCCAGACCGCGGGCGTCTCCCTCACCGCCCAGCAGCCGTACAACAACGTGGTCCGCACCGCGGTCGAGGCCCTCGCCGCGGTCCTCGCCGGCACCAACTCCCTCCACACCAACGCCCTCGACGAGACGCTCGCCCTGCCGAGCGAGCAGGCCGCCGAGATCGCGCTGCGCACCCAGCAGGTGCTGATGGAGGAGACCGGCGTCGCCAACGTGGCCGACCCGCTGGGCGGTTCGTGGTACGTCGAGCAGCTCACCGACCGCATCGAGGTCGACGCGGAGGCGATCTTCGAGCAGATCAAGGAACGCGGCCTGCACGCGCACCCGGACGCCCGGCACCCCATCGGCCCCATCACCTCCGGCATCCTGCGCGGCATCGAGGACGGCTGGTTCACGGGCGAGATCGCCGAGAGCGCCTTCCGCTACCAGCAGGCCCTGGAGAAGCGCGACAAGCGCGTCGTGGGCGTCAACTGCCATGAGGGCTCGGTCACCGGGGACCTGGAGATCCTGCGCGTGAGCCACGAGGTGGAGCGCGAGCAGGTGCGCGTACTGAAGGCCCGCAAGGCGTCCCGCGACGACGCCCGCGTGCAGGCCGCCCTCCGCACCATGATCACCGCCGCCCGAGACTGCTCCAACATGATCGGCCCCATGCTCGAGGCGGTCCGCGCCGAGGCCACCCTCGGCGAGATCTGCGACGCGCTCCGCGAGGAGTGGGGCACGTACACGGAGCCCGCGGGTTTCTAGGGTCTGCAATCAACGGGCCAGGGGCGGGTAAAGGGCCCGTCAAGCCGTCGCGTAGCCTCCAGGCTGACCAATTCCGGCCGTCGCCAGCGGCCTTCGCACCACCACTGGGGGCTACGACACCGTGCGTGTCCGTCGCAACACTTCCAAGCTCGCCGCCATGGGCGTCACCCTCGCCCTGGCCGCCGGTTCCGTCTCGCTCCTCGGCGCGTCCGCGCCGGCCGCGTACGCCGACAGCAAGACCACCCTGCCGATCACCGATGACTGGCCGCGCGGCGAGATGGTGGTGGACGGGGCCCACCGCCAGGTCTTCATCAGCGATCCCAAGACCAGCTCGGTGCTCGTCACCGACTACAACGGCAAGCTGGTGAAGCGGATCACCAACGAGACCAGCGGTGGCGGCCTGGCGCTGAGCCAGGACTCGGGAACGCTGTACGTCGCGCTGACGGAGGTCGACTCGATCTCCGCCATCGACACGGCCACCCTCAAGGAGAAGGGCCGCTACGCCACGGGCACCCGCACCGCCCCGGCGCACCTGGCCTTCACCGGCGGCAAGCTGTGGTTCGGCCACGGGTCGTACGGCGCGGGCGGCATCGGCTCGCTCGAGTTCGCCGGGGGACGGGCCAAGGTCACCCTCGACCAGGCGGACGGGGTCGCCTGGGACTACGCGCCGCTGGTGGCCGCGGCCCCGGGCAAGGACCGGGGCCTCCTGGTCGTCCAGAACGACGACGGGGACCCGCAGCACCGGGCGGTCTACGACGTCTCCTCCGGCACCGCCAAGCAGCGCGCCCACCGCAAGGGCTTCTTCGGCATCGCCGACAACGGGGGCATCGCCCTTTCCCCGGACGGCAACGAGGTCGTGTCCGCGGACGGCCGGGAGCGCCTGATCTCCCTGCGCTCCACGGACCTCAACGACTCCGATGTGACCCGCTACCTGGGCGGCAAGGACGAACCGCGGTCCGTGACGTTCGCCCCCAACGGCACGCTGGCCGTGGGCACCTGGCACAACGCCCTGATCTTCCGGCCGGGGGAGCGGCTGCCGATCCGCGGTTTCGACCTGGGCGACTACACCATCGGGCAGTCGCGCGGGCTGGCCTGGGCGCCGGACGCGAGCAAGCTGTTCGTCCTCACCAGCACCCTGGAGACCAAGGACAGCCTTGTCCTGCGGACGTTCGACAACCCCACCAAGGAAAGGACCGAGCTCAAGCTGAAGGCGCCCGCCAAGGCGCCCCTGGACAAGAAGCTCACCCTGCGCGGCACCCTCAACTTCTCGATCCCCGGCTGGCGTTCGCTCCCGATGGAGCTCATCCGCACCGACGCGGCCTCGCCCAAGGGCAAGTCGCTGGGCGTCCGCACGGTGTACCCGTCGATGGCCGACCACGCCTTCGAGGTCGAGGACGTCCCGGCGGTCGGCGGCAAGGTCACCTACACCCTTCGCTACAAGGGCGACGCCGACCACGCTCCGGTGGCCGCTTCCGTCTCGGTCCAGGTCCCGCGCAACAAGACCACCCTCGGCCTGACCGCCGATGCCAAGAGCGTCACCGCCAAGCTCGGCAAGACCTGGAAGGAGCGCACGGTCTCGGTCTACGCCCAGCCCGCGGGCGGCACCAAGAAGCTGCTGCGCAGTGCCAAGGTGGACCGCAACGGCAAGCTCGTGATCGCGTACAAGGCCGCCAAGACCACGACCTTCACGGCCGTGTTCGCGGGTGACGCCCGCACGGAGCCCGCCCAGGCGAAGACGGCGTTCAAGCGCCGCTGACGTCAGCCGACATCAGCCAACGTCAGCTGACGGAACCCTCTGCCGCCGCCGCGGCCAGCCCGCCGATCAGCAGCGCCGTGAAGCGGCGGGCCCACTCGCCGTCCACCGGCTCGGCGCTCACCAGTGTCCGGTGGACGACCGCGCCCGCGATCACGTCGAAGATCAGGTCGGCGGTGCGGGCAGCCAGGGCCGGGTCCGTTTCATAGGGCAGCTCACCGCGCCGCTGGGCGCGTTCGCGCCCGAGGAGCACCAGGGTCTTCTGGCGGTCGACGATCGCGGTGCGGATCCGGTCGCGCAGGGCGTCGTCGTGGGTGGACTCGGCGACGACGGCCATCAGGGCCGTCTTGGTCTCGGGCCGGTCCAGCAGATTCGCGAACTGGAGCACCACGCCCTCGATGTCGGCCACCAGGCTGCCCCGGTCGGGCAGTTCGAGGTGCTCGTCGAAGAGATCGGCCACCGCGTCCACGACGAGCTCGTTCTTGCCGGCCCATCGCCGGTAGAGGGTGGTCTTCGCGACCCCGGCCCTGGCCGCCACATCCCCGAGCGTCAGCTTCCCCCAGCCCAGCTCCACCAGCGCCGCACGTGTCGCGTCGAGGATCGCGCGGTCGGCCTCGACGCTGCGGGGTCGGCCGGTACGGCCACGGGCAGGGGTCATGGCCGAGACCTTACCGCCGAGTAGGGGCGGCTACCGGGTATGAGCCAGATCACCGAAAAAGCTTGCCCGGGCCCCTGTGGTTCCAGTTACGCTACGGGTCGTAGCGTAAAAGCGAGCGACAACCACGCCGCCGGGTGGGGACCCGGCGTTGCTGTACCGCTACGTACTTTTCCGATCGCAGCGCGGAAGGGGGAGGATAGACCCATGCAGCCACGGAACATGTCCATGAGTGGAGTGGTCGACCTCGCCGCGGTGAAGGCGGCCGGGGAAGCCAAGCAGAGGGCGGAGCAGACGCGTGCCGACGCGGCGCGCCACGGCGGTGCACCGGTCGCCGGTCCGCTGGTCTTCGACGTCGACGAGGCCGGTTTCGAGCGGGACGTCCTCCAACGGTCCGCCGAGGTGCCGGTCGTCATCGACTTCTGGGCCGACTGGTGCGAGCCGTGCAAGCAGCTGGGCCCGCTGCTGGAGCGCCTCGCCGGTGAGTACGGCGGCCGGTTCGCACTGGCCAAGGTCGATGTCGAGGCCAATCAGCTGCTCTTCCAGCAGTTCGGCGTGCAGTCCATCCCCGCGGTCTTCGCCGTGGTGGCCGGGCAGGCGCTGCCGCTGTTCCAGGGTGCCGCGCCGGAGGCGCAGGTCCGGCAGGTGCTGGACCAGCTGATCCAGGTCGCGGAGCAGCAGTTCGGCATCGTGGGCGCTCCGGCCGAGCCGGGCGCCGAGCAGCAGGCACCCGCGCGCCCCGCGGGTCCGTACGACGCCGTCCTGGGTGCGGCGCACGACGCGCTGGACCAGGGCGACCTGGGCGGTGCGATCCAGGCGTACAAGAACGTCCTGTCCGACGACCCGGGCAACACCGAGGCGAAGCTGGGCCTCGCCCAGGCCGAACTCCTGCTGCGCGTCCAGGACATGGACCCGCAGCAGGTCCGCAAGGCGGCGGCCGACGCCCCGGGCGATGCCGCGGCGCAGATCGACGCGGCCGACCTCGACCTGGTCGGCGGTCATGTCGAGGACGCCTTCGGGCGGCTGCTCGACACGGTCCGGCGGACGGCCGGCGAGAACCGGGACGCGGCGCGCGTGCGGCTGCTGGAACTCTTCGAAGTCATCGGGCCGGACGATCCGCGTGTGACGGCGGCCCGTACGGCGCTGTCGCGGGCACTGTTCTGACGGGCTCCGACGAGGTGGAGGCCAGAGCTCTGGCCTCACGCCCGCAACAAACGGCACAGCGTCTGCCCTTTATCAAATCTTAATAAACGCGGCAGCTGCTACTGCAAGTAACGGAAAACCCGGGCCTTCGCCCGGGTTTTCCGCTTATCCACCCCTTCGCCCGAACACGCTCCGGCAGCATCCGGTGTCCGGTTGATACGGAGCGGACGCCCTTCGGTTATCGGTGCGTTACTCGCTAGTAATGAACCTCTTGTGCCCCGCCCTGGAATAGACCACGATCGGCGAAGCTCGGTCCATCACCGTCAGCCCGGCAGCCGGTCGGGGCGCGGGAGTTGGTTCCCCACCGGGCGGGCCGGCGACCATGCCGGTTCTCGGGGCAGGGGGGTCGCCGTCGTCAACGGCGGTGCCTGTCCCGGCGGTTGCGCAACCAGCGTGGCCAAGTGGTTGTCGCTCGGGGGTGTTCGCTTCGCCGGGGTCCCGGCCGCGGTGTACCTCCCGAGGACGTAGCACGTCTCCCACCCGAGGCAGGGTTCCCACGCCCGTACCTGGGGTGTACGTCCGAGAAGGAGGCAAGTCATGAAGTCCCAGGCTCGTGGCGGGACCAGATGGAAGCGGTTCGCCGTCGTCATGGTGCCCAGCGTCGCCGCGTCGGGTGCGGTGGTCGTCGCGATAGCGCAGGGCGCGCTCGCGGCGTCGTTCAGCGTTTCGGGGCAGCAGTTCCAGGTCGCGGCGCAGCACATTCACGGTACGGGGTTCACCCAGTACGGCTCGGCGGACCCCAACAAGAAGGGGCCGAACCCTGTCGCCGTGGTCGGTATGGACAAGGCGGAGATCACCAGCCTGTGCCAGTCGGTGACCATCCCCACGCCGTTCGGCGATGTGGGCCTTCAGCTGAAGGCCGGTGACAAGGGGACGGACGTCGAGGCGCAGAAACTCTACATCGACGCGACCGACATGAACGTCAACAAGGCTGTTTTCAAGAACATCGACATCGGTGTCTCGGCGGACGGGACCACCAAGGGCCCGGGCCCGAACCCGGGCGACAAGACAGGGCACGTGCCCGGCTCCTTCGCCCAGCAGGCGACGGAGGTCGACTTCACCGGCGTCGACCAGAAGGCCTGGGCGTCCTCGGCGGGAACGTTCACCCTGCCCAACCTGAAGATGGGCGTCAGCCTTGGCGCGCAGAAGTGCGAAGTGAAGCAGTAGCGCTGACGCGCCGAACGGGCGGGTACGGGAGCGCAGTTGATATTCCCGTACCCGAACGTGTCTCTTCCTCCTCACGTACCACCGATTCGCCAGTTCCGAGGAGCTGCACATCATGAGCGCCGATACGCGACCACGGTCGATCGACAACTTGGGAAGCGCACGCCGTTCGTTTCGGGACTGGCGGTGGCAGCGCCCGTTCTGGGCAGGGCTGTGGACCATGCTTTCGGGTGTGCCGACCATGTACATCCCGTACCAGACCATGAAGATCGGTGACTTGAGCCTCCGGCTCTCCACCACCGCGGGCGCGGGCTCGCTGATCATAGGGGTGCTGCTGGTCGTGCTGGGGCTGACCATGTGGTTCCAGCGGCAGTCGAGGGTCTTCGCCGGTGTCGCGGCGATTCTGCTTGCGGTGGTGTCCCTCGTTGTCGCGAACTTCGGGGCGTTCCTGCTCGGTTTCCTCCCCGCTCTCCTGGGCGGCGCGCTCGCTGTCTCCTGGATGCCGGGCAAGCCGCTCGTGGAAGCGGTGGACGGCGGTGACACCGCAGGCCCTCAGCCCGTGAACCTGATGAAGGACGGCGATGGGGGCAACCATGCCGACTGACGACGTGTACGAGGACGACCGGGCCAGAAAGGGGCCGCGCCACGCGGCCCCGAAGAAGCCGCTGTTGGCGCGGCTGCACATGCCGGCGGGCAAGGCGGTCGCTCTTGCGGCGATGCCCAGTGCCGTGCTGATGGGCATCGGTTTCACGCCCCAGCTCGCGCAGGCCAAGCCCACGGATCCGCCCAACCCCTTCGGTGACGCGCTGTGCGCGACGGCATCTCCGGACAAGACGCCCGAGGCCACTCCGAGCGCAAGCGCAAGTGCGAGTCCGGACGATAAGGCGAAGGAGCCTTCGGCGACTCCCACTCCGACGGCGTCGGATGACGACGAGGGCAAGGACGACAAGCCCGCGCCCTCACCGACGGTGAGCCACAAGGACCATGCGCCGCAGCCCATACCGGCACCGACGCACACTCCGTCCGTTACCCCGTCCCCCTCGGCATCGGCCACTGCCACCCCGTCGCCGACCGCGACGCCCTCGCCGTCCCCGAGCGCCTCGAAGACGGCCGAGCCGAGCGCGTCCCCCAGCCCGTCCGCGAAGCCCAAGCCCACCGGGTCGGCCAAGCCGGACCGGGCCGACAAGGCGAAGAAGCCCACAGAGGCGCCGGCCACCCCGACTCCTGCGGAGACGACGTCCAAACCCAGTACGTCACCGACACCTTCGCCCTCGGAGACCCCGTCCTCGACCGCGTCTCCTTCGCCGAACGCCAGCGCCTCGAAGACGCCGCCTCCGTGCCCGAAGCCCAACGCGAAGGCAGCGAATGGTGAGTTCGCCTTCGCCAACAACCCGTGGTACCTCGAGTCGAGCAGGCTCACCCTGACATGGGTGACGTTCGAGGGCGTCAAAACGGTCACGACGGCGGACGGTCACCAGAAGAAGGTCTTGAAGTTCTCCGCGAGCTCGCTGAAGATCAAGGATCTGCACGCTCTGGTCAACGACCGGGGAAGGACCATGCACCAGGCCGGTATCGGCCAGACCTCCACGATCGACGGTGGCAAAGTCACTATGTATACCGAGGAGTTGAAGGGCAAGCTCCTCAGTTTGCTGCCGGTTGACTTCACCCCGTCCAGCCCGCCGCCGATGATTCCCGGTGTGCCGTTGCCCATCATGTGGTTCGACAACGTCAAGATCACCCAAGCGGGCCAGGCGGGCGGCACGCTCACGATCCCCAACATGCGGATCTACATCACGGACGGTACGTACCACCCCTAGACCGGGAGCCGCCGGAAATCGCTGTGGCCGCCACCTCAACTAGGTGGCGGCCACGGCCTGTACAGCGCGTATGAGGTACCGCCCTGGTCTCGAAGTTTTCCTTGTCACCTACACGGTCTGTGTGGCTAGGATGACTTCGCGTTGAGTGGGCCTTTACCTGCTCAGCTATCACGTATGCCAGTCAACTGGCGGCCGGAAGAATGCCGTTGCCCACGATGAGGGGTTCGCCGTCATGCCGTCGTACCGGTCGCTCGTGCGCGTCAACGCAGTCTGTGCTGGGCGCCGTTTCCCCTGAGCGACACCGCATTGTGCCCCTCTTCGGCTGCGCTTCGGCGCCCTCGCCTCTAGTAAAGAAGGGATGTTCTTTTGTTCCGCGGATTAGGGTTCTCAAACCCCAGATCACGAAGACCTGCAACTCCCACCCGCATCATCACATCTGTCACCGTCATGGCCGTCCTCGGCGGTGTGGCTGTCCAATCCGGTCTGTCGAACCGCGACGCCAAGCATCGCATCGATCTGGTCGACTACGAGGACACGGCTGCCGCGCAGTTGCGGCAGGACCAGTGTCTGATGGCCGATGTGCTGCGCCTGGGTGGTTCGACCATGGCCGCGACCGCGCAGGACGGCCTCAATCAACCCCCGGACAAACTGCACACCTTGGCCGACCGGAAGTTCTGGGAGGACACGCCACTTGCCCAGGCGTACAAGAAGGACCGGGATGCGGCCGACAAGGAAATGGACGCCATCCATGCCCTCCGGGACGAATGGAAGAAGCCGCTCGACGGACTGACGACTCCGGCTGGCTTCAACGAGACCAACTTCCACTGGCCGCCCGATGGCAAGGACGACTTCTACGCTCAAACTGGTCTGATCAAGTGGACCGCCAACCGGTTCTGGAAAGACGACAGCGACTTCTACAAGGACCCCACTCCTCAGGCCGATGAGCAAACCGTCAAGGCTGTCAAGGACCTTGGAACTCCGCTGTACGGCAAGGACCCGGATCCAAGTCTCCCCGGGGACGAGTGGAACCGCGCCGTTGCCGAGCGGGACGCGTTCAAGCTCCTGTCTGACTGGTCCTTGCAGCCCACGGGTGCAGACAATGCCCGTATCTTCCTTGGGTCGGGGGGATTTCCCCGCGCCACCCCGCAGCCGGGTACCCCGGAATACCGCATCGCGGTCGAGGACTTGAAGACCCGGTTTGCCGCGTGCGCGTGGCGTGACCCAATCGACCCGAACAAGGTGTTGGGCGACGTATCCAGCACCGCTGCTGCGGAATGGCAGCAGGAGATCGCCTCGCAGACCGTGCAGCGCAACCAGATCCTGAATTCCAATACGGACGCCACCAAGGCGCTTGCCAACGGGGCAAAGGCTCTGGGGTACATGCTGGGTCATTCGTGGGTCGCCGATCACCTGGCCCGCTGGCAGGCCTACTGGTCGCCCGGCGGCCCCGGATGGATCGGTGACAAACCTGCGGTGATGGAGGTGCACGCTGCGCGCGGCATGTGCCTTGATGTCGAGGGCGGCGGGAAGGCCAACGGCACCCCGGTCCAGGTGCACACATGCAATGGCACGGCTGCGCAGCAGTGGCAGATCTACGGCGACGACCTCGGTCTTCACCTGCGGAACGTGAACTCCCAGAAGTGCCTTGACGTGTCCGGGAACGACACCGCAAACGGCACGAAGATCCAGATCTGGGGCTGCAACAGCTCTACGGCGCAGACGTGGGAGTACAACCTGCGCGCCACCACGAGCCTGAAGAACGTCGGCACGGGCAGTTGTCTGGACCTGCGCACGTACGACAACAATTCCGACTCGCGACTGTGGACGTGCAACGGCACCGACCCGCAGAAGTTCGACATCAAGCCGTCCGGTCACAACGGCACTGTTCAGCCGGCGGCCCAGTTCGACAAGGCGAGGAAGGGCATCGCGGACGCCCAGGCGGCGGCGAAGAAGCAACTCGACGTCCTCAAAGCACAGGCCGAGGTGGCGAAGAAGGCCGCCACCGCTTCCGACACCGCCGAGCAGGCCGCCTACGCCATCGCGGACAGCAATGGCGCGCCTCGGGGTCGTGGCCTGCTGGTCGGCCAGCAGAAGGCTCAGGTCACCAAGGGCACGGCTGCCGCGCTGGAGGCGATGGTGAAGGCTGGCGAGACCGCCGAGGCCGCCACCCGCGCATCCGGCGGTGACAGCCAGACCATCGCGCAGCGTGCGCTGGCCCAGGCCGCACAGGCAAAGGCGGAATTCCGCAAAGAAGCCGCGCACACGGCCGAGTTGCAGGCCAAGGCGGACGCCGAAGCGGCCAAGGTGCACCGGGACAACGCGAAGAAGGACAAGGAAACCGCGGAGGCGAAGCTCGCCGAAACCGTGAAGGCGGAGGCAGACGCGAAGAAGGCCGCGGCCGACGCCCACGCGAAGCGGCTCGCCGCAGAGGCGGAAGAGAAGACGGCGAAGGCGGAGAAGGAAACCGCTGCTGCCAAGCAGGCCGAGGCTGCCGAGCACAAGAAGAACGCCGAGTCCTACGCGTCGACGGCGAAGGATGCCGACAAGAAGGCCAACGAGTCGGCTGCCACGGCTGCACAGAAGCGGGAGGGGGCAGAGAAGGCCCGCGACAACGCCAAGGCAAAACGGGACGACGCGTGGGACGCCGAACAGAAAGCGGACGCGGCGCGCGCCAAGGCAGACGCCAAGGACGCGTACGCCGACGCACACGAATCCGACGACAACGCCAAGGATGCACGCGCCGCAGCTGACGCGGCTGACAAGGCCGCCGGCGAGGCGGAAGCAGCTGCGAAGTCGGCCAAGAGCGAGGCGGACGCCGCGACCAGTGCGGCTGCGGACGCAGACGCTGCGGCTACTCGTGCCGAGGCGGCAGCCAAGCGGGCCCGGTCTGATGCGGATGGCGCTCAGGCTGCAAAGCTGAAGGCCGACGCCGCGGTGAAGACGGCGACCAGCGCTGCTGCGGACGCGATCGAGGCATCGCAGCATGCCGCCTCGGAGGCGAAGGCAGCGGTCAAGTTGGCCGACGACGCGGAGAAGCAGGCGAAGGACGCCAAGTCCGATGCGGATGAGGCGAGCAAGGAAACCGCCAAGGCCCTGGCGGCATCCGCGAAGTCCGCCGGCTACGCCTACATAACCGCCCAGGCTGCCGTGGACGCAGGCAACGCTGCTTCACAGGTCGCCAAGCCGGCAAACGACGCGATCCAGCTCGGCTCCCCCTACGTCACAACGGACCTGGCGGCGGGCCTGGTTGTCCTGACGGGGCAGGCGTCGAAGACGATTGCCGAGCAGCAGCAGGCCGTTGCCGACACCCACGCCAAGAACGCCCAGAAGGAGGCCGCGCTCGCCAAGGCCCTCGCCGAAGCTGCGAAGGGAGACACGAAGGCCGCATACCAGCACGCGGCCAACGCCGCCTCGTACGCGGCGGATGCCCGCACGTACGCGAAGGAAGCCCTTGGCTACGCGGCCGATGCCGCCAAGGCCGCCTCGCAGGCAGCGGCGTCTTTGGCCCGCGCGATGGACTACGACCGCCAGGCCACCGAGGACGCGGCTGCAGCGGACAAGGCGGCCGGTGGCGCCGAAAGCTACGCCAAACAGGCCCGTGAATCCGCCGACCAGGCTGTCCTCGATGCCCAGGCCGCCCGCGACGCCGCATCACAGGCCCAGGCGGCGGCGAAGGACGCACGCGAGGCTGCTGATCGCGCGGACGCCGACGCCACCGCAGCGGAGGCGGCGGCGAAGGACGCACAGAAGTACGCCGAGGAGGCTCAGAAGGCTGCCGAGGAGGCAGCGCGGAAGCAGGCGAACCAGCAGGTCTCGACGGGGGCCGGTACCGGGATCGACCACACCTTCTACGTTGTTGACAAGGTCACCCCGGTCGGGGATCCCGAGTCGACCACATGCGAGCTGGGCATGGGCAACTCCGGCTGCGACGTGACGTTCACGCTTCACTTCGATGCCACAGTCAGCTTCTACCTGTGCATCAACCCCGATGTCCCCGCTACCGAGGCGGGATGCCCGAAATCGGATACCGTCTTCCTAGACACGCAGACCTACAAGGGTCTCACCAAGACGTTCAACAAGCACTTCTCCAACTGGGACATCGTCAAGGAAGTCGACAAGGCGTTCCTCAAGGGCATCTGGAAGGTGCTCACCCAGGACTTCGTTGACTGCTACCGCGGCAGCGTCTCCGGATGCGTGTGGGCTGTCGCGCTCGTGCCCGGTGCGAAGGTCCTCCAGGCCCTCAAGCTCGCCGAGAAGGTGAAAGAGGCGATCAAGACCGGCGTGGGTGCCGAAAAGCTCCTCGGAGACCTCAAGAAGATCTTCGGAGAGAAGCCGTCTGCGACGGATTTGGCCAATCCAGACAGCCTTGCAGGAATGGCGCTTCGGTTGTCCGAGCGTATGGCTGATCGGGCAAAGGCTGCAAACAGCGTCGACCTGGACCTAGTGAAGAAGCTCGAAGCAAGTGGAGCCAATTTCAACCGGTCGAAGGTGGTCATGGCTGTCAGGTATCCGAGGCCCGGAGTTCCCGTAGCGTGGCTGGAAGTTGGCGACTCGCGGGCCGGTCTTATCCACGTCATATTTCGGCATGCAGGCGAATTCATCGAGAAGGGCGTGGCTGCGGAGGATATTCCGAAGTTGCTCAAGAATGCCTTGACCGATGGAAAGATCGTCGGTCATCAGGGTGCGGACGGCGGACGGCCGATCTACGAGACCGTGTTCAATGGGATGACACATCGAGTCGCCATCACGGTGGGCGACAACGGTTTCATCGTAGGAGCGAACCCGGTATGAGCCACCAGGACGAACCCCGTCATCTCCTCGTGCGTGCACGAGGAGACCGGTCGCCCCTGTACACCTCGGGTGCAGGACCCAGTGCGGACCA
Organism: Streptomyces sp. SX-6; assembly: GCF_059089585.1. Classification (NCBI taxonomy): domain Bacteria; kingdom Bacillati; phylum Actinomycetota; class Actinomycetes; order Kitasatosporales; family Streptomycetaceae; genus Streptomyces; species Streptomyces sp. SX-6. The sequence goes on along the minus strand of NZ_JBTHHU010000005.1, from coordinate 90,928 downwards.
CGGCGATTTCACCAGCGGCGTTCCACTCGACGATCCCGACCTGGATCTTCCTGGGGGCCTGGCGCATGAACTGGCCTGCTGGTCCACGGCCTGCCCACCGGAAGGCATCGCCTCCCGACCCGAGCTGCGCAAGCACGTCAAGGAGGGCTTGGAGCTCGCCCAAATGCTGGCGAAGCATCTGGGACCCGCGTGGGTGGTGCGCTACTGGGACGAACAGCACGGCACGGTGAAGTTCGTGTGCTGGGGATGTCAGCGACTGCACTGGTCTCTTGAGGCACATGGCAGTCCGCCGCATCCCATGCACATCGTCGTCGAGGGTGAGTATAAGTGGCATCCACTCCGTGCAGAGGGATTCGGCGATTTCGCGCCGGACGATCCAGTTGCCGCTCTCGGGCTCTCCGACGACCTGGTCGACGACTTGTACAAGTGGTCGACCGACTTCGACGCCAATATGAACCTGTATTTGGAGGAGCGTGACACGGAAAAGGACGATGCCCGCCGCAAGGAACTGGAGCGTCGTGGTGAGAAACTGACCGAACGGATCGCCCGCGAACTAGCCCCGGGCAGGACCGTGACGTACGGAGGGCTTGCTTAGCAGATCCTGCTGAACGAGCCGTCACCTGGCGCTCTCCACCTGCCACTGGAGGAGGAGAGCGCCAGAGTTCTGTTGCCATCTCATCGAACGAGCCGGAACCACACGGACTTGCCCGGGGCGGGAGTGTGGTGGCAAATCCCCCAGTCGGTGGCGCAGGCGCTGATGAGCTGCATCCCGCGCCCGGTCACTGGCTGATCGTCGGGCTCGCGCCGGCATGGTGGGTCGAGCGTGGGCACGCCGGGTGCGTTGTCGCGTACGAGCACGCGCAGGCCGCTGGCGGTCGCCCACTCGGCGTACAGGCCGACTGGGTCCGAACAGCCGCTGCTTCGGCAGGCGTTGATGGCATTGGTCACCGCCTCGGAGGTAAGCAGGATCGCTGTGTCCGTCAGGTCCTCGCGCTTGGCGACGGCCAGCGCCGTGCGGACGGCGTCCCGGGCGGTGCGGACCCAACTGCGCGCGGGCGGGAAGACGAGCGAGAAGCCGGAGTGGGGGAGCGAGCGGGGGGCGGGGACGGGTAGGGCAGAGGCGGTGGGGCACATGCGTGACTCCTTGGGCTCACGAGATGGGTGTGCCATGAGCGCTGTGTCTTCCTGACGGTGCGGTGGCGTTGCCGGTACGTGTCGTTCCCTGCGCAGGGCAGGCCAGCGGCGCGCACGGTGCACTTCCGCTTACGGCGCCGGGGAAAGCGGTGCGGTTCGTCTTCGACGGTAGGGATTGAGGTTGCCGATCTGCAACCAGCTTGACTGGATTGCCTCCAACGAGTGGCCTTGGGCCTCCAGAAGCGGGCAAACTGCTGCCGATCAATAGGAGGGCGGCATGGGCCTACGTACCAACCCAACTCAACGGCAACGGCGTTTGGGGATCGAGCTCCGAAGACTCCGCACCTCTGCGGGTGTGTCGGTCCAGGAAGCGGCGGCGGCCGCGGGGCTCGGACCGCCGCATCTTGGTCACATCGAGGCGGCTCGAACGGCCATTCCTGAGTCGAAGTTGCGTAGCTTGGTCGAAGCCTACGGTTGCAGTTCAGAGCCCATGGTTGAGGCTCTAGTGGACATGGGTCAATCCACCGGTAAGGGTTGGTGGTCGGACTACCGAAAGCTCTTGCCGCCAAGCACACTTGACCTGGCTGAACTGGAGTCGTCCACGGCCGGCTACAAGTCCTTCCAGTGGATTCACATCCCGGGCGTTCTGCAAACGCCGGAGTACATGCGCGCTCTGTTCGCGGGAGGGGAAGCGGACGCATCCCCGGCCACTCGGGACATGTACGTCGAGTTTCGCTGCCATCGGCAGGAGATCCTTGCTCGGGCAGCCCCACCTCGGTTCCATGCCGTCGTCCATGAGTCCGCGCTGCGTATGGAGTTCGTGGGGGCAGATGTCATGCGGCGGCAGATCGAGCACCTCGTGCAGATGGCGCGCCTACCGCACGTGACCATTCAGATCCTGCCGTTCAAGGCGAGGGCCTACCCGCGCTTCAGTGCGCCATTCGTCATCTTCGAGCACGCTGTGTCCGAGCTCAGTACGGTCTACACCGATCATCCGGTGTCATCGCCATTTATCAGTGGCCAGGAGCATCTGGCCGAGTTCACCGACGAGTTCGCAAGGCTGAGTGCGGCTGGTCTGCCGGCAATTGACCCCAGCGTCGAACCTGAGTTCCATGCCAGGAGGGACTCACTTGGTTTGGTTCAGCACGTGCTGTACACGCTGTGAAGGGTTGTAATGCCGAAGTTCAGATGGCAGAAATCAAGCTTCAGCTCGGCAGCTGGGACGGGGGAATGTATAGAGGTGGCGACTAGCTGTCCAGTCCCCATCTACGTCAGAGAGAGTGACCGCCCCGAGACGGTCCTCACCGTCGCACCCGCCGCGTGGCGCGCGCTGCTGAACCATGCGATGGATGGTGCTCTCGACCGTCCATAGCCGACATGCTGCCCAGACAAACGGCCGTGGCCGCCACCCCGCAACGGGGATGACGGCCACGGCCGATGCGCGGGCTGTCGGCGCCCCGCGCTACGGGTTCGGGGTCACCTCGAACCCCGCGCCGTAGATGTTGTGCGCCGGGTCGGCGGCCTCACGCGCCCGCAGGTCGGCGACGATGTTCGCCGAGCTGGTGTAGAGGGAGGGCGGCCAGGCCAGCGTGGCGCCCTTGACGATGCCGGCCCAAGGGCCGGAAGCCTGGAAGCCGTTGGAGTTGGACGGCAGGTCGGTGCCGGGGACGTGCCAGATCACCGGGCCGCCCGAGTCGCCTGCCCAGTGCACGGTGGGGGCGCGGTAGACGCCCTTGTCGTTGCTCATCACGGTGCCGAACCACGTGCCCGTCTGGCCCGAGGTGATGATCTCGTTGTTGCCGGTCGTGAGCACCCGCTCGCTGTCGAGGGCGGGGTTGAGGGCGTTGGGGCTGACGGGGCCGCTGGGGTACTTCAGTACGCCGGTCTGCTTGAGGTGGGGGCCCTGCGAGGAGAGTGTCACCGCGGGGACCAGCTCAATGACCATGTAGTCCTTGGTGACATGGCCCGTCTGCGAGCCCTCGGGGTCCTTGAAGTACCGGATGTAGCCGATCGGGCCGAAGTCGATGTTGTTCCGGTCGTAGACGGGGCCGACGTTCTCGTGGATCTCGCGGTCGGCGTACCTCGGGTCACTGAGGCAGTGGCCCGCCGAGATGGCTATGTGGCGCTGGTGGTCGTCCGTGCCCACCGCGCCGATCGTGCAGAAAGCCTTGGGCGTGTTCGGGCTGAAAATGATCTGCATGCCGTTGTAGACGCGCTTACCGGGATCGGCCTTGTCGGCCGCTTGGGCCGTGCCGGCGCCCAGGGCGGCGGTGAGGAACAGGGCGAGGGCGAGCGTGCGGAGCCGTCTGCGCATGTGTGGTTCCTGTCTGCCGGTGGGGTGGGTGAGGCTGGGCGGCTCATGATGGCAGTCAGGAATGGCCCGGCACCGCTCGGTAATTGGCCAAAAGGCGATGTGAAACGGCCAGGGTCACCAGCTCTGCGGGCGCCATTCGAAGAGCAAGATGGTCGCGTCGTCCCGCAGTTGGTTGCGCTGGTAGTCGAGGATGGCGTGGATGAGCAGCCGCAGGACCTCCGCCGGGCGCTGGCCGGCGGCGGAGGAGCGGATGATGAAGTCGGTGAACCGGTCGAGGCCGAACTCCGCACCGTCCTCGTCGCGGGCCTCCACGACACCGTCGGTGTAGAGGAGGACGCAGTCGCCCGGTTGCAGTGTCGTCTCGTGGACTTTCCGGGCCGCCGGGGCGAGTTGGCCGCCGGCCAGGCCGATCGGTGGCTGCGGGGGGCTGTCCAGCGCCCCTTCGAGCACGCGCTCGCCGCGGATCAGCAGCGGCGGCGGGTGACCGCAGTTGACCCAGCGCAGCTCCCCGGTGACCGCGTCGAGCCGGCACAGCACGCCGGTGGCGAAATGGTCGGGCAGCCACTGGGCGAGCGTCCGGTCGAGGGAGCCGACAATGTCGGCCAGGTCGCCGCCGCCGCGGCGGGCGTTCCGGGCCGCCGCCATGGCCACCGATGTGGTCAGGCCGGCGGTCAGATCGTGACCCATCGAGTCGAGGATCATGGTGTGCAGCACGTCCTTGACCACCGAGTGGTCGAAGGCGTCGCCGGCGACGTCGTACGCCGGTTCCAGGACCGCGGTCGAGACGCACCTGCTGCTGCCGACGGTGTGGGACGGCAGGAAGGCGCGCAACATCTCGGCGGGCAGCCGCATGGTCGCGGTGCGGGTACGGGCGGCGAGCCAGTCGCTGTAGCCGCGCTTGGAGGTGATCAGCATGGCGAACAGATGAGCCAGCATCCGGCTGCGCCGCAACCGCACCCCGTCGAGCGCGGCGGCCCGTACCGCCAGTACGCCCAGCCGCTCCGCACCGTCGATCAGGGGGATCCAGACGATCACGCCGTCGTCGGCGTCGGCCACCCGTGGGGAGAGCGTGCGGTACGCCCAGCCGGCCGGTGAGCGGTCCACCGGCAGCGGCTCCGAGACGTCGTCGAGCGGGATGAGCAGCTGTTGCTGCAGGTCGACGAGGTAGAGCAGCGCGGTGTCCAGGCCGAGGGCCGAGGCGCACCGGTTCGCCAGGCCGGGCAGTTCGTACGGCAGGGCCGTCTGTGCCTCGATGATCAGCTCTTCCAGCCGATTCTCGTCGACGGCGGTGTCGGGGCCGGGTCCGGCGGACGCATGCGGTGGGTCCGGCACGGGGATCACCCCTTCCGAGCCCAGTTTCACACCGATCCCGGCCTCTCTCATGTCGGGCCTTCGGTTCAGTCGGCCAGCATCGTGCGCAGCCGCTTCTTGTCAGGCTTCCCTACCGGTGTCAGGGGGATGGCGGAGACGATGCGCACGGCCTCGGGGGCGTACATCCGGCCCTTGTGCGCCGTGACGAAGTCGCGGATCGCGGCGAGCTCGGGGGTGTGGCCCGGGGCGGGGACCACGGCGGCGTGGATGTGCTCCGTTTCCTGGTCGTCGCGGACGCCGAAGACCGCGCATTGGGCGATGGCGGGGTGGGTGAGGAGGACGTCCTCCAGCTCGGACGGGTAGACGTGGCCTCCGACCACGATGATCAGGTCCTTGATCCGGTCGACGAGGTAGAGGTAGCCGTCCTCGTCGAGATAGCCGACGTCTCCCGTGCGCAGCCAGCCGTCGCGGATCACTTCCGCGGTGAGTTCGGGCTGCTTCCAGTAGCCGGGCATGATGCGGGGCGAGCGGACGTGGATCTCGCCCTCCTCGCCCGGTGGCAGGGTGGTGCCGTTCTCGTCGCGGATGGCGAGCTCGACGCCGGGTACGGGCCTGCCGACGCTGATCAGCCCGCTGCGGCCGGTGCGCGTGTGCTCGTGGGGACCGAGGACGGTGATGTTCGTGGCTTCCGACTGGCCGTATCCGGTGGACAGGATGGGGCCGAAGACCTTGAACGCCTCGCGGATGCGCGTCGGTGAGGCGGCACAGCCGGCGTAGAGAATGCTGCTCAGGCTGGACAGGCCGGTGTCGGCCAGGGCCGGGTGGTCGAGCAACTGGTAGAGCAGGGGCGGCAGAACCCAGAGGTGGGTGATGTGTTCGCGCTCGATCGCGGCCAGGACATCCCCGGGCTCGAAGGTGCGCTGGAGTACGACGGAGCCGCCCTGGTAGAGGGCGAGGTCGGTGAAGAGGCCGGCGAGGTGGGCGAGCGGGGTGCAGGCGAGGAAGCGGGGACGGCCGCTGATGCCGGCGAGCGGGGCGTCGAGGGCGCGGCGGTAGGGGCCGTGCAGGTTGAGAATGCCCTTGGGGATTCCGGTGGTTCCGCCCGTGTGGCGGATGGAGAAGTCGTCGTCCGGCTCGATCCGTACGGCCGGTGGCTGTGCCGGTTGGCGTGCGGACGCGGTGACGGCGTCCTCGCCGAAGGGGCCGGGGCCCAGGGTGAGTACGTCCGAGACGTCGATCAGGGGGAGTAACTCCCTGGCGAACGCGTACTGTTCGGGGTCGACGAGCAGCAGCTTCGTGTCGACGCTCGCCGCGATGGCGGCCATGGTCTCGGGGCTCATGCCGTCGTAGAGGTGCACCACCCGTGCGCCCGCGAGGCTCGCGGCGTAGCGGGCGCCGAGTGCCTCGGCCGTGTTGCCGGTGAGCAGGGTAATGGTGGTGCCGCGGGCCGCGCCCCGGTCGGCCAGCTCCCGGGCCAGGCGGTACGTGCTGTCGCGGAACTCGCCCGCGGTGATCCGCGCACCGTCGGCGGTGGTCAGGGCCGGACGGCCGGGGTCCGCCCCGAGTGCGTCCAGGATTGCTTCGGCGTAGCTGACGAACACGGTCACTGCTCCCTCGAATCCCTCGAAACCGGTGCCTGCAGGTTTACATGGCGTCCGTCCGGGTCGCGTACGACCGCTTCCGAGACGCCCCAGTGCTGCGGTGTGAAGGGCTGTACGAACTCCGGCGTACGGGCCGGGGCGAAGGACGCCGCGTCGGTGACCTTCAGGATCGGGCGGGTCTCCGGTTCGCGGTCGTCGTGCTGCTCGACGATGAACACGTACGGGCCGCCCGTCGGGTGCTCCCAGTGCCCCGAGCCGTGGTCGCTCTCGAAGACGTTGCGGAAGCCGAGAGATGACCAGAAGGCCGCTGTGGCACCGTAGTTGCGCGTCTCGACGTGGAAGCCTTCGAAACCGTCAGTCGACATGTTTCCCCTCCTCTTTGGTGGCCGCGTGTCCCAAGTACTCGGTCAGCGCCGCCTCGACGATGGCGGAGAGCGACCGCTCGGTGTCCACGGCGTGGTGCTTGACCTCGCGGATGAGACTGACGGGCAAGTACACGTTGAACTGTTTGACCTGTTGTCGCTCGGCGCTCATGGGTCCTAGATTGCTAGCAATCTATCCAACTGGCAACCCCCCGCAGCGAAAACGGCTGTGGCCGCCACCCCCACGACGGGGATGGCGGCCACAGCCGATGTGCCAGGCGCCAGGCGTCAGTTGGCGTTGCCCAGGTGGTGGACCCGCACCATGTTGGTGGTGCCGGGGATGCCGGGCGGGGAACCCGCCGTGATCACCATGGTGTCGCCCTCGTTGTAGCGCTTGAGCTTCAGCAGCTCCGCGTCGACGAGCTCGACCATCGCGTCGGTGTTGTCGACGTGCGGCACGACGAAGGTCTCGACGCCCCAGCTCAGCGTGAGCTGGTTGCGGGTGGTGACGTCCGTCGTGAACGCCAGGATCGGCTGCTGGGAGCGGTAGCGGGACAGGCGGCGGGCCGTGTCGCCGGAGCGGGTGAAGGCGACGAGCGCCTTGCCGTCCAGGAAGTCCGCGATCTCACAGGCCGCGCGGGCCACCGCACCGCCCTGCGTGCGCGGCTTCTTGCCCGGGACGAGGGGCTGGAGGCCCTTCGAGAGCAGCTCCTGCTCGGCGGCCTCGACGATGCGGGACATCGTCTTGACGGTCTCGATCGGGTACGCGCCTACCGAGGACTCCGCCGACAGCATGACCGCGTCCGCGCCGTCCAGGATCGCGTTGGCGACGTCGGACGCCTCGGCGCGCGTGGGGCGGGAGTTGGTGATCATCGACTCCATCATCTGGGTCGCGACGATCACCGGCTTGGCGTTGCGGCGGCACATCTCGATGAGGCGCTTCTGCACCATCGGGACCTTCTCGAGCGGGTACTCCACCGCGAGGTCGCCGCGCGCCACCATCACACCGTCGAAAGCCATGACGACTTCGTGCATGTTCTCGACGGCCTGCGGCTTCTCGACCTTGGCGATGACCGGCACGCGGCGGCCGACCTCGTCCATGACGCGGTGGACGTCCTGGACGTCCTTGGCGTCGCGGACGAAGGACAGCGCGACCATGTCGCAGCCCATCGCGAGCGAGAACTTCAGGTCCTCGATGTCCTTCTCGGACAGCGCCGGGACGTTGACGGCCGCGCCGGGCAGGTTGATGCCCTTGTGGTCGGAGATGACACCGCCCTCGATGACGATGGTCCGCACGCGCGGGCCCTCGACCTCGGTCACGCGCAGCTCGACGTTGCCGTCGTTGATCAGGACCTGGTCGCCCTTGGTGACGTCGCCGGGCAGGCCCTTGTAGGTCGTGCCGCAGATCGTCTTGTCGCCGGGGACGTCCTCGGTCGTGATGGTGAACTCGTCACCGCGCACCAGCTCCACCGGGCCGTCCGCGAAGGTCTCCAGACGGATCTTCGGGCCCTGGAGGTCGGCCAGCACGCCGACCGGCCGGCCGGTCGCCTCGGAGGCCTTGCGAAGGCGGTTGTAACGGTCCTCGTGCTCCGCGTGGGACCCGTGGCTCATGTTGAAACGGGCCACGTTCATGCCGGCCTCGATCAGCGTCTTCAGCTGCTCGAAGGAGTCGACGGCGGGGCCCAGGGTGCAGACGATTTTGGAACGGCGCATGGGGCGATCCTATCGGTTTGTTTCAGAGCGGAATATTCGAGCTGTGGGAAAGAACAGGAGACGGGCCGGTGATCAAGCGGTGACCAGGGCGTACGCCTGCGTGGCGATCTCCAGCTCCTCGTCGGTGGGCACCACGGCGACCGCGACCCGGGCGCCGGCGGGGGAGACCAGCCGCGCGTCGTCCTGGCGCTGCGCGTTCAGTCCCGCGTCCACGGCCAGGCCCAGTGCGTCCAGACCGGCGACGGCGGCCTCGCGCACCGGTGCCGCGTTCTCGCCGACGCCGGCCGTGAAGGCCACCGCGTCGACCGTGCCCAGCACCGCGTAGTACGCGCCGATGTACTTCTTCAGCCGGTGCACGTAGATGTCGAAGGCGAGCTTCGCCCGCTCGTCGCCCTCGTCGATGCGACGGCGGATCTCGCGCATGTCGTTGTCTCCGCACAGTCCGATCAGACCGCTCTTCTTGTTCAGGAGCGAGTCGATCTCGTCGACGGACATCCCGGCGTTACGGGCCAGGTGGAAGATCACCGCGGGGTCGAGGTCACCGGAGCGGGTGCCCATGACCAGGCCCTCGAGCGGGGTCAGGCCCATCGAGGTGTCCACGCACCTGCCGCCGCGCACGGCCGAGGCGGAGGCGCCGTTGCCCAGGTGCAGGACGATCACGTTGACCTCGGACGGGTCCTTGCCCAGCAGCTCCGCGGTCTTGCGCGAGACGTACGCGTGCGAGGTGCCGTGGAAGCCGTAGCGGCGCACCATGTGCGCGTCCGCCGTGTCCACGTCGATCGCGTAGCGCGCCGCGGACTCCGGCATCGTCGTGTGGAACGCGGTGTCGAAGACCGCGATCTGCGGCAGGTCCGGGCGCAGCGCCTGGGCGGTGCGGATGCCGGTGACGTTGGCCGGGTTGTGCAGCGGGGCGACGGGGATGAGCCGCTCGATGTGGGCCAGCACCTCGTCGGTGATCAGGGTCGGCTCGGTGAACTCGCTGCCGCCGTGCACGACGCGGTGGCCGATGGCGGCCAGCTCGGGGGAGTCCAGGCCCAGCCCGTCGGCCGCCAGCTCGCCGGCGACGGCCTCGAGCGCGGCGGCGTGGTCACGGATCGGCGCCTCGGTCTCGCGCTTGGCGCCGCCGGTCGCGAGGGGGGTGTGGACCAGACGCGAGGTCTCCTCGCCGATGCGCTCGACCAGACCGACGGCCAGCCGGGAGCCGTCCGCCATGTCGAGCAGCTGGTACTTGACCGACGAGGAGCCGGAGTTGAGGACGAGGACTCGGGTGCCGTTGGCAGTCATCTGGGGCTTTCCGTATAGAGACGAGGGGGGAGGAAAGGGGGCGGGCCCACGGCAAGTGCCGTGGGCCCGAGGGGCATCAGGGCTCGACGCGCTCGCCGCGCTGTTCGCCCTGCGCCTGAATGGCGGTGATCGCGACCGTGTTGATGATGTCGCTGACGAGGGCGCCGCGCGACAGGTCGTTGACGGGCTTGCGCAGGCCCTGCAGGACCGGGCCGACCGCGATGGCGTGGGCCGAGCGCTGCACGGCCTTGTAGGTGTTGTTGCCGGTGTTCAGGTCGGGGAAGACCAGCACGGTGGCCTTGCCCGCGACCTGGGAGCCGGGCAGCTTGGTGGCCGCGACGTTGGCGTCCACGGCGGCGTCGTACTGGATCGGGCCCTCGACCAGCAGGTCGGGGCGGCGCTCGCGGATGATCTCGGTGGCCCGGCGGACCTTGTCGACGTCCGCGCCGGAGCCGGAGGTGCCGGTCGAGTACGACAGCATCGCGATGCGCGGCTCGACGCCGAACTGGGTGGCGGTCGCCGCGGACTGGATGGCGATGTCCGCGAGCTGCTCGGCGTTCGGGTCGGGGTTGACCGCGCAGTCGCCGTAGACGAGCACCCGGTCGGCCAGGCACATGAAGAACACGGAGGAGACGATCTGCGCGTCCGGCGCCGTCTTGATGATCTCGAAGGCGGGGCGGATGGTCGCGGCGGTGGAGTGCACCGCACCGGAGACCATGCCGTCGGCCAGGCCCTCCTGGACCATCAGGGTGCCGAAGTAGGAGACGTCGGCGACGACGTCGTGCGCCAGCTCCACGGTCATGCCCTTGTGGGCGCGGGCCTTGGCGTAGATCTCGGCGAAGCGCTCGCGCAGCGGCGAGGTCTGCGGGTCGATGAGCTGCGCCTCGCCCAGCTCGATGCCCAGCTCGGCGGCGCGCTTGCGGATCACGTCCTCCTCGCCCAGCAGCGTGAGGTCGCAGACGTCGCGGCGCAGCAGGACGTCGGCGGCGCGCAGCACGCGCTCCTCGGTGCCCTCGGGCAGGACGACGCGGCGGCGGGCGGAGCGGGAGCGCTCGATCAGCTCGTGCTCGAACATCATCGGGGTGACGCGGCTGGAGCGCATGACGGAGATACGGTTCGTCAACTCCGTGGTGTCGACGTGCCGTTCGAAGAGGCCCAGGGCGGTCTCGGCCTTGCGCGGCGAGAAGGCGTCCAGCTTGCCCTCGATGGCGAAGAGCTCGGTGGCGGTGGGGAAGGAGCCCTCGTGCACCGCGGCCACCGGGGTGCCGGGGGCGAGGCGGCCCGCGAGCGCCAGGATGTCCGGGCCGGGCCTCTGGTTGAGGGTGAGCAGCACACCGGCGATGTTCGGGGCGCCCGCGCTGTGCGCGGCGAGCGAACCGACGATCAGGTCGACCCGGTCCCCGGGGGTGACCACGAGGCAGCCCTCGGTCAGGGCGGGGAGGAAGGCCGGGAGCATCGCGCCGCCGAAGACGAAGTCCTTGGCGTCACGGGCGAGCCCGGCGTCGTCGCCGAGCAGCACCTCGGCACCCAGCTTGCGCACGATCTGCGCCACGGTGGGCGCGGAGAGCGAGCCGTCCTCGGGCAGCGCGTAACAGGGGACGGGCAGGCTCGCCGAGAGCCGCGCGGCTATGGCCTCGCGGTCGGCGGGGTCGACCCGGTTGACGACCAGGGCGACGACGTCGCAGCCCAGCGCCTCGTAGGCGCGGAAGGCGTTGCGGGCCTCGGCGCGCACGGACTCGGCGCTCTGGTTCTGGCCGCCGACGACGGTGAGCACGGAGGCGCCGAACTCGTTCGCCAGGCGGGCGTTGAGGGCCAGCTCGTCGGGGAGGTTGGAGCCGACGTAGTCGGTGCCGAGCACGATCACGTACTCGTACGCGCGGGCCACCGCGAGGTAGCGCTCGACGAGGGTGGCGACCAGCTCGTCCGTGCCGCGCTCGGCCTGGAGGGCGGACGCCTCCGCGTAGCTGAGGCCGTAGACGCTTTCGGGGGACTGCTCGAGCCGGTAGCGGGCCCGCAGCAGGTCGAAGAGCCGGTCGGGCCCGTCCCCGTGCACGAGCGGGCGGAAGACTCCCACCCGGTCGACATGGCGGGTCAGGAGCTCCATGACTCCCAGCTCGATGACCTGGCGTCCGTCGCCGCGGTCGGTCCCGGTCACGTACACGCTGCGCGTCACGCGTGCTCTCCTTGCTCCATCGCCGTGTTTGTCCGTCGTGGGAAATTACCCGATAGGGTGGTCTTGCCCTCTTGACAATACCTGCGACCCTGGATAAGGCGCTCGTCAGGCGGGTGGCCGTCCGGAGTGCGGCTCGGGTGCGGCAGCACCGGCGGGCCCGTGGAACAATCGGGTCCGGCTCACAGGTACCAGTAGCGAGCAGGAGACACAGCACCATGCGCATCGGAGTCCTCACGGCGGGCGGCGACTGCCCGGGCCTGAACGCTGTCATCCGCTCGGTGGTGCACCGGGCGCTCGTCGAGCACGGCGACGAGGTCATCGGCTTCGAGGACGGTTTCAAGGGTCTGCTGGACGGCCGCTTCCGCAAGCTCGACCTGGACGCCGTCAGCGGCATCCTCGCCCGCGGCGGCACGATCCTCGGCTCCGCCCGTCTGGAGCGCGCCCGCCTGCGCGAGGCCTGCGAGAGCGCCAAGGACTTCTCCCGCGAGTACGGCATCGACGTGCTCATCCCCATCGGCGGCGAGGGCACCCTGACCGCCGCCCGGATGCTCTCCGACGCGGGCATGCCGGTCGTGGGCGTGCCCAAGACCATCGACAACGACATCTCCTCCACCGACCGGACCTTCGGCTTCGACACGGCCGTCGGCGTCGCCACCGAGGCCATCGACCGGCTCAAGACCACCGCCGAGTCGCACCAGCGCGTCATGGTCGTCGAGGTCATGGGCCGTCACGCGGGCTGGATCGCCCTCGAGTCCGGCATGGCCGGCGGTGCCCACGGCATCTGCCTGCCGGAGCGGGCCTTCGACCCGGCCGATCTGGTGAAGATGGTCGAGGAACGCTTCGCCCGTGGCAAGAAGTTCGCCGTCATCTGCGTCGCCGAGGGTGCCCACCCGGCCGCCGGCACGATGGACTACGCCAAGGGCGCCATAGACCAGTTCGGCCACGAGCGCTTCGCCGGCATCGGCACCTCGCTCGCCGGCGAGCTGGAGAAGCGCCTCGGCAAGGAGGCCCGCCCGGTCATCCTCGGCCACGTCCAGCGCGGCGGCACCCCCACCGCGTACGACCGCGTCCTCGCCACCCGCTTCGGCTGGCACGCCGTCGAGGCCGCGCACCGCGGCGAGTTCGGCAAGATGACGTCCCTCAAGGGCACCGACATCACGATGGTGCCGCTCGCCGACGCCGTCACCGAGCTGAAGCGGGTGCCGGAGAACCGCATGGACGAGGCGGAGTCGGTCTTCTAGGAACGAACGCGGAACGGGCCGACGCTGTCGGCCCGTTCCGTTACTTCCGCAGCAGATCCACGATCCCCGTGAGATCCTCCGCGCCGTGCCCGTCGGCGACCCGCCGCTTCATCAGCGCGTGCAAGGCCGTGAACAGGTCCGGCCGTACGCCCTGTTCCTCCGAGGCCCGGATGAGGTTGACGAAACCCGTCGTCTGCATGGCCAGGTTGGACGTCACGCCGGTCACGTAGTCGCCGCTGTCCAACTGCTCCGCCATGCGCGGGACGAAGCTCCCGCCCATGGCGTTCATCCAGGCCCCCAGCATCGGTGCGAACTCCCGCGCCGGCACGTTCTCCGAGCCGACGAGCGCGTACGCCTGCATCACCCCCGAGAACAGCCCGTACATCCCGCTGAGCAGCGCGATGTCGTGCAGCGCCGCCAGCCCCGGCTCATCGCCCGCGAAGTGCGCGGCACCCAGCCGCTCCAGCGTCTCCCGGTGCGCCTCGAAGGCCTCCCGCGCGCCGCTGTAGAGGACGAACGCCTGGTCCGTGCCGATGCCCGGCGGTACGGCCATGATGCCGCCGTCGACGTACGAAATCCCGTGCCCGGCAGCCCACTTGGCCATCTCGCGGGCCTGGCCGGGCGTGCCGTTGGTGAGGTTGACGAGCGTACGGCCGGAAAGGGCGCCGGCGGCGTCGTCCAGCGTCGCGTGCACCGAGTCGTAGTCGAGGATGCAGGCGACGACCAGCTCGCTCGCCGCGACGGCCTCGGCGACGGACTCCGCGCGGACGGCGCCCAGCGCGACGAGCGGATCGGCCTTGTCCGGGGTGCGGTTCCAGACGGTGGTGGGGTGGCTGTTGATGAGGAAGGCGGTGGCCAGGGCCTTGCCCATGGCGCCCAGACCGATGACGGTGACGGGGGAGTTGTTCATGGTGTCCAGCGTTGTTCACGCCCACTTGCCGATCAAGTACGCACAAAAAGGTAAGGGCCGGTCCCAGGTGTGGAACCGGCCCTTACCGCCTTGCTGTTACTGGCCGCTACTGAGCCCCGATGGACTCCAGCATGTTCAGCTTCGCCGCCCGGCGCGCCGGCCAGACGGCCGCCAGCACGCCCACCGCGAGGGCGAGCAGCAGGAACACCCCGATCCGGCCCCACGGCACGACCATCTCGTACTGCGGGAACGAGGACCGCAGCAGATGCCCGCCCGACCAGGCGAGGAAGATGCCCACGCCCACGCCCATCACCGCGCCGAACAGCGCGATCATCACGGACTCGATCCGCACCATCTGCTTGACCCCGCTGCGGGCCAGGCCGATCGCGCGCAGCATCCCGATCTCGCGGGTGCGCTCGAAGACCGACATCGCGAGGGTGTTGACGACGCCGATGACCGCGATGACGACGGCCATGCCGAGCAGTCCGTACATCATGTAGAGCACGTCGTCGAGGTTCCCGGCCGCGGACCGGTTCAGGTCGTCCTTGCTCTCCACCTTGATGATCGGGTTGTTGCCCAGCGTCTCCTTGATCGTGGCGGGGAGGCCGCCGGCCTTGCCGGGGGCGGCCTTCACCAGCACCTCGCTGTCGCGCACCCGGTCCATGTGCGGGTCGACGAGGCCGGTGGTGCCGACGACGTCGCTCAGGACGTCGTTCTTCGCGTAGACCGCGACGACCTTCACGGCGGCCTTCTTGCCGTCGTAGAAGCTCATGGACAGCGTCGAACCGACCTTCAGGCCGAGCCTGTTGGCGTAATCCTCGGCCACCGCGACCTTGCCGCCGCTGATGTCGGCGGCCGAGCCGCTGACGAAGCGGATGTCGGTGACCTTGCCGAGCGCGGCCGGGTCCGTACCCGTCAGCAGCGACGGCTGGTCGCCGTTGGCCTGGAAGCCCTGCGTGCGCAGCGGTACGGCCGCCTCGACGCCGTCGTGCTTGCGGAGCTTCTTGGCGACGTCGGGGGAGAGGCCCAGGTAACTGCTCGAGCTGACCTTGTAGTCGGCGGTCAGGTCCTGCTTGCCCATCCGTTCCACGCCCTGGTTCGCGGAGACGGCGGCCACGGTCAGGCCGGTGATCAGCGTGAGGCCGATCATCAGCGCGGACGCGGTGGCGGCAGTACGGCGCGGGTTGCGCAGCGCGTTCTCCTGCGCGAGCTTGCCGCTGATGCCGGAGAGGCGGGCGGCCGCCTTGCCGAAGAGCTTCACGAACGGGCGGGACAGCAGCGGGGCGAGGACGATCACGCCGGTGAGCGTGAGCGCCGAGCCCGCCATGGCGGGCTCGAGACCGCTCATGTCGCGCATGGTCGTCACATAGAGCATGACCGCCACGCCCAGCGCGGTCAGCGCGGCACCGATGACGTTGCGCACGACGAGATTGCGGGTGACCGGCGTCTGGTCCACGGAGGCCAGCGCCTCCACCGGCGCGATCCTCGCCGCCTTGCGGGAGGGCAGCCACGCGGCCAGTACGGTCACCACGACGCCGACCGCGACGGCGGACAGGGCGGCGCTCGGCTCCACGACCAGCGGACCCTCCGGCAGCTTGGCCCCGTTGGAGTTCAGCAGCGTACGCATGCCCACGGCGATGCCGAGTCCCAGCCCGAAGCCGATGGCGGACGCGATCGTTCCCAGCAGCCCGGCCTCGATCAGCACCGAGCGCACCACCTGGCGGCGCGAGGCGCCCACCGCACGCAGCAGCGCGATCTCGCGGGTGCGCTGGGCGATGAGCATGGTGAAGGTGTTGGCGATGATGAACACGCCGACGAAGAGCGCGATCCCGGCGAAGACGAGGAAGGTGTTCCTGATCGAGCTGGTGTCGTTCTCGATCATCTTGGCCTCGCGGGCCGCCTGATGCTCACCGCTCTCGGCCTCGGAGCCCTTCGGCAGCACCTTCTGGACCTCGGCGGTCAGCCTGCCCTGGTCGGTGCCGGGCGTCGCGGAGACGACGAGCTCGCTGAACTCGCCGCGCTTGGTGAACAGTTGCTGCGCGGTCGCCGTGTCGAACAGCGCGAGGCTGCCGCCCGCGCTCACGCGCGGGTCGTCGGTCTCGGCGATGCCGACGAGCTTCTTGGTCATGACCGGCCCGTCGATCGCCAGCCGGACGGTGTCGCCGACCTTGACCCCGGCCTTGTCGGCGGTCGTCCGGTCGAGAACGATCTCACCGCGGGAGGTCGGCCCCTTGCCCTGGACGATCGGGTAACGGCTGTCCTTGCCGTCCTTGCCGGGCACGTAGTTGGCGCCGAAGCTGCCCCAGTCGCTGCCCGCGGGGTTGTTCTGCTTGTCGGCGACCGTGGCGACGCCGGTGACGGACGGACGTACGGACGCGACACCGGGCAGCGCGCGGATCCGGTCCACCACGCGCGAGTCGAGCGCACCCTGGCGGTCGGAATCGGTGCTGGGGCGCCCCGCCATCACGGACACGGCGACGTCGTCGAGGCTCTTCGACAGCTTGTTGCGGTACGCCTGCCCGACGGAGTCGCTGAACACGAGCGTGCCGGAGACGAATGCGGTGCCGAGGAGGACCGCGAGCGCGGTCATCATCAGCCGGGTCTTGTGCGCGAGGAGATTGCGCAGAGCGGTACGGAACACGGGGTAACTTTCAGGTTGGAGGGCACAATCCAGCCCGTCCGGCGTTTGAGGACAACCGCGCGGAGCGCGGTTTCGGGGTCCGGGGCGGAGCCTCGGAGGAAACGGTGAAAGGGCGGGACCGGGGCTCAGCTCACACGGCCCCTGGCCTCAAACGCCTTCATGCGGTCGAGCACCGCGTCCGCCGTAGGGCCGTGCATCTCGTCCACGATCCGCCCGTCCGCCAGGAACAGCACCCGGTCCGCGTACGACGCGGCGACCGGATCATGCGTGACCATGACCACCGTCTGCTCGAGCGCCCGCACCGACTCCCGCAAAAACCCCAGCAGTTCGGCCCCGGACCGCGAATCGAGATTCCCCGTCGGCTCGTCCGCGAAGATGATCTCCGGCTTGGCCGTGAGCGCCCGCGCCACCGCGACCCGCTGCTGCTGTCCGCCGGACAACTGGCTCGGCCGGTGAGCGAGCCGCCCGCTCAGCCCCAGCGTGGTCACGATCTGCTGCAGCCACTCGTGATCCGGCTTGCGCCCCGCGATGTCCATCGGCAGCGTGATGTTCTCGAGCGCCGTCAGCGTCGGCAGCAGGTTGAACGCCTGGAAGATGAACCCCACCTTGTCCCGGCGCAGCTTGGTCAGCTGCCGGTCGCCGAGCGAGGACAGCTCGGTGTCCCCGATCCGCACGGAACCGGACGAGACCGAGTCCAGCCCGGCCATGCAGTGCATGAGCGTCGACTTGCCGGAGCCCGACGGCCCCATGATCGCGGTGAACTCCGCACGGCGGAACTCGACGGCGACCGAGTCCAGCGCGGCGACCCGGGTCTCGCCATGGCCGTAGACCTTGCTCAGGTCATGGGCACGGGCGACAACCGCACCGCTACGGGGGATGGTGGTCAGGGGAGCCGCATGGGACACAGGGTCTCCTCGGGATAGTGGGGGGACGCGTGGAATCAACACCTCCAATTCTCGAAGCCACAAGCCGCCCAGACGTCAGCCATATGACCGGAATAAGGCATCGCACTTTTGGGCGGTGGACCCCCGCCCCCGTAGTCCTTGAGACGGACACCGTCATCCCGCGGTCGCACCGCCCCCTGCCGGGCCCCCGCCGGATCCCCGCCGGGGTCAGCCCTTCACGGCCCCGCCGAGCGCGAAGCCGCCGCCCAGGCGGCGGGCGATGAGGGCGTAGAGCAGCACGACGGGCGTCGAGTAGAGGATCGAGAACGCGGCGAGCTGCCCGTACGCGACCTGGCCGTAGTTCCCGAAGAACGTGAACACCGTGACCGCCGCCGGCAGCCGGTCGGGTGTGAGGAGCAGCAGGAATGGCACAAAGAAATTGCCCCACATCAGGACAAAGCAATAGATAGACACCACTGTCACCCCGGGCCCCATCAGCGGCAGCACCACCCGGGTCAGTGTCTGCAGCCAGCTCGCACCGTCCGTCCACGCCGCCTCCTCGAGCGACTTCGGTACGGCGTCCATGAAGTTCTTCATCAGCCAGATGGCGAAGGGGAGTTGGGTCGCCGCCATGAACAGTGCCGTGCCGAACACCGTGTCGATCAGATCCACCTGCACGAACAGGCCGTACACCGGCACCATCACGGCGGTGATCGGCAGGCAGGTCGAGAACAGGATCGTGAGGAGGTACGGCCGGTTGAACCGCGACCGGAAACGGGACAGCGGGTACGCGGCCAGCGCCGCGCACACCACGGTGAGCGCGGTGGCCCCGCCGCACAGGATGAGGCTGTTGAGCATCGGGGTGAACGTGATGTCGTCCGTCAGCACGGTGGAGAAGTTCTCCGTCGTGGGGGACGAGGGCGCCCGTACGCTCAGCCCCGCCTCGGCGTCAACGGACGCCAGCAGCAACCACACGAGCGGCAGCGCGAAGGCGGCAGCGGTAACCAGCAACGCGGCGTCGGCGGCGAGCCGATGGCGGGTGCGCATGAGGGGAGCATTCCCACATCACTGGGCCCTCACTGCGTGGGCCACGCCGCCATCGCAACGTCAATCATCTGCTCGAGTTCCTCCCGCGTGGTCCCGTTGACCGCCTGCACCCCGACCCCACGCATCACCGTGCACACAAACCGCGCCAGCGCGGCCACATCCACGCCCTCCCCCAACTCCCCGTCCTCCCGGGCCTGTTCGAACCGCGCCCGCAGCGCCACTTCCCCGGCCTGCCGCCGCGCGATCACCTCGTCGAGCGCGGGTCCGCCCTGCGCCCCGTGCACCATCAGGCAGCCGGGGCAGCCGTCCTCTCGCGTGGCAACCTCGGCCGCCCCGCGCAGCAGCCGCTCGGCGACCCCTCGCGCGGACGGTTCGTCGAACGCCTCGCGGACATGGCTCGCCGGCCCCTCCAGGTAGCGGTCGAGGCACTTGCGGAACAGCTCCTCCTTGTTGCCGTAAGCGGCATACAGGCTGGGCCTGTTGATGCCCATCGCCTCCGTGAGATCGGACAGAGCGGTCCCTTCGTACCCCTTCTGCCAGAACACCCGCATGGCGCGGTCCAGCCGTTCATCGGCATCGAACCCACGCGGACGCCCGGTCCTCGCCATGGCCTTCCCCTTCCCCGATTTCCTCGGTGACTTCTGTACCGATCGATATGATACTTTCCCTCTTACGTACCGAGCGGTACAGAACTAGGGGAGGATTCATGAACACCACCTTCGGCAAGCCCCTGACCGGCAAGGTCGCCCTCGTCACCGGCGGCTCGCGCGGCATCGGCGCGGCCACCGCCCGCGCCCTCGCCGAGGCCGGCGCGGACGTGGCGATCAGCTACGCCGCATCCGCGGACAAGGCGGAAGCCGTGGCCGAGGAGCTGGAGGCGGGCGGCATCCGTGCGCGCGCCTACAAGGCGGACCAGGCGGACCCCACCCAGGTCACCGACCTGGTGAACACCGTCGCCAAGGACTTCGGCCGCCTCGACATCCTCGTCAACAACGCCGGAGTGATCGTCGGCGGCACGGCGGTCGACAACCCCGACGCCGACACCGCCGCCCTCGACCACCAACTCGCCGTCAACTACGGCGGTATCACGGCCGCCATCCGCGCCGCATCCACCGTGATCGGCGAGGAGGGCCGCATCATCACCATGGGCTCCATCATCTCCAGCCGCCCCCTGCGGCCCGGCATCGCCGACTACGCGGCGACCAAGGCCGCCGTCATCGGCTACAGCAAGGGCGCCGCAGTCGACCTGGCCCCCCGCGGTATCACCGTCAACGTCGTCCAGGTCGGCTCGATCGCCACGGACATGAACCCGGAGGACGGCCCGAGCTCCGACGGCCAGCGCGCCGCCAATGCGATGGGCCGCTACGGCCGCCCCGAGGAGATCGCGGCCGGAGTCGTGTTCCTTGCCAGCCCTGCCGCCTCCTTCATCACGGGTAGCACGCTCAACATCGACGGCGGCTTCTTCGCTTGATCGCCTGACCGCCGATGATGTTCGTGATCAGGACGCCGGGGGAGCGGGCGAGTAGATCCGCCCCGCGAACGCGGCGACCTGGTCGTCCGGCAGGTGCCGTGCCACGTCCGCCTCGCTCAGCATGCCGACCAGCCGCTTGTGCTCGTCGATCACCGGCATACGGCGGATGCGGCGGCTGCCCATCTCGTACAGCGCCTCTTCGACGGGCGCGTCGTCCCGGACCCACCGAGGCGTCCCGTGGATGACATCGGCCGCGGTGCAGCGGGACGGATCATGGCCTTCCGCCACGCAGTTGATCACGATGTCGCGGTCGGTGACGATCCCGCAGAGGCGTTCGTCCTCGTCGCTGACGGGCAGCGCACCCACATTCAGCTGGCGCATGAGCAGGGCGGCGTGCTCGAGCGTCTCGTTCTTCGGTATCCAGTGCGCGCCCTTGTGCATGATGTCCTTCACAAGCATGGCGAGCCTCCATCTGCTTCTTGCTTCCATGGTTGCGCTCCCGCTCCGGTTGTGCACGCGGGGGCGCCCGCGCTCGCATAGCCGGGCGATTGTCAGTGGCCGGTGCCAGACTGAGTCCGGGTGGGGGGGAAGGGCCTCCGCGGGCGTCGCCCTGCCCGATGTCTCCGTACGTTTCGCCGAAAACCGTCGAAGGAGCACACCACCATGCTCACCACTGACTTTGTCGCCGGAGCGCCGAGCTGGATCGATCTCGGCAGCCCCGACACGGAGGCGGCAGCCGCCTTCTACACGGCCGTCTTCGGCTGGGATTTCCAGTCCGCCGGTCCCGACGCGGGCGGCTACGGCTTCTTCCAGCAGGACGGCAAGACGGTCGCCGCCGTCGGCCCGCTGACCGAGGAGGGCGCGTCCTCCGCCTGGACGGTGTACTTCCAGACCCCTGACGCCGACGCCACCGCCAAGTCCGTCGAGCAGCACAACGGCAGGGTGCGGGTCGCCCCGTTCGACGTCATGGAAGCCGGCCGCATGGCCTGTCTCACCGACCCGTGCGGTGCGGAGTTCGCCGTCTGGCAGCCGGCGGCCGTCGCGGGCCTCGAGCGGGCCTCGGAGGACAACACACTGTGCTGGGCCGAGCTCCATGTCGCCGACGCGACTGCGGCGTTCGCCTTCTACCGCTCGCTGTTCGGATGGCGCGGGGAGGACATGGAGGTCCCCGGCATGACGTACAAGATCCTGTCCACCGCTGACGGCGACCAGCAGCAAGCGGCGTTCGGCGGCTTGGCGCCGCTGCAGGAGGGCGACGAGCCGCGCTGGATCCCGTACTTCAGCGTGGCGGACGCGGACGCGCTCGTCGCGGCGGCGCAGGAGAACGGCGGCACGGTGCTGATCCCGGCGTCCGATGTGCCGGACGTCGGCCGCATCGCCTGGGTCGCCGACCCGTTCGGGGCCCCGTTCGCGGTCCTCAAGCCGGCGCCTTCGCAGGCGGCGTAGGGGGGCGGGCAGTTGGGTGCTGCGGAGCCGCTCGCGCGGGGCGGCTCCGCGGTTCGATGACTACGAGGTGTGCGCGTAGGGGGAGTTGACCGCACTGCGGGCGTGGGTGAGGAGGGCGCGCAGTGCGGTGGGGGTGGCGGCGATCACGGTGGTGGGGGCGTCGCTTTCACGGATGAGTATTCTGCGGGGGGTTGGGGCCAGTTCAAGGCAGTTGTCTGTGTCGGTTGAGAACGATGACTTGAGCCATTGGGTTTCCACTGTTTCTGCGCCTCTATACGTGTTGTGCCACTTCGTGGATGAAGTCCTGCGACTGATCAGGGGTGAGGGACTTCTCCTCGGTACGGTCCAGCACTGCCCGGTAATTGGTCAACTGTGACTCCGTATCCACGAATGCCGACCCTGTCGGTGTGTCGAGCTGCACGGTGTCGAGGTTGGCAACGGGGCCGGAAACGTAGAGCGTGGAACTCCCGGCGTTAGGGAAACCGCCGGCGGAAAACGGGATGACCCGGACGGTGATGTTGTCGCGCTGAGACTCCCTGAGGACATGCTCAAGCTGGGTGCGAGCCACCTTTCGACCTCCGAACTCCATGCGCAGTGCCGCTTCATGGATCAGGAACGTGCACGCAGGCGGGTTCGGCCGGTCAAGTACGTCGCGACGGCGCAAGCGGTGTGAGACCTTACGCCGAAGGACGACCGGGCTGAGTGTCGGCACCGCCTGCGCGAAGACTGCTCGCGCGTATTCCTCGGTCTGCAGCAACCCGGGCATGTGCATGATCTGGACTGTCCGAAAAGCGACGGCGTGGTGTTCCAATTCGGCAAGGTCAAGGGCGCTGTTGGGGAGCATGTCGCGGTATTCCTCCCACCAGCCCCGTCTGCGCTCCTCAGCCATCCTCGCCAATGCGTCGATGTAAAGCTGATCGGTGCAGCCGTAGATTTTCGCGAGAGCCCTGACACGTTCAGTGCTCACGCCGAAGCGCCCGGCCTCGATGTTGCTGATGCCGGTCCGGTTCGTGCCCAGTTGCTCGGCTGCTTGTGGCGCGCTCATTCCAGAGCGCTCTCGCATCTTGCGCAGCTCCGAGCCAAGTCGCTGCTGCCGTGCGGTCGGTGCTGATCTCGGTGGCACGTGCGCTCTTCCTCCCCTGGAGTCGCGCCCCATGCTGCCATGCTGGTCAGTTGAGCGACATGTAATCCCAACGGGTTTGCCGTATCGGTAGAACGGGTGCGCCTCTGTGCTCTAAGGTCCTGGCAGTGCCGCGCCGCATCGTCGCGAAGGCGCGAAGTGCCGCTCTGGCCAGGCCTGTTGAGAGTCTGGCTGGTTGCCGGAATCGCGGACGTCGGCGTGTGTCGAAGGCCCGAACCCGCGCCAGGAGGCTCACCATGAGTACGGCTACGCTCAGTTGTTCCCGTAGTGCCCCCACCCCCGGATCCGAGAAGTCCTACACGATCACCGCACCAGCGGACCCCACTACCGCCCGCCTCGCCAGGGAGTTCGTCACCGCAGCCCTCAACGCAGTGGATCGCCCCGCCCTCATCGAGAACGCCCGCATCTGCGTCTCCGACGCCGTCGCCAACGTCGTGCTCCACGCCCGCGTCGCCGACCTCACCGTGGAGATGGCCGTCCACCCCACCCACGTCATGGTCGCCGTACGCGACGACGACCCCACCCGTCTCCCCTGGCCACGCCCGGCCTGCACGGACGCGGAGGGCGGCAGGGGACTGACGCTGGTACGCCACCTCTCCGACGCCTCCGGCGTCACGTGGGTATGGGACGGCCTCGACTTGATCGGCAAGAAGGTCTGGTTCCAGCTGGGCGAGGGGGTGGGTGCGGGGGCGGGTTCGGACGATGCGGAGTGAGCTGCGCTGCTGCGCGGCTTGGTGGGGCGGCATAGTGCTCGGGTGGGTGCGGGTCTCGTCTCGCGCCTTCGGCGCACTGCGGCGGGCTACGGGCGAGGAGGGGGTCCTGGCTGGTGCCCGCTGCCGGGTGCCGATCCGTTGCGCTGTGCGGGGGTGGGCTGGGCCTCGCGGGTCCCGTGTGCCACAGCCTGGATGCCGAACGGCGAACCGGGTACCGGTTTCCTTACGTCTGAGGGCTGTTCTCGGGCGGAAACCGGTACCCGGTTCGCCAGTCACCCCTCGCGGCGGTAACAGGGGCGATATCTGGGGCTGTTGATGCGTGGCAAGTGGTTTACCGTTGAATAGCGGTGAGTTGACAAACAAGGAGTATTCGATTCCAGGAACGTAACTTACTCACCGCTGGCGGAGTCCAAGCCGCACCCCCCACCCGCGCAGCCCAGTGGACCGGCACCCGGCAGCGCGCATCAGCCAGGCCCCCTCCTCGCCCGTAGCCCGCCGCAGTGCGCCGAAGGCGCGAGACGAGACCCGCACCCACCCGAGCACCATGCCGCCCCCAACCAGCCACCGGCCTCGGCTCCCCGGCCCCCCGGTCACCCCGCCAGACCCCAAGCGCACAATGAGCGCATGTCGAATCATTCGCCTGGTGTGTCCCGTAAGGACCGGAGGAGTGCCGTCTTCGCGGCCATCGGTGGTCTCGTCATGGCGATCGCCTCGCTCGCCCTGCTGTGCGTCCTCGTCCCCAACAGGATCGCCGCGGAACGCGACTTCGTCGCCGCCACGGCGTGCCCCGCGCAGGCTCCGTCGTCGGAATGCGAGCGGCCGGTGACGGCCCGCGTGGACACGACCGTTGTCGAGCACTACAAGACGCCACGGGAGTGGATCAAGGTCACCGTGCCCGACAGGTCCACGCACACCATCCGCATGGGCAGCGGCGGCCGATCAGTCTTCGGCATGGTCAAGCCCGGTGACCAGGTGACCCTGTGGTACTGGCGGGGCGACGTCCGCTTCATCGACTTCCGTGGGGTGCGGCAGTACACCTACGAGGACCCGAGGGGCGACTACCGCCTCCCGGCCTCCATCGGCATCGGTCTGCTGGCCCTGTCCGTGGCCAACTTCTTCGGCGCCTACTGGCTGGCCCGCCGGTCGGCCGTGTCTCAGAGGGTCTCGCCCTGGCAACTCGTGGTACCTGGCATGACGGCGCTCTGGGTCGGCGGCGTCGGGGCGCTGGCCGTCTACCTGACCTCGGACATGGGCGAGGCGCTGCGGTACACCGCGCTCGGGTCCGTACCCGGCGTGCTCGTGGCAGCCGCCACGGTCGCCTGGAGGCTCCGGGCGGACCGGCGGCGGACGAGTGACACGATCGAGGTCACCCCGCTCGTCCCCAGCAGGGAGGAGCTCTTCGACGGCTTCGTCCTCGGCGACGTCCCCTATAGCGTGGACGGCTTCAACGTCCTCGTCGCCGGTCCGGGCTTCCTCGCGTCGACCCCCGACCCCACCGGCAAGATCGCCCGCAAGCCCGTGCCGCGCACGCTCGTCGTGGAACGCGTCCGGCCGCCGTACCGCTCGGACCCAGGGCCGGACATGCCGGAAGGCCAGATCGCAGAGTGCCGCGACGGTGATGAACGGGTGCTCATCGCCGCGCCTCCGGAGTACATGCCGTGGGTCCTCGGCGCCCTCCAGCCGGCGCCGTCTCCGGAGGCCGTTCCCCATAGGTAGTCCGGCAGGAGTTCAGCAGGCGCAGTGCACGGACCCGATCGGTGCCGTCAACGGGTCGGCTGCCCGCTGCTCGAGGCCGTTCGCGCCCTCGACGGGGAAGCCCTCGCGGATCCAGTACTCGATCCCGCCGATCATCGCCTTGACGCGGTAGCCGAGTTGGGCGAGCGCGAGCGCCGCACGGGTCGCGCCGTCGCAGCCGGGACCCCAGCAGTAGACGATGACCGGAACCGCCGGATCCAGCAGGTCCGCGGCGCGCGTCGGGATGTCGGCGGTGGGCAGGTGCACCGCACCCGGTACGTGCGCCTGCTCCCATGCCGCATCGCCCCGCGAGTCGACGAGCACGAACCCTGCCTCGCCGGACACCAGCGAGGCACGGACGTCGGACACGTCCGCCTCGAAGGCGAGGCGCGCGGCGAAGAAGGCCGCCGCCTCGGCGGGTGCGGCCGGCGGGGTACGGAGAGCGGGGCTGATCTGCTGTGCATTCGTCATGCCGTAAACGCTATGGTCACGGCACCTCGCCCTGAACCCGCGATCAACGCCCCTGCGTGCTTCTCGCCGTGGAATCCGTGCTATCAATCGGCCATGGCCGCTGAATCCCTTGACGCCACTGATATACGCATCCTGGAAGCCCTGCAACGCAACGGGCGGGCCAGCTATGCCGAGTTGGCCCGTAGTGTCTCCATGTCGCCGAGCGCCGTCACGGAGCGGGTCCGGCGGCTGGAGGAGAGCGGTGTCATTTCCGGCTACTCCGCGGTCGTGAGCCCTGAGTCCCTGGGGCTCGGCATCCTGGCCTTCGTCCGCCTCCGCTACCCGACCGGCAACTACAAGCCGTTCCACGACCTGCTCGGGACGACTCCCGAGATCGTGGAGGCGCACCATGTGACGGGCGAGGACTGCTTCGTCCTCAAGGTCGTCGCACGCTCGATGCGCGACCTGGAACGGACCGCGGGCCGCGTCGCCGCCCTGGGTTCCGTCACCACGAGCGTTGTCTACTCCAGCCCGCTCCCGGGCCGCTCGGTGACGGAGGCCGTGTCCTCGTAGCGTCCGGGAAGATGCGGGACAGGTGGTAGTCCAGCACCGCCCCTACGTCCGCCAGTGAGCGGCGCTCGTGCACGACGTCCAGGCCCAGGCCCGTGGTTCCCGACACCAGCAGATCCGCCTCGTGCCGCGCGTCGAGGCCCGGGGCGGTGGTCCCCGCGGCCTGGCCCGCCTCGATGAAGTCCGCGGCGAGTGCCTCCAGCGGATGCTCGGCGGCCAGGAAGACCGCCGCGAGCGACGGGTCGGTCAGGCTGCGGGCGTAGTACGCCGCGAACACCCGCAGCGCGAAGGCGCGTTGTTCGTCCTGCGGCAGGAGCTCGTCCAGAAGCGCCCGCAGCAGCGTCCGCGGGTCCGTCAGGCCGGAAGGGAAACGCGCCCTGGCCAGCCGCTCGTTCTCCTCGTGCAGCCGGCGCAGCGCGTCGACGAGGAGGGCGTGCTTGCTGTCGAAGTGGTACTGGACCACGCGCAGCGATACGTCGGCCTCGGCCGCGATCCGGCGCACGCTCGCCGCGTCCAGACCCTCTTCGGCGGCGATGCGCCACACCGCCTCCGCGATCCGATGCCGTTGGCGCGCCTGCGTGTTCGTCAGCCGTGCGGCTGTCGGCACTGCCGGGGCGCCCGGTTCGGGCAGTTGCCGCTTGCGCTGACGGTACGCCCGGGCCTGGCAGCTGCGGGAGCAGTAGACGGCGGGACGGCCGCGCGTCGAGGGGGCGACGCGCGTGCTGCACATCAGGCACGCCGTCGGGTTTTCGTCACGCATGAGCCTCACCGTAGCATCGAAAAATGTGTGACGTAATGCAAGATTTTCCCCTGTAATCAAGCCATTTGGCCCGCGCCGATTGATACGTTCGTATCCCATTACCTCACGGGAGGAGAGGCTGTGAAATACGACGTCCTGCAGGTCCTCGGCATGGCGCTGACGGTGACCTTCGCTCAGGGGCTCTTCCGGCTCCTCGTCAACCATGACCACCGGGGCCTCCTCGGCTGGCTGTCCGACGGCTTCACCCCGGTGTTGCTCGCGTATGTCTCTCTCGTCGCCATCGGCGTCGGCCTGGCGAGCTGGGCGCATACGAACGCGAAGGCCCTCGGCCGCCGTTAGTGATCCGGAGCGGACGGATCGGGGGATTCCCCTTACGGCTGTTTTGCTGTAGCTTTACCTCGCGTTTAATCTTGGCCAGTCGTTCCAAGTACCGCCAAAGGATTCGCAAGTGAAGCGCCCCGTCCGCACTGTTCTGCCCGTTCTCCTCGTCACCGGCTTTGCCGTGACCGCTTCCGGTTGCTGGACGGACGGCGATGTGGAGAACAAGGCCTACGAGGTCACGTACGAGGTCACCGGAACCGGTGTCGAGGAGATTGACTTCGGCAGCGAAAAGGGCACGGAACCGGTCAAGGGTCCGAAGGTGCCGTGGCGCAAGACGGTCACGCTCAAGGGCACCGAAGCCCCGTCTGTCGCGGCGGGCCTGGGGGAGAAGGGTGAGGCGACGTGCAGGATCACGTACAAGGGCCGGGTGCTCAAGGAGAAGACCGTGAAGAAGGAGTTCGACACCGCCATCTGCGTGGCGGTCTCGCCCGCGGTCTGAACCGGCATGGCGCCACGCCCCTGGCCAGGGGCGCGACAGCAGCCGGGAGGCGGGCACCTGGTGCGGTGCGCCGCCTGCCCGGCGGATGGCGCGGCGCGCGAGTGTGCGGCCGCGGGCGCGCGGTGCGTGGTCGTCGATGCCCGCAACTGCGCGATGGTGCAAGGGAAATGAGTGACTGCTTCCGGCGGCTGAGCGGCGGCTCCGCTCCTGCTTGCGCGGGACATCTTTCCAGCCAGTGGCCGAGAAGCTAGTGTCTCAAGTAGTCGAATCAGCCCAAGGCAGGGCGTAAGCCGGAACGTGGTAACTGCCGCCGTATGAGCTCTGCCCATTGCCGCCATTTACCGTCGAACGATGACCGCATCGTCCCCCCTCCCGTTAGAGACGCGCCACTCACCGTGTTGCGGTGGCGAATGGGTTCGTCCACCCCCGTAGGCCGAACCCGAGTCTGATGATGCAGCAGAGATGCGATCATTACTTCTGGGAACTTTTCCCAGGAAAAATTGGCCGATCAAAAGGACTTCCCTTGACGGGGGTGCCGTGATAACAGGGGGAGGGCATGGACAAGGCAGCTCTTCAGCAGTTGCTGCGCGAGCGGCGAGCCGCTATCGCCCCGGAAGAGTACGGTTTGTGTCGACCGTCCAGGCAGGGACGACGGGCTCCGGGTCTCAGCCAGTCCCAGATCGATCAGCTGCTGCATCGAACGCTCGGTACGTACAACCGGCTCGAGACGGGTAACTACCCCAATCCGCCTGAGGAGTTATTGCGGGACGTTGCCCGGCTGCTGGCGTTCAACGAGCACGAGTGGACGCTGCTATGGCTTTACATCCTGCATCGCGACCCTCCGACACCCCTCCATCCCACTTCCGGCACGGAAGTCAGCGGGGCATGGGACACGGTCGTCCAGAGCATTTCGCACATTGCCTACATCAGCGATCAAAGCTGGCGCGTAGTGACCTACAACGAGCCGTTCGCCGCGATGTTTCCCGACCGCAAGGTCCCCAGCAACACGATGCGGTGGATGGTTCTCGATCCCGCCGCGCGAGATGTCCTGGCCGGATGGCAGGAACACTGGCTGCCTCTGATCCTGCCCCAGATGAGGGCGGCAGTCGCCGCGTTGCCTCACGATGAGACGCTCGCCGAGCTGGAGGCGGACATTCTCGCCGACCCCGTCACGGGTCCGCTCTACAGAGCGGGTGGTGGCGGCAGACCGGGCGACGGCCGCAGGTTCACGCACCCGGACGGTGACGTGCGCCCCATGAATCACGCGGAAATGGGCCGCGGTTGGGTGACGCTCTGTGCGGCCGAGCCTTTGTCGTCCCCTCGCGTTCGCCTCATGGTGATGGTCTTCGAACCAGGCGAAGCGCTCCCCAAGTCCGCCCCGACCGTTCTGCGAGCCCTATGAGCCTCAACTCATCTCCAGATGCAGGGGACTTAACTCTCAGGCATTCGTGGAATCCCCCTCTATCGTCCGCTCCATGGAGGACACGTTGTCCGCATTCGTTGCGCGCCCCGCCATAGCCCTGCCGGAAAACGTCATCACCACCGACGAGATCTGTGACGACGTCCGGCGGCATCACAGCGACAATCCGCGCTTGGAGTCGCTCCTGCGCATCCTTCGCGCCACCGGCGTACGTACCCGCCGGTTCACCCGGCCGCTTCACTCACCGACCGTCTCCGGAACCGCCAAAGTCGGAGAGCGCAATGCCGTGTCCTTCGACGACAGTGCTCGGCTGGCCGCGGAGGCGGCCCGGACCGCAATCGCCAACGCGGGGCTGAAGCCGTCGGACATCGACGCGGTCATCACCAGCCACACCACATCGTGGACCATGCCGGGCCTCGACATCCATCTCGTCAACGCGCTCGGCCTGCGCCCCGACATCCGGCGGATCCCCATGAGCACCCTCGGGTGCGGCGGTGGGGCGCAACTCCTCATCCGTGGCGCGGATGACGTGGCGGCCCACCCGGGCAGCCGCACTCTGGTGGTCGCCGCCGAGACACTCAGCACGGTCTACCGCCATGAGGACACCGACTTGGGGTCCATGATCTACAAGGCCCTGTTCGGTGACGGCGCAGGGGCATGCGTCATCACCGACACCCCCCTCGACCGTGGCTTCCGCATCGATGCCACGTGGGAGTACGTGCTCTCCGACAGCGTCGACCGCTATTGGACCAGCGTGGACGAGCTGGGAGTGCACTTCAACTCCACCGGCAAGGGCCCCGAGGCCGTCCTGGACGTCATGCCGCCGCTGCGCAAGTGGCTGGACACCGTCACGAACTCGCCGTCGCACCAGCCCGATTGGGCGGTGATTCACCCCGGCGGGCCGCGGATCCTCACGAGTATCGAGGAGGAGCTCGGCCTCGAAGCCGAGCTGCTGGGGCACTCGTGGGACAGCCTGGGGGAGAACGGGAACCTGGGTGGCGTAGCTGTCCTGGACGTTCTGGCCCGTACGTACGAGACCCCGCCCGGCGCCGGTGATTCGGGACTTCTGGTGGCGCTCGGGCCCGGCTACTACGCCACCGCGTGTCACGGCACTTGGTGCGACTGACTCACTCGGTCATGTCCGGCTGAGGCCCGGCCGACGGGGCAGGGAAATAGCCTGTCGGATCCAGGTCGGCCGGGTACTTCAACGTCGGCCGGTTCGGCCGGGCTGTGCCGTCGGGGTGGAACAGCAGCTGGAAGAGCTGGATTCCACGCGATCCGATCGGCTCGCTGACGGAAATGGTCACCGAACCGGGCCCGAGCTCCGAGTGGAACAAGGGCCTTTCCGACCCGTCGGGATGGGCGTGTCCGGGAGGCACGCTTCTGTACAGGTCGCGCGTTACGGGATCGGCCAGGCAGCGTCGTACCAGCCAGCGCAGCGTCGGGTTGTCCTTGTACTGCGTCAGTGCCACGCGGAGTTGGGGGACCACCAAAGGAGCCCACCGAGTCCCCCAGTCCATCAGGACCTTGTCGCGGGCATCGTCGCTGAACAGCATCCAATGCATGCTGTTCAGCGGCACCCGACGGTCGGGAAAGATGGCGGCGAAGGCGTCGTTGTAGGCGAGAACGTTCCACCCACGGTCGCACAGGTACGCAATCCCTGAGTACGCGTCAATGACGTCCGCCCAGCGCCCTGGTGCCTCGGTCGCCGTCATGTGGCGGCCGAGCGAAAACGGGGGCTGCTCGCCGCGGGCGTAGCCGTAGAAGACGACCCATTCCTGTGCGCTGAACCCCAGAATCTCGGCGATGTCGCGCAGATACTCCGGCGAAGGGTTGTCCAGAACCCCCCGCTCCAGCTTGCCGTACGTTCCCGGTGCCCGTATGAGCAACTGGTCCATCTGTGCCTGTGTCAGCCCCGGCGACTTCCTGCCCCTCGGGTCGGACCGTACATGCCCCACACTCTCGGGCCTGATCGCCCCTCTCCGTTCGGTAAGCATCTGTCGCAGCGCTTCGACATCCATCCCCAAGCCCCTGGCCTAGTCCAATTGCCCTCTACCGGCCGAGTTCGGTCGGTCCGGCGAGGGCTTTTCAAACGGCAGGTTATTTCAGGAATTTCGCTGACGCATAAACGGCAATGCTCAGACCTGCGGGGCGGTGTGCAAGGCGGCGAACAGACCGTGGACGCGGGTGCCGTCCGGCTGCTGCCACCAGCCCGTGACATGGCCGGCCGCGTCCTGCGGGATTGCCGTGCCGGGGCGCAGGATGCGGTTCAGGCGGAGGGTCGCGGTGTGGGAGGGGGCGGTGAGTTCGGTGGACTCCTGGTTGTCGGTCGCGGTGGGGAAGTCTGTCGGGAGCGGGCCGTCGCCGGTGAAGGAGTAGGCGATGTCGGGGTCAGGGGCGTTGCTCGCGTTCTGGTCCTGGGCCTGGGCCCGGCCCTCCATCAGAGCGAGCAGCTCGGCGACGAGCACCGGGTCGTGACAGCCGTCGTAGGCCCAGCGCTTGCCCAGCACCCCGTGGTCCATTGTCCCGACGAGGGCGTCCTCCGCGCCCTCCAGCGGGGCGCCTCGGTAGGTGAGCGGCGCCAGGTAGGCCGTCGGCTCCGCGGCTGCCGTGTCGGTCATCACCATGAACTCGATGCCGACCTCGCCCGCCGGGTCGTCCAGCCGGAAGCCGCCTGCCCTTTCCAGCTGCGGTGCGCCGGCGCCGGGCCGGAACCACGGGCGGGTGGGCAGCCAGGAGGCGAGCAGCTCGTCCTTGGAGGGGCTGAGGGTGGTGTTGTGCACGACGGCCATGAGGAGGGTTCGCCTTCGTCGAGGGGAGGGATGGATGACGCCCCATCCTGACCTGCCGGTTGGGGCCGCGCCAGGTGATGCGTGCCTCAACCGGAGCCGTCCGGTCGTCAGTTGCGCTGTGCCGCGTCCAGTGCCGGGGCGATGACCGCGAAAGCGCGGGCGACCAGTTCGGCCGGGTCGTCCGTGCCGTCGCTGCTGCTCCAGCGGTGCAGCACGGTGTTGAAGGCGGTGAGCGCCATCCCCGCGGCCAGCTGGGGGTACAGGTCGGCGCTGTGGTCGAGGTCCAGGCGGTGTGCCAGTTCCGTCGTCAGGGCGTCGCGCCACTGGGCCTGGCGTTCCAGGAAGCGGGCGTGCAGGGCCGGGGTGCGCAGGATGAGCTGGACCACGCTCAGGGCCCGGTCGGCGTGGTCGCCGCAGGCGGCCAGGGGAGCCGAGACGGTGTGGAGGAGGGCCGTGGAAGGGAGTTCCTCGGCGGGGCGGGCGGCCAGGTCTGCGGCCATGCCCGTGCCCATGTCGGCCAGGAACTGGACGACCACGTCCTCCTTGGACGCGAAGTAGCGGAAGAACGTCCGCTTGGAGACTCCGGCGGCGGTCGCGATCTCGTCGATGGTGACCGCGTCGAACCCCTTCGACGCGAGCAGCTGCAGTGCCGCGCTGGTCAGTTCGTCCGAGACGAGCCGGCGTTTGCGCTCGGCCAGGGTGACGTCGGGGCGGGGATTCACGGGGTCCAGGGTACATGGCGTGCTGCGCATGACACTGAGAGACATCTTGACACTTGGTGCCACGAACGGCAGTTTATGTCTCATGACACAGCATCAGCGTTGGACCGCCGCGCAGATACCGGACCTGACCGAGCGGGTGTTCGTCGTCACCGGGGCCAGTAGCGGCCTCGGTCTGGCGGCCACCCGGGCGCTCGCCCGCAAGGGGGCGCACGTGATCCTTGCGGTACGGGATGTGGAGAAGGGCTGCCGGGTGGCCGCGGAGATCGGCGGCGAACTCGAGGTGCGGCGGCTCGATCTGGCTGATCTCGAGTCTGTGCGGGCCTTCGCGGATCGGTTGCGCGCCGACCATTCGCGGTTGGACGTGCTCGTCAACAACGCCGGTGTGATGGCGCCACCTCGGACGCTGAGTGCGCAGGGGCACGAGTTGCAGTTCGCCTGCAATCACCTCGGCCACTTCGCCCTCACCGGGTTGTTGATGGATCTGCTGGTTGCCGGGCGCAACCCCCGTGTGGTGAGCGTGAGTTCGGTCAATCACCGGAAGGGGCGGATGTTCTTCGATGACGTCTCCGGTGAGCGCCGTTACTCGCCCATGGGGTTCTACAACCAGTCCAAGTTCGCGAATGCCGTTTTCGGGTGGGAGCTTCACCGGCGGCTCGCGAAGGCCGGCAGCCCGGTGCGCAGTGTGCTCGCGCATCCCGGCTATACCGCCACCAACCTGCAGATGAACGGGCCCGTCGGGCTGTGGCGGGTGGTGTTCGGGCGGATCGGCAACCCATTGCTCGCCCAGGCCCCGGACGATGGTGCGCTGCCCCAGCTGTACGCCGCGACGGACCCGAGCGTGAAGGGCGGGGAGTTCATCGGGCCGGATGGGATGGCCGAGTTGCGTGGGGCGCCCACGCGGGTGGAGCTGGCGGCCGCGGCGGCCGACGCGGAGACCGGGCGGCGGCTGTGGGAGCTGTCGGAGAAGCTGACCGGCGTGCGGTTCGGGTTCCCGGCCGCCGTTTGAGGCGTGGGTGGGCCGAGCGGGTGGACTCGGGGATGTTCTTGAGAATGTCGATATGTCTCGATCGTGACGTCATTCATTCTCAATGAACAGGTTTGTCGATAATGATCGGAGTGCTCCCATGCGTCGCATCCTCCCCGCGATCCTGGTCGCGGTCGCTCTCCTGCTCGGGATGGGAGCGCCCGTGGCCGCCGGAGAGGGACCGGTCAAGCCCCCTCCGAAGCCGGCGCCGAAACCGGCGTCGAAGCCGAAGCCCCGCAAGGGCGGGGACGTGGAGATCGTGAAGTCGTCGGCGACGGCCCAGTTCACGGCGATCGGGATCGCCCGGTGCCGCGACGGTTTCCATGCCACCGGAGGCGGGTTCGACGGTACGCGGGGGCCGGGGATCGCGCCGGACTTCAGCAGGCCCATGGACGACGGGCGGGGATGGACGGCGAGCCTCTCCAATCAGACCTCTTCGCAGATGTCGATCACTGTGAACGTGTACGCGATCTGTCAGGAGGACTGACGGCCTGCCAGGGGGATTGACGGCCCCCTTCGCACCCCCTTCGCCGCCGCGCTCCCGGGTACTGCGCCACCCGGTGAGCGCGGCGGTGCGTGTGTACCCCACAGGGTGAGTGCCCGTCGGATCGCCCTCGGCGGTGTCGGCGGGCGTGGTTACGTGGGGGCGGGAGAGAGGGGGGCGGGAGAAAGGGAGGGTGTGACATGACCCCGAAGGCGGGCCCCTTCATCCGGGGGCTGGGCCACTCGGCCGGGGCGGCCATGGGGTATCTGCCGGTCGCGGTGGCGTTCGGTGCCATCGCGGGGCGGGCGGGGATGTCCGTCTGGCTGACGGTGCTGATGTCGGCGTGGGTGTACGCGGGCGCCGCGCAGATGGCCGGGCTCCAGGCGCTGGCTCTGGGGCAGCCGCCGTTGCTGGCCGCGGTGGGCATGCTGGTGGTCAACCTGCGCCATGTGCCCATGAGTCTCGCGTGCGCGCCGGTCTTCCGGCGGCTCCGTCGCAGGGACCGGTGGATGCTGGCGCAGACGCTCACCGACGAGGCGTTCGCGTTGGATCTGCAGCGGCCGGACGCGCCCGTCGGGTTCTACTACGGCATTCACGTCTCGTGCTGGGTGGTCTGGGTGGCGGGGACGTTGTGCGGGGCCCTGGTGGGGCCGGTCGTTCCGGAGAGCTGGACGGCCTTCGCCCTGCCCGCCCTGTTCGTGGCGCTCGCCGTGGAGGCGTTGGGCTCGATCGCACGCCGCCACCGGCTGTGGGTCACCGTGGCGGGGCTGGGGTTCGTCGCCGTCGGGCGGGCGGCCGGACCGTTCGCGGCGCTGGCGGCGATGGTCGCGATGACCGCACTGCTCGCCACGGCGGACCGTCGCTGGAGTCTGGCGACGTGAACACGACCGGAGTGGTGCTGGCCGTCGTGGCCACCGGACTGGGCACCGCCCTGATGCGGCTCGTGGGGACCACGTCCCTGAGCCACCGGCTCACCGGGACGCGGTGGATACGGCAGATCCCGCTCGCCGTGCTGCTCGTCCTGGCGATCACGTCCGTGTCCGGGACCGAGCTCGAACTGCCGCCTCCCGCCGTGGTGTTCGGTACGGCCGCGGTCGTGCTCGCCGCGGTCCGGCGTGCTCCGCTGCTGTTGAGCGTCGTCGTCGGCTGCGGGGTCTATGTGGCGGTGCAGCACCTGTGGCCGCGGTGGTGAGCGCAGAGTAGTGCTGAGCGCGGAGTATTGGCGGCCTGCCGTCCGCGCGGTTCAATGGCGCAGTGCGATGCAGCCACGACCGGGGGCACATAGTCGACTCGCTGTTCCATGGTGCGGGGTATGCCACACCGGCCAGCCGCCGGATCTTCTGTGATCTGTGCAGGCTGCAGCGGTGGCTGTGGGTCGAGGCCGAACTGGCCGCGGCCCAGGAGGAGATCGGGGCGGTCGCCCCGGGGACGGCCGCGCGGGTGGCCAAGGCGTGCGAGCCGGGCCGTATCGATCTCGTCGCTCTCGCCCCGGAGTTCCGGCGCACCGGACATTCGCTGGTGCCGCTGCTGCGCGGCCTCGAGGCGGAGTGCGACGGCGCGGGCGAGGCGGTGCATCTGGGAGCCACCACGCAGGACATCCAGGACACCGCGCAGGCGCTCGAGATGCGGGACGTGCTCGCCGAGGTGGACGCGGGGCTGGCCGTCATGGTGGCGCGGCTGGCCGACCTGGCCGAGCGGCACCGGGACAGCGTGATGGTGGGACGCACCCACGGCCAGCCCGCGCTGCCGATCACCTTCGGGCTGAAGGTCGCGAGCTGGCTCGACGAACTGGCCCGGCACGGCGAGCGGTTGGCGCAGATGCGGGAGCGGGTGCTCGTCGCCCAGCTGTCCGGCGGGGTCGGCACGATGGCAGGGTTCGGCGGCAGGGGCCGTGAGCTGCTGGCCGTCTTCGCCGGACGCCTGCGGCTCGGCGTGCCCGAGGTCGGCTGGCACGTGGCACGGGACCGGGTGGCGGAGTACGGCACCGTCCTGGCCATGCTCGCCGGCACCCTCGCCCGTGCCGCCGACGAGATCCGGGGGCTGTCGCGGCCGGAGATCGGCGAGGTGGCCGAGGGCTGGGAGTACGGGCGGGTGGGCAGCAGCACGATGCCGCACAAACGCAATCCCGAGCGGTCCGCCCAAGTGGTGCTGCTGGCCCGGCTGGCGAGGTCCCATGCCGCCCTCGGCATCGAGGCCATGGTGCAGGAGCACGAACGCGACTCCCGGGGCCTGCGGATGGAATGGGTCGCGGTCGCCGACGTCTCCCACTGCACCCTGGCCGCACTCGGCATCCTCAACGAGGTCCTCGCCGGTCTCGAGGTGCACCACGAGCGGATGGCCGAGCACGCCCGGGCATCGGCCGAATCCCTGTGCACCGAGGCGATGATGCTGGCCCTCGCCGGTACGGTCGGCCGCGAGAGGGCGCACGCCCTGGTGTACGAGCTGAGCCAGCGCGCCCTGAGCGAGGGGCGCCCGCTGCGCGCCTGCCTGGTCGAGAGCGAAGCGTTCAGCGCCCGTGTCTCCGCCGCCGAGCTCGATGAACTGCTCGACCCCATCCGCTACTTGGGCGAAGCGCGGGAGCTGACCGACCGCGCGGTGGCGCGGGCGCGCCGGTGGCCGGAGACGGGAGCGGCGTCATGACGGATCTGCTGCGGTTCGACGGGGAACGGGCCACCGAGGCCGATGTCGAGGCGCACACGCCGGACATGCTGAGGCAGCGCGCGCACGTACGCGGGCAGCTGGCGGTGTCCCCGGGGCAGCGGGTGCTGGACGTCGGATGTGGGCCGGGCTACCTGACCGCGGAGCTCGCGGAGCAGGCCGGCCCCGGCGGCGAGGTCTGCGGCATCGACATCAGCGAGTCGATGCTCGCCCTCGCGCGCCGGCGGTGTCCGCAGGCGCGCCTGCGGCAGGGGCGGTGCGAGGAACTGCCGTTCCCCGACGGGATGTTCGACGCGGCGGTCGCGGTGCAGGTCTACGAGTACGTCCAGGACATCGGGCAGGCCCTCGCGGAACTCTTCCGGGTGCTGCGGCCGGGCGGCCGTGCGGTCATCCTGGACACCGACTGGGACTCGCTGGTGTGGCACTCGGCCGACCGGCCGCGCATGCGCCGGATCCTGGACCTGTGGGACGATCATGTGGCCCACCCCCGACTCCCGCAACGGCTGGGCCCCATGCTCCGGGAGGCGGGGTTCGGCGAGGAGAGCCTGACCACACTGACCTTCCTCGACCGGGCGTGCGACCGGCAGGCGTACAGCCACTGGCAGATCGGCTTCATCGAGGCGTTCCTGGCCGGTCACCCCGAGGCCGATCCGGAGCGGACCCGTGCCTGGAGCCGGGAGCTGCGCGAACTGGGCGCGGCCGGACGGTACTTCTTCAGCCTGGGGCGGTATGTGTTCACCGTGCGCCGCTGACCGTCAGCCGTGGCGCCGCTCGAACTCGCGGAGGAAGCCGGCCAGGGCCCGTACGCCGTCCTCGGGCATGCCGTTGTAGAGCGAGGCCCGTACGCCGCCGACGAGGCGGTGTCCGGCCAGGCCGAGGAAGCCCTCCGCTTCCGCGTCGGCCAGGAAGCGGCCGGTCAGTGAGGTGTCGGTGAGGCGGAAGACGATATTGGTGACCGAGCGGTGGCCGGGGTGCGCGGTGGGGCGGTAGAAGCCCGTACGGTCGAGCTCCTGGTAGAGCAGGTGCGCCTTCGCCCGGTTCGTCCGCTCGACCGCCGCGAGACCGCCCTGGTCGCGGACCCACTCGAGGACGAGGGAGAGCACGAACACGGCGAAGGTGTTGGGGGTGTTGTCGAGCGAGCGGGATCCGGCGTAGACGGAGTAGTCCAGCAGTTTGGGCGTGTGCGGCAGGGCGTGGCCGAGGAGGTCGTCGCGGACGACGACCAGGGCCATGCTCGAGGGGCCCAGGTTCTTCTGGAACCCGGCATAAGTGATGCCGAAACGGGTGTGGTCCAGGCGTCGGGAGAGGATGTCGCTGGTGGCGTCCACCACCAGCGGCACCGGGACGTCCTCGGGGAAGTGGTGCCAACGGGTGCCGTACACCGTGTTGTTGCTGGTGATGTGGAGGTAGGCGGCATCCCGCGGGCAGCGCGGGGCGATCGGCCCGGGTATGCGGTCGAAGCCGGTGTCCTCGCTGCTGGCGACGGTGACGGCCGTGCCGTGACGGGCCCCTTCCTGCTGGGCCTGCCGGGAGAACAGGCCCGTCAGGACATAGCCCGCGGTGCGGTCGGGGGACCGGCCGATCAGGTTGAGCGGCACGGCGGAGCACTGCATCCGGGCGCCGCCGTGCACGAAGAGCAGGTGGTACTCCTCCGGGACACCGCACAGTTGCCGGAACAGGGCGGTGGCGTGGTCGAGCACCTCGGTGAACCGGGGGCCCTTGTGGCTGATCTCGATGATCGAGGCACCGTCGTCGGCGTGCTCCGCGAACTCCTCGCGCACCCTGCGGGCCACCTGCCGGGGCAGAGTCGCGGGGCCCGCGGAGAAGTTGTACGCCGGCCGCGGTTCCACCTCAGCACATCCTCAGTCTCTCGACGAGCGCGTCGATGCCCTGGCTTCGTACGCACGCGACGGCATCGGCCGATGGGCTCGTGCGGTCCGCCAAGCGCCGTGTCAGCAGGTCCAGTTCGCCGACCGGGGCGACCGGATCCCGGTGCAGCGACGCGGTCGCGAGGTCGAGTGCCCGGCGTCCCCATTCCGTCAGCGGGACGCCGGCGACGGTGGCCGCCCAGCCGTGGGTCTGGACCTCGCCGACGGCCCGCCGGGCCTCCTCGAGCGTCCAGGCGCCGAACAGCTTCCGGCATCCCTCGAGGTCGCCCAGCCAGCCCAGCAGCAGTGCCAGCCAGGAGAAGGTCTCGGCCCGGTCCATCGTCGGCAGATGGCGGATCTCGACGAAGGTGCCGCGCCCGCCGTCGCGCAGCACCGACTCGGCCCGGCCGGCGGCCACCGCGGCGAGGATCTCCGGCACGGTGCACGACTCGTCGAGGCGGAGCCGCACCCGCACCGCCGGCCAGTAGAAGACCAGACCTGCCGCCAGGTCGGCCGGGGTGCAGTGCAGGGTGCACTTCGCCCCGTTCATGTCGACGAACTCGGCGTGCCCGTCGGCGGCGTACTGCGCGGTGGTCAGGTCGTGCACCACCGGGCTGTAGATCACGCCTTCCCGCTCGACTTCGAAGATCGGCAGTGCCCATGCCTCGCTCATGTACGAGGCAAGGTCGGGGTAGAGCCGGCGGGGGAAGTGCAGCCGGTGGGCGAAGAACGGGTTGGACGCGGACAGCTCCAGGTAGCCCTGCAGGCGAAGGGAGTTCCACGGCTGCACCTTGCCGCCGAACACCGCGGAGTTGGCGCCCCACGCGTAGATCAGGGGCGTCATCCTGATCAGCGTGTTGCATGCGGTGATCACCTGCGGCAGGGGCACGTCCACGTTGAACTGGACGGCCGCGAAGCCCGGCCAGGCGTCGGCAGCGTAGTGCCCGGGGAACCGCTCGGCCTGGGCCAGCCACAGCTTGTAGTGGGCCTTGTCCGCCAGGTACGGACGGCCGAGGGTCTCCGTGCGCACCTGGCAGCCGTGGGCCAGGGCGGAGAGGCCCTCGGCCGCGAGGGCGGGCAGGAGCAGTGAGTCGAGGGCGTCGTTCCAGGCGGCCTTGGCGGGGGCGAAGCCCTCCTCCGGGGGCAGGGCCATCTCCACCGTGCAGATGCCGTAGTCGTTGCCGATGACGACGGTGCCGTTGCTCCGGGGCGAGGTGGCGCCGACCAGCGTGCCGCTGGTGGCGTCGTGGTAGGCGGTGAACCCTTCCCGCGCGGCGATCCGCCGGAACAGCGCCTGCACGGTTTCACTGCCGACGGCCTCGCCCGCGCGGTCGACCACCGGGAGCTCCGACTCGATGCCGATTTTCATGAACCAACCCTTGTGTGCGGCGGCGATGACGGGGGACACGCTAGGCGGACGGACCGGCCGTTGCCCGGTCACCGAAGGGGATTAACGCTTAATAGTGATTTCAACCCCGTCTCCTATGGCCAATACCTGGCTCTGCGCATCCGGAATGCCGCTGATGTGCTGCCGGTAGCGGGCAATGGCCAGGGCATTCTTCACCGGCACCAGAATGTTGTCGGCCACCACCGCACCGCCCGTCCGCACCGACGGCCAGCAGGCGTCGAAATCCCGGACGTAGAGCTCCTTCCAGTGGTCCAGCAGCACCAGGTCGACCGCGCCGGGGAGGCGGGGGAGCAGCGCGGGCGCCTCGGCCCGCGTCAGCTCGACCACCTCGTCGAGTCCGGCGGCGGCCAGGTTGGCGCGCTGATCGGCCTGCTTCCCGGCGTCGACCTCGATGGAGTACAGCCGGCCGCCCGTGGCCCGTACCGCTTCCGCGAGCCACAGCGTGGAGTAGCCCACCGAGCCGCCGACCTCCACGACCGTCCGTGCCGCCATCGCCCGCACCAGGGTGTTGAGCAGCAGGCCGACCTCGGGGCCGACGTCCAGCATGAGGGAGCCGGCCCGGTCGCGCACGGCGCT
Organism: Streptomyces sp. SX-6; assembly: GCF_059089585.1. Classification (NCBI taxonomy): domain Bacteria; kingdom Bacillati; phylum Actinomycetota; class Actinomycetes; order Kitasatosporales; family Streptomycetaceae; genus Streptomyces; species Streptomyces sp. SX-6. Next base: position 50,256 of record NZ_JBTHHU010000005.1, on the reverse strand, counting down.
GCCGCCCACGGCGCGCAGTGCCTCGAGCTCGGCCCGTTCCTTCCGGGAGCGTTCCTCCAACGCGCCAAGGACGGAGGCGAACCGGGGCTCGAGCTCCGGTATCACGGGCTGCATCAGTCCCTCCCGAAGAACCGGCGGGCGTTGTCGCACAGGAGCTTGCGCTTGACCGCGGCCCCGAGGTCGTCGCGCTCGGCCAGCGAGGTGACCGCACCGGGGAACTTGGCGTCGAAATGCGGGAAGTCGGAGGCGAAGAGGAGGTTTTCCTCCAGGCCCTGCTGGACGAGCATGGGCAGCAACGGATCCTCGGGTTCGATGCCGAGCCAGCACTGGCGCCGGAAATAGGTGCTGGGTTTCTCCGGCAACGGAGGCCGGTCCTTGGCGAATTGCTCGACGTGGTCGTCCATCCGGTGCAGCCAGAACGGGGCCCATCCCGCACCGCTCTCCATGAAGGCGAAATTCAGGCGCGGATAACGCTCCATGACGCCGCCGGTGATGAGCAGCATCACCGCCGCCATGTGCTCGAAGGGGTGGCTGACCAGATGCCCCTGCATGCTGTCGTGGGTGCGCTCGGTCCCGATCCGGGGGATGCGGGCCACCCCGAAGCCTTCGTGGAAGCACACGGCCATGCCGTGCTCCTCGCAGAACCGCCACAGGGCCTCGTACACCGGGTCGTCCACATTGGTGCCGGCCACGGTGTTGGGCCGGAGGATGACCGTACGGACGTCCGACTCCCGCATCCGGCGCGCTTCTTCCACCGCCAGGGCCAGATCGTGCTGCGGCAGGGCAGCCACCGGGCGCAGCCGGGTGCGGTCCGCGGCGCAGTAGGAGAGCACCCAGTCGTTGTAGGCCCTGACGATCTCGTGGGCGAAGGCGGAGCTGCGCAGGGCCGGGAGCAGCCCGAGGACCTTGGACGGGAAGACATAGGCGGTGGTGATCCCCTCCCGGTCCATGGCGGCGAGCCGGTCGGCCGGTTCGAGGCCGCCGCGCCGGAGCGCGTCGAGCACGTCGAGCGCGGCCGGGTCGTCGTGCGTCCAGCTGCCCGGGGTGTAGGTGGCGCCCTGGGTGCTGCCGAACCAGGCGGCCTGGATGGGGCGGCCGTGGAAGGTCGGCGCGGGCCCCTCGATGATTCTGCCTTCCGCGGTGAGCGTGCCGTCGTGATACGCGGGCATCCACGCGGCGTATTTCTCCGGGATCTTTCCGCGCCACCAGGCGTCGGAATCGGGAAGCACTATGTGGCTGTCCGCGTCGATGACGGGGAAATCTCTCGGGCCGGGCATGTGCGACTCCTTCGAGCGGCATGCGTCACAAAGCCTTGTCCGTGAGTCTTCCCCGATGGTGGACGAGCACTCAGATGTCGTCCTCGAGCAGGCGCAGATACGTCACCGAGAACAGTGCACCCACCAGCAGCAGGAGCAACGCCACTGCCGTCCCGTAACCGATCAGGGACTTGAGGAACGCCTGGTCGTACATGAAGACGGGCAGTGTCTGGCTGCGGGTTCCCGGGCCGCCGCGCGTCATGGCCCAGATGAGGCCGAAGACGGAGAGGGTCTGGAGGGTGTTGAGCATGAGGTTGGTGCCGATGGAGCGGCGGAGGAGGGGGAGGGTGATGTGCCACAGGCGGCGCGGACCACTGGCCCCGTCGACCTCGGCGGCTTCGGTGACGTCCCGGGGGATGGAGTCGAGAGCGGCGGAGTAGACCAGCATCGAGAAGGCGGTGCCGCGCCAGACGTTGGCGAAGGAGACGGCGAGGATGGGGAGGGTGAACAGCCAGTTCTGCTGCGGGAGATGGAGCTGTTCCAGGATGGCGTTCAGGGTGCCGCGGCGGTTGAAGAAGGTGTAGAGGAGGAAGCCCGCCACGATCTCCGGGATCACCCAGGCGGCGAGCACGATCGAGCCGGTGAGGGTACGGACGGGCCGCGAGGCGCGCCGCATCAGGGACGCCAGGACGAAGCCGAGCGTGTTCTGGCCGAGGATCGCCGACAGCAGGGTGAAGAGGAGCGTCAGGACTACGGAGTTGCGGAAGTTGTCGTCCGAGAAGGCCCGGCGGAAGTTGGCGAGGCCGACGAACGAGGACGACTCCTGGCCCGTCAACTGGGTGTCGGTGAAGGCGAGATAGCAGCAGTAGGCGATGGGCCCCGCGAGGAAGAGGAGCATGAGGACGGTGGCCGGGGTGATCGGCAGCCAGCGGAGGGCGCGACGGTACGTGGACGTTGTCGGCATGGTCAGTGCCCGCCGGTGATCGAGGACAGCTGTTCGTCGTAGCGGCGCGCGGCCTGGTCCACGGAGGCGTCACCGGTGGTGACGGACTCCGTCGCGTCCCTAATGGCGGCCGACACCTGGGGGTAGGCGGGCAGCGCGGGGCGGTAGTGGGTGTCCTTGACCAGGCCCGTGAAGAAGTCGACGCCCGGCATGGAGCCGAGGTAGCGGCGGTCGGCGGCCACGTCGTCGCGAACGGCGATCTGGGCATCGCGTACGTCCCATTCGACCGCGTTCCGCTGGGTCTGGAGTGTCTCGATCAACTGCCAGGCCAGGTCCGCCTTGTGGGACTTGGCGCTGATCGACCAAGTCCAGCCGCCGGAGAGACTGACCCTGCCGGGCGCCTGGCCGTGCTGGGTCGGGAAGGGGGCCTGGCCCAGCGTCTTCGTCCACTCCGGCCATGGACGGGCGCCGGCGGGCAGCCAGTTCTGGGCGAGCCAGGAGCCGTCGAGGTCGATGGCGAGCTTGCCGGAGGGGAACCAGTCCGTCATCACCCGCGTGCCGACGTTGGGGTCGAGCGCGTCGGAACGGTCGGGGCCGAGCTTCTCGGCGTAGACGGTGCGGACGAAGTCGAGGGAGTCCTTGAAGCCCTTGCTGCCCGTGACCCATTTCTTCTGTTGCGGAGAGTAGAGCGGGTCGGGGCCCGTGCCGTACAGCAGCATCTCGAAGCCCTGCATCACCGAGCCCTCGCCCGGGCCCTTGCCGGTGTAGACGTTGAGCGGGATGACGCCGGGGACCGTGCGTTTGACCGTACGGGCCGCGTCGAGGACGTCCTGCCAGGTGCGGGGGTGCCAGTCGGCCGGCAGCCCGGCCTTCGCGAAGATCTCCTTGTTGAACCACAGGCCGCGGGTGTCGGTGCCATCCGGTACGCCGTACGTCCTGCCGTCCTCGCTCTTGACCGAGGCCTTGGAACTGGGGGCGTAGTGGCTCCAGTCGTGCCAGCCTCGCAGCTTGTCGTCCAGGGGTCTGAGATAGCCGCTCTTGATGTCGGAGTCGAGGAGGAAGGTGTCCTCGCGGACCACGTCCGGTGCGGTCTTCGGGGACCGCATCATCTGCTGGATCTTGGTGTAGTAGTCGTTCTCCGCGGCCTGGATCGGGACGAGTTCGACCTTTTTGGTGGGGTGGCTCTGCTCGAACTGTTTTTTGACGGCTGACAGGTAGCCGTCCATTCTGCGGTCCTTGTTGTCCGTGCTGCGCTGGTACGCGATCTTGACGGTGTTCGGGTCGCTGCTGGAGTCGCTGCCGCAGGCGGTGAGCGCGGCGCCGGCGAGAGCGAGGGCGGCGAGGAGTGCGGGGGTGGTGGGGCGCACGGGACTCACGGGACGGCCTCCTCCTGGGTCGGCGCCTTGCCCTTCGTACGTTCCCGCGTGGGGCCGTGCCCACGCGCCTCAACGTTCCGTCAGCCAGCGGTAGAAGAGTTCGGGGCGGCCCACCTGCCCGTACTGCGGGGCGCGGGCGGCGCGGCCCATGGTCACCAGGTGTTCGAGGTAGCGGCGTGCGGTGATGCGCGAGATGCCGAGGGTGAGACCGGCCGCGCCCGCGGAGAGGCCGTCCGGGCCCGCGCCGCGCAGGGCGTCGGTGATCGTGCCGAGGGTGGCCTGGCTCAAGCCCTTGGGGAGGGTGGCGGGTTGGGGTGAGCGGAGTGCGGCGAGGGCGCGGTCCACCTCGTCCTGGCCGCTCGCCTCGCCCGCGGCGGCGCGGAATTCCGCGTAGCGGACGAGGCGGTCGCGGAGGGTGGTGAACGTGAAGGGCTTGAGGACGTACTGGACGACCCCGAGCGAGACGCCCTCGCGGACCACGGCCAGGTCGCGCGCGGACGTCACCGCTATGACGTCCGCGCCGTGGCCCGCCGAGCGGAGGGAGCGCAGGAAGCGGAGGCCGTGGCCGTCGGGGAGGTAGAAGTCGAGCAGGAGGAGGTCGACGGGGGTGCGCTTGAGGAACTGGGTGGCGTCGGCGACGGAGTGGGCCGTGCCGGTGACGGCGAAGCCGGGGACACGGCTGACGTACAGGGCGTGTGCGTCGGCGGCCACGGGGTCGTCCTCGACGACGAGGACGCGGATCATGTGCGGCCTTCCAGGGGGAGGCGGACGGTGAACTCGGCTCCGCCGGATGGTGATTGTGCGGCCGCGACGTGACCGTTGTTGCGGTGGGCTGCTTGTTGGACGAGGGCGAGGCCGAGGCCACGGCCCGGGGACTTGGTGGACCAGCCGCGCTGGAAGATGTCGTCGAGCGAATCGGGCTCGAGGCCGGGGCCGGTGTCGGTGACGCGGAGGAGGAGGTCGGTTCCGTCGGGGCGGAGGGTGACGGTGATCTGGGGTGCGGGTGGGGGGATGTCGCCCCTGCCCCGCCCTTTCACCGTTTCTTCCGGGGCTCCGCCCCGGGCCCCGGAACCGCGCTTCGCGCGGTTGTCCTCAAACGCCGGACGGGCTGAATGTGTCGCCTCTACCGCGTTGTCTATGAGGTTGCCCAGGATGGTGACCAGGTCGCGGGTGGGGAGGTCCGGGGGGAGGAGGCCGTCGTCCACGTGAGTGTCGGGGGTGAGGAGGAGCTCGACGCCGTGTTCGTTGGCCTGGGCGGCCTTGCCCAGCAGCAGGGCCGCGAGGACCGGTTCCGCCACCGCGGCGACGACCTGGTCGGTGAGGGCCTGGGCGAGCTCGAGCTCGGCCGTGGCGAAGCCGACGGCCTCCTCCGTGCGGCCCAGCTCGATCAGGGACACCACGGTGTGCAGCCGGTTGGCCGCCTCGTGCGCCTGGGAGCGCAGCGCCTCGGCGAAGCCGCGTACGGAGTCCAACTCGCCGGAGAGGGCCTGGAGTTCCGTGTGGTCGCGCAGGGTGGCCACCGTGCCGCGGCGTTCGCCGCCGGAGACGGGCGAGGTGTTGAGGACCACGGTGCGTTCCGCGGTCAGGTGCAGCTCGTCGACGCGCGGCTCGGGGGCGAGCAGCGCCTCCGTCAGCGACGGCGGCAGGCCGAGCCCGGCGACGGGGCGGCCGATGACGTCGCCGCGCAGGCCCAGGAGTTCCCGGCCGCCGTCGTTGACGAGGGCCACCCGGCGCTGTCCGTCGAGCATCAGCAGCCCCTCGCGCACCGCGTGCAGCGCGGCCTCGTGGTAGTCGTGCATCCGGGCCAGCTCGGCGGCGTTCATGCCGTGAGTGTGGCGGCGCAGACGGGCGTTGAGGAGGTACGTACCGGCGCCGCCCAGGGCGAGGGCGGCCACGGCGACGCCGAGCAGGGCGAGGAACTGGCGCCGGATCTCCTCGCTGATCGTGTCGACCGTGATGCCCGCGCTCACCAGGGCGGTGATCTTGCCGTCGGCGTCCCGTACGGGCGTGACCGCGCGGACGGACGGGCCGAGCGTCCCGGTGTAGGTCTCGGAGAACGTCCGGCCCTCGAGGGCGGGGGCGGTGTGGCCGAGGAAGCGCTTGCCGATCCGGGACGGATCGGGGTGGGTCCAGCGGACCCCGTGCGGATCCATGATCGTCACGAAGTCGACGCCGGTGTCGTGGCGGACCTGCTCGGCGTACGGCTGGAGCGAGTGCTCCGGGTCCCGCGTACGGACCGCCTCGCGTACGGCCGGTGAGGCGGCGACGGCCGTGGCGGTGGCGGTCGCCTCGCGCCGGGCGGCCTCCTCGGCCTCGGCGCGGTCGGAGAGGTACGCGAACGCCGCGCATCCGGCCACCACCGCCGCGACCAGCACGATCTGCACGGTGAAGAGCTGGCCGGCGAGGCTGCGGGGGCGGCGTATGCGAAGTTTGCGCATGGCCGACAGTGTGCCAGCGCACCCGGCGGCGCTTTTGTGAACGTAATGCACGTAACAGTGACCGCCATCACAGAGGAGTGCATAGTCGCCGGGACCCCTTTCGGCCACGGGAAACGAGGATGCGCTGTGGTGAACAGACGGCCGGACCGGACCCACTACCTCTATCTCGCGGTGATCGCGGCCGTGCTCGTCGGCATCGCCGTCGGTTTCGCGGCCCCCGGGTTCGCCGTCGAACTCAAGCCACTCGGCACCGGGTTCGTGAACCTGATCAAGATGATGATCTCGCCCGTCATCTTCTGCACGATCGTGCTCGGCATCGGTTCGGTGCGCAAGGCGGCGAAGGTCGGTGCGGTGGGCGGGCTCGCCCTCGGCTACTTCCTGCTGATGTCGAGCGTCGCGCTCGCCATCGGCCTGGTCGTCGGCAATGTGCTCGAGCCCGGCAGCGGACTGCACCTGACCGACAGCCTGCGGCACGCGGGGGCGGCGCAGGCCAAGGGTGCGCACGAGTCCACGGCCGACTTCCTGCTCGGCATGATCCCGACCACCCTCGTGTCCGCCTTCACCGGCGGCCAGGTGCTCCAGACGCTGCTCGTCGCCCTGCTGTGCGGCTTCGCGCTCCAGGCGATGGGGCCGTCCGGCGAGCCGGTGCTGCGGGGGATCGGGCACATCCAGAAGCTGGTCTTCCGGATCCTCTCCATGATCATGTGGGTTGCGCCGGTGGGGGCGTTCGGCGCGATGGCGGCGCTGGTGGGGGCGACGGGCGTCGACGCCCTGAAGTCGCTCGCCGTCATCATGGTCGGCTTCTATGTGACCTGTCTGCTGTTCGTGATCGTGGTGCTGGGCACGGTGCTGCGGCTGGTGGCGGGGGTGAACATCTTCGCCTTGCTGAAGTATCTGAGCCGTGAGTTCCTGCTGATCCTCTCGACCTCGTCGTCGGAGTCCGCGCTGCCGCGCCTGATCGCGAAGATGGAGCACCTCGGCGTCAGCAAGCCGGTCGTCGGCATCACGGTGCCGACCGGGTACTCCTTCAACCTGGACGGCACGGCCATCTACCTCACGATGTCCGCGCTCTTCGTGGCCGAGGCCATGGGCAAGCCGCTGGCGCTCGGCCAGCAGATATCCCTGCTGCTGTTCATGATCGTGGCGTCGAAGGGCGCGGCGGGCGTGACGGGCGCGGGACTCGCGACCCTCGCGGGCGGCCTGCAGACGCACCGGCCCGAACTGGTCGACGGCGTCGGGCTGATCGTGGGCATCGACCGGTTCATGAGCGAGGCGCGGGCACTGACGAACTTCGCGGGCAACGCGGTGGCCACGGTGCTGATCGGTACGTGGACCAAGGAGATCGACCGCGAGCGGGTGAGCGAAGTCCTGGCCGGGCGGCTGCCGTTCGACGAGGCGACGTTCGCCGCGGAGGCGGACGCGCACTCCTGACACTCCTGACACGCCTCAGACCACCCCCACGGCGGGCCGGTTCCCCACACCGGCCCGGGCCCGTCGGCACCGCCGGGCCGCGCCGTGGGGGTTTCCTACCGGGAGAGGGGCAGCCAGACGTTCGTGGCCGCGTTGTACCAGTAGCGCTGCTCGGTGTTGAGGGCGACCGTACGGAAGGGGCGTCCGTGGTCGTCGATGCGGGTGGTGTCCTGGCGGCCGCCGCTGCTCCAGTCCAGTTCCAGGTACCAGCTGACGTCCTGCCCGACCGTGAAGGCGTCGATGTTCAGTACCTGGGGGTCGTCGGCGGACACCTTGTACGGGAAGTCGGTCGAGGTCGTCGGCCTCTCGCCCTCCTTGCCGGGGACGGGTCTGGGCAGGGGCGAAGGGTTGTCGAGGTCGACGGCGAAGGACGCGGGGTCCAGTTCGCCGCCGCAGCCCGACCCCATGGTGTACGCGTTCCAGCGCGGTGCCTTGTGGCTGCCGACCACGTGGACGGACATCCCGTGCAGCACGGTGTGGCTGCTCCCGGTGCCCTGGACGGTCAGCTGCAGCCGCAGATGACCTGCCGGGACGGCCTGCAGGGCCCCGGCCCACCCCACGGTCGCCTGCCGGGCGGGAGGCGGCGGGACCTTGCCGGGTGCCTGGTCCAGGGCGAACCACTGGTCGCAGGGGCTGCCCCAGTTGTCGGGCATGACGCTGACGGTGAAGGGGGCCGCCCCGGTGGCGGACGAAGTGTCCTTCCTGGGCGCGGCCTCCTCCTTCGCGGTACCGGGGGAAGCGGATCGAGCCGCTGTCGCCGAGGACGACGGCGAAGGAGCGGCCGACGGCGACGCACCACCGTACGACGCCCCCGGCGTCAGGCCCTCACGCGATGCCGCACGCACGGTGTCGTGCCGGGCCTCGGGGGAGGTCCGTCCCGCGTCCGTGTCCCCCAGGGCCGCGACGGCGATGGTGGCGCCCGCGACCGCCGCGACGGCTACGGCCGCCGCTGCGGCAAGGAGCAGCCGGCGGCGCCCGGCCCATGACCTGGGCTTCGTCACGGCGACCGGAGTCTCCTCGTCTTCCAAGGCGGCCTCTTCCAAGGCGGCCTCTTCCGAGCCGGCCTCGTCGGGACCGGCCGGACGGGGTGCCGTCTCCCGGCGGCGCTCGGCGAGCGCCCGGTGCCACTGCCCGTGCAGGGCGAGCAGTTCGTCGGCCGTCGCTCCGCAGACCTTGGCGAATCTCTCCACAGGTACGAACTCCGTGGGCACCGCCGCGCCGTTGCAGTAGCGGTGCAGGGTCGAGTTGCTGGAGTGCAGGCGCTTCGCGAGGGTGCCGTAACTGCGCCCCGAACGCTCCTTGAGCTCACTCATCAGTTCCGCGAACCGCTCGGTCTCCGTGGCCATTCCACCCTCCCCCTCACCCTGGACGCGCGTTCCAGGTGCAGATGTATCCCCAGGTGAGAGGGGGTGGAACGGTCCAGGGTTCCAACTTCCCCCCGGTTCACGGCCGCTGGGACGAAACCGGGCACAAAGTTGCTCTCGTCAGCCGGTCGGCCCGCCGATCGGATCCGTCGCCCCGTGCGACCTTCCTCATGGGAGAAGCCTCACCATGTCCATGCCCCGCGCTTTCACCTCGCTCACCGCTCTCGCCCTCGGCTCCGCCGCGCTCGTCGGTTTCATGGGCACGTCCTCCGCCTCCGCGGCGGAGGCCAGGGTTCCGTACTGCCAGGCGTCCCAGATCGGCGTCACCACCACCCCGGTCATCGGCCCGAACGACCTCCTGCTGATAAAGGCTCAGAACGTCGGCGACAAGCCCTGCGACCTCGGCATCATCGGCGACGTCACCTTCGACGGAAAGATCCGCGCCGAGCTCCCGGGCGGCATCGGCGGCGGCCCCAACATCCTGCGGCCCGGCGACTCCAACTACGAGGCCGTCACCCTCGCCCGCTGGTACACCCCCGGCACCACCGTCCGGACCAGCACCCTGACCCTCGGGCTCGACGGCGGCGCCACCATCAAGGTCCCCGCCGCGGTCACCGTCGACTCCCCGCTCGTCAACTCGCCCTGGCAGGACACCGCGGAGCACGCCCTCTCCGCCCACTGACCGGGAACACCGTGCCCTCCGGGCCCGTCGTCCCTTGCGGACGGGCCCGGAGGGGGTCCCGAGGTATGCCCGCGCCCTACAACGGCCGTAGCCACACCGTCGCCAGCGGTGGCAGCGTGAGCGTCACGCTCGACGCGCAGCCCTGGTGACGGAACGGTTCCGCTTTGACCGGGTCCGGGTTGGCGATGCCACCGCCCCCGTACCGCCGCGCGTCCGTGTTGAGGCACTCCGCCCACGCGGCGTTCCCCGTCCCGATGCCGAGCCGGTAGCCGTGCCGTACCACCGGAGAGAAGTTGCTGACCGCCAGCAGCGGCGAGCCGTCGGCCGCGAAGCGGAGGAAGGCGAAGACGTTGTCCTCGGCCGCGTCGCCGAGCACCCACGTGAAGCCCTCCGGCGAGGTGTCGCACTGCCACAGGGCGGGCGTGGCGCGGTAGAGCGTGTTCAGGTCGCGGACCAGGTCGCGTACGCCCCGGTGGTCCGGCTCGGCGGCGTACGACGGGTCGAGCAGCCACCAGTCGGGGCCGTGGCTCTCCGACCACTCCGCACCCTGGGCGAACTCCTGCCCCATGAAGAGCAGTTGCTTGCCCGGGTGGGCCCACATGAAGCCCAGGAACGCGCGGTGCGTGGCGCGCTGCTGCCACCAGTCGCCCGGGATCTTCGAGACCAGCGACCGCTTGCCGTGCACGACCTCGTCGTGGGAGATGGGCAGGACGTAGTTCTCGCTGTAGGCGTAGACCATGGCGAAGGTCATCTCGCCGTGGTGGTACTTGCGGTGGACCGGCTCCTTCGTCAGGTACTCCAGCGAGTCGTGCATCCAGCCCATGTTCCACTTCAGCCCGAAGCCCAGCCCGCCGAAGCCGCCCGGGCCCGCATGGTGCGTGGCGCGCGTGACGCCGTCCCAGGCGGTGGACTCCTCGGCGATGGTGACGACGCCGGGGCAGCGGCGGTAGACGGTGGCGTTCATCTCCTGGAGGAAGGCCACCGCGTCGAGGTTCTCGCGGCCCCCGTGGGCGTTGGGCGTCCACTGACCCGACTCGCGGGAGTAGTCGAGGTAGAGCATCGAGGCCACGGCGTCCACGCGCAGGCCGTCGACGTGGAACTCCTCGCACCAGTACACGGCGTTCGCCACAAGGAAGTTGCGGACCTCCGTGCGTCCGTAGTCGAACTCGAGCGTGCCCCAGTCGGGATGGGCCGCCCGCTGCGGGTCCGCGTGCTCGTACAGCGGGCGGCCGTCGAACTCTGCCAGCGCCCAGTCGTCGCGCGGGAAGTGCGCCGGTACCCAGTCGACCAGCACCCCGATGCCCGCCCGGTGCAGGGCGTCGACCAGGTACTTGAAGTCGTCGGGGGTCCCGAGCCGGGCCGTCGGGGCGTAGAAGCCGGTGACCTGGTAGCCCCACGACCCCCCGAAGGGATGCTCTGCCACGGGCAGGAACTCCACGTGCGTGAAACCCAGATCGGCCACGTACGCCGGGAGCTGGTCGGCGAGTTGGCGGTAGGTCAGGCCGGGGCGCCAGGAGGGCAGGTGCACCTCGTAGACGGAGAACGGCGCCTCGTGCACGGGCCGCTCCGCACGCCGCGTCATCCAGCCCGCGTCGCCCCAGACGTGGTGCGAGGCGTGCACGATCGACGCGTTGGCCGGCGGTACCTCCGTACGCCGCGCCATCGGGTCGGCCCGCAGCGTGCGCGAGCCGTCGGGGCGGGTGAGCTCGAACTTGTACAGCGCCCCCTCGCCCACGCCCGGCAGGAACAGCTCCCACACGCCCGAGCCGCCGAGCGAGCGCATCGGATGCCCCGCGCCGTCCCAGTAATTGAAGTCACCGACGACACGCACCCCTTGGGCGTTCGGCGCCCACACCGAGAAACGGGTCCCCGCGACGCCCTGGTGGGTCATCGGCTGCGCGCCGAGCGCCTGCCACAGCTCCTCGTGCCGGCCCTCGCCGATCAGATGCAGATCCAGCTCGCCGACGGCGGGCAGGAAGCCGTACGGGTCCCGGATCTCGAACTCCCCGTCCTCGTACGCCACCAGCAGCCGGTAGTCGGGGATCTCCCCCAGCGGCAGCACCCCCGCGAACAGTCCGTCCCCTTCGTCGATCAGCTCCGCGCGCAGTCCCTTGGCGGTGACCGTGACCGACCGCGCGCACGGCCGCAGCACCCGGAACCCGACCCCGCCCGGCGCGTGGTGCGCCCCGAGCAGGGCGTGCGGATCGTGGTGGGCGCCGTGCAGCAGCCGTCCGCGCTCCGCCTCGTCGAGAGGTCGCGCGGGCCGCACCCCGCGCCGGGTGGGACGAGGTGGTCGTGCGGGGCTGGGCAGGAAGGTGGCGGGGACGTGTCCGGGTACGGGGTCGTGGTGCGGGGGGCGGGACGGGGGTCGTGCGGTCACAACTCTCCTCCAGAGTGCGGTGGTGTCAACGCCGGGGAGCCGCGCCGTCGGCCTGTGCGGCGAGCCGGCGGATCGCGGCCATCGGGACGGGGAGCCAGTCCGGCCGGTGGCGGGCCTCGTAGAGGACCTCGTAGACGGCCTTGTCCGTCTCGTGCGCCCGCAGCAGGCGCGGGTCCTCGCGCGGGTCGTGGCCGAGGGAGGCGTATCCCTCGCAGTAGGCGTCGCGTGCCCGCTCGGCCCAGCCGGGGTCGTGGGCCCGGCCCACCGCCGCCGCGTAGTCGAACGAGCGCAGCATGCCCGCGACGTCCTGGGTCACGGGCTGCGGGGCGCGGCGCTCGGCCAGCGGGCGGGCGGGCTCGCCCTCGAAGTCGATGAGGGACCACTGCCCGTCGGGCGTGCGCAGCACCTGGCCCAGGTGCAGGTCGCCGTGGATGCGCTGGCCGCGCCGGGTCTGCCCGGCCCGGCCGAGGTGCGCGACGTCCTCGAACGCGGCGCGCAGCGCGTCGCGGTAGGGGCGCAGCTCCGGTACGGCGTCGGCGGCGGCCTCGAGGCGGCGGGTCATCGCGGCGGCGAGCTGCTCGAGTTGGGGGCGGCACAGGACGACGGTGGGCAGCGCCCCGGCGAGCGACCGGTGCACCTCGGCGGTGGCCTGGCCGAGGGCGCGGGCGGGGGCGGCGAAGTCGGCCCGGTCGGCGAGCGCGGCGAGGGCGAGGCGCCAGCCGTCGGCGGAGCCGGAGAGGAAGGGCTGGAGCACGCCGAGGGTCAGCGGGTCCTGCTGTGTGCCGGACGGCGCGGCCTCGAACCACGCGGCCGGCGCGGGCACCCGGGCACAGCCGGCACGGGCGAGGGCGCGGGGGATCTCGAGGTCGGGGTTGGTGCCGGGGCCGACGCGGCGGAAGAGCTTGAGGATGTACGTATCGCCGTACACCGTCGAGGAGTTGGACTGCTCGGCACCGAGCGGCCGGGGCGTGAGACCGCCCGCGATGTCGGCGTCGGCCGCGCGGCAGAAGTGCAGCGGGCCGAGCCGGCCGGGCACGCGCAGCCGTTCCAGGAGCAGGGCGGCGAGGCGGGGGTCGAAGAGGCCCTCGTAGACCGTGCGGCCGCGCAGCGGCCCGTCGTCGGGGCGGCCGATGAGGGCGGGGGCGAGCTGAGGGGGCAGGGTGTCACGGACGCCGAGCAGCAGCTGGTAACAGTCGTCGGTCGGTCCGGGCTGCCTGGCGCGTACGAGCAGGTGCAGCAGGCCGGGGGAGCCGGAGCGGGGGAGGAGGTCGGTGGCGGAGACGAGCGTGAGGCCGGTGAGAGGACGGCCCTTGCCGGCGAACCAGCGCTGCCGGGGCAGCCAGTGGGCAAGCAGGGGCGCGAGTGGGCCGAGCGGTTCGACAGAGGAAGCGGTGTCGGTGGTGTCGGTGAGGTCATGGGGCGGTGCGGCATCCGACATGGCGTCGCGTCCTTTCCCCGGGGCACACGACAGATTGGGCAAAGTGTCCCGGATTGCGGCTTTGGCCAGTGCGCGGTGCGGGACGTGTCGGGCGAGGATCGTCCGTACGATCACGTGACGGAGGCGATCGGGTGCTGCCCGGCCCGTATTTCAGCAAGGGTTTCCGGGGATCCCGGATCGAAACCCGGGATCCCCGGACTTCTCACTGTGGTGCGGAAGCGGACGCGGACGTGGATACGGGGGCGTTGCGGCGCAGCCGGAACCAGTAGAAGCCGTGGCCCGCGAGGGTCAGCAGGTACGGCAGTTCACCGATGGCCGGGAAGCGCACACCGCCGATGAGCTCCACGGGATGGCGGGTGTTGAAGCTCCGCAGATCGAGCTCGGTCGGCTGTGCGAAGCGGGAGAAATTGTTCACGCACAGGACCACGTCGTCACCCCCGTCCCCGGTCGGGGGTGCCTCCCGCAGGAAGGCCAGCACCGCCGGGTTGCTCGACGTCAGCTCGGTGTACGAGCCCAGCCCGAAGGCCGGGTTCTGCTTGCGGATCTCGATCATCCTGCGCGTCCAGTGCAGCAGCGACGACGGACTGCTCATCGCCGCCTCGACGTTGGTGACCTGATAGCCGTAGACCGGATCCATGATGGTCGGCAGGAAGAGCCGCCCGGGGTCGCTGGAGGAGAAGCCCGCGTTGCGGTCGGGCGTCCACTGCATGGGCGTGCGCACACCGTCGCGATCGCCGAGCCAGATGTTGTCGCCCATGCCGATCTCGTCGCCGTAGTAGAGGATCGGCGAGCCGGGCAGCGACAGCAGCAGCGCGGTGAACAACTCGATCTGGTTGCGGTCGTTGTCGAGCAGCGGGGCGAGCCGGCGCCGGATGCCGATGTTGGCGCGCATCCTCGGATCCTTGGCGTACTCCGCGTACATGTAGTCGCGTTCTTCGTCCGTCACCATCTCGAGCGTCAGCTCGTCGTGGTTGCGCAGGAAGATGCCCCACTGGCAGCCCGAGGGGATGGCCGGGGTCTTGGCCAGGACCTCGGAGACCGGATAGCGCGATTCGCGCCGGACGGCCATGAAGATGCGCGGCATGACGGGGAAGTGGAACGCCATGTGGCACTCGTCCCCGCCCTTCTCGTAATTGCCGAAGTAGTCGACGACGTCCTCCGGCCATTGATTGGCCTCGGCCAGCAGCACCGTGTCCGGGTAGTGGGCGTCGATCTCGGCCCGTACGCGCTTGAGGAACTCGTGCGTACGGGGCAGGTTCTCGCAGTTGGTGCCCTCCTCGGCGAACAGATACGGCACCGCGTCCAGCCGGAAGCCGTCGATGCCGAGGTCCAGCCAGAACCGCAGGGCCGCCAGGATCTCCTCCTGCACGGCCGGGTTCTCGTAGTTGAGATCCGGCTGATGCGAGAAGAACCGGTGCCAGTAGTACTGCTTGCGCACCGGGTCGAAGGTCCAGTTCGAGGTCTCCGTGTCGACGAAGATGATGCGCGCGTCCTGGTACTGCTTGTCGTCGTCGGCCCAGACGTAGTAGTCGCCGTACGGGCCGTCGGGGTCGCTGCGCGACTGCTGGAACCACTCGTGCTGATCGCTCGTATGGTTCATGACGAAGTCGATGATGACGCGCATTCCGCGCTGGTGCGCCGCGTCCACGAACTCGACGAAATCCGCCAGGTCACCGAACTCCGGGAGCACCGCCGCGTAGTCCGACACGTCGTACCCGCCGTCTCGCAGCGGTGACCGGAAGAAGGGCGGCAGCCACAGGCAGTCGATGCCCAGCCACTGCAGATAGTCGAGTTTGGAGGTCAGCCCTTTGAGGTCGCCGATGCCGTCACCGTTGCTGTCCTGGAAGGAACGGACGAGGACTTCGTAGAACACCGCGCGCTTGAACCAGTCAGGATCAAGATCTTTGGCGGGTGTGTCCTCGAAGGTGTCCGGTACGGGCTCGTTGACGATCATGATGTGGGTGACCCTCCGATCGGTGAGGACGGTCGCAGCGAGAACACGTGCGCGGGCGCGATCGATCGGCCCGGCTCAAGGCGCACATAGTTGTCCCTGCCCCAGTTGTAGGTCTCTCCGGTGAGCTCGTCGCGCACCGTGGCGGACTCGTGCCAGTCGAGGCCGAGCTCCGGCATGTCCAACGAGACCGTCGCCTCCTGGGTGTGGTGGGGGTCGAGGTTGACGACTGTCAGAACGCAGCTGCCTCCAGGACCTGAAGTGCGCTTCGAATAGGCGATGACGGCGTCGTTGTCGGTGTGATGGAAACGGAGGTTGCGCAGCTGCCGCAGGGCCGGCTGCCGCCGCCGCAGCCGGTTGAGCACGGTGATCAGCGGAGCGATGCTGCGGCCCTCGCGCTCGGCCGACTCCCAGTCGCGCGGCCTGAGTTGGTACTTCTCCGAGTCCAGGTACTCCTCGCTGCCCGGATGCACCGGGACGTTCTCGCACAGCTCGTACCCCGCGTAGACGCCCCACGAGGGCGAGAGCGTGGCGGCGAGCACGGCCCGGATCTCGAAGGCGGCCCGGCCGCCCTCCTGGAGATAGGCATGCAGGATGTCCGGGGTGTTCACGAAGAAGTTCGGGCGCATCACCGCCGCCGACTCCCGGGAGAGCTCCGTGAGGTAATCGGTCAGCTCCTGCTTGGTGTTGCGCCAGGTGAAGTAGGTGTACGACTGCTGGAAGCCGATCGCGCCCAGCGTCCGCATCATCGCGGGCCGCGTGAACGCCTCGGCGAGGAAGACCACATCGGGATCGGTGCGCCCCACCTCCGCGAGGACCTTCTCCCAGAAGGCCGCCGGCTTGGTGTGCGGATTGTCCACCCGGAAGATCCGCACGCCGCGCTCCATCCAGAAGCGCAGCACGCGCAGCGTCTCGCGGACGAGACCGTCGAAGTCCTCGTCGAAGGCGAGGGGATAGATGTCCTGGTACTTCTTCGGCGGGTTCTCCGCGTAGGCGATCGTGCCGTCCGCCCGGTGGTGGAACCACTCCGGGTGCTTGCCGACCCACGGATGGTCCGGGGAGCACTGGAGCGCGAAGTCCAGCGCCACCTCCATGCGCAGCTCGCGCGCCTTGGCGACGAAGTGCGCGAAGTCCTCGAACGTGCCCAGGTCCGGGTGGATCGCGTCGTGCCCGCCCTCGGCCCCGCCGATCGCCCAGGGGCTGCCCACGTCACCGGGGCCCGCGCTCAGCGCGTTGTTGGGGCCCTTGCGGTAGGAGGTGCCGACGGGGTGGACGGGCGGCAGGTAGACGACGTCGAACCCCATGGCAGCGAGGGCCGGCAGACGCCGGGCCGCCGTACGGAACGTGCCGCTCAGCGGCGGCCGGCCCGGGCGGACGACCGCGCCCTCCGAGCGCGGGAACAGCTCGTACCACGAGCCGAACAGCGCCCGCTCCCGCTCGACGAGCAGCGGCAGCGGCCGCGTCGCGGTGACCAGTTCGCGCAGCGGATGACGGGACAGGACCGCGGTGACCCCGTCGGCCAGCGCCACCGCGAGCCGCTCCCCGGCCGGACGCTGTGCGTCGCGCAGCGCGTCGGCCGCACGCAGCACCGCCTCCCGGCCGTCCTTCTTCGGCACCCCGGCGGCCGCGCGCTCGAGGAGGCGCGCCCCCTCCTCCAGCGTCAGCTCGGTGTCGATGCCTGCCGGCACCTTGATCCGCGCGGCGTGCCGCCAGCCGGCGACCGGATCGCTCCACGCCTCCACCGCGTACGTCCAGCGGCCCTCGGCGTCCGGAGTGACCTCCGCGCCCCAGCGGTCCGTGCCCGGCGCCAACTCCCGCATCGGGGCCCAGGGTCCGCGGCGGCCCGCCGCATCGCGCAGCACCACGTTCGCGCCGACGGCGCCGTGGCCCTCGCGGAAGACGGTGGCGGTGACCTCGAAGGTTTCTCCGACCACGGCCTTGGCCGGTCTGCGGCCGCAGTCCACGAGCGGGGCGAGGTCCAGGACGGGGATGCGACCGATCATGGAATCACCTGGGGGTTCGACGATTGTGGCCAGTTCTGTTCTTTCTATCCGTTCCGTCCTCCGCCGACGGGCCGTGCGCATGACGGCTTCCGTCCGCGTTCACCCGGGTGGGCGGCGGATGACGAACGGGCGGGCTGTGGAGTACGGATCACGGTCGGGAGGACGGGCAGGCGTTTTCTGGATACCGGGGGAGCTTTCCCACCAGGCCCGGGCAAGCATGCCCGTACCGTGTGAACTACCGGTGCGTAGTTCACATGGCACCGGCTGGGGAAGGGCCTCCCACCTCCGTCACTCGTACGGAGTCTGCTCGCCGGACCCGGGCAGTGCAACGCCGAAAAGCGGGGTATCCGACGGCCGGACGGGCGAACGGCGTTGTGGCCCAGCCTTCGAAGGTCGCAGCGACTTCTCGCCTTCGACACTGCTGATGGACGCGGGGCGTATTTCTGACTCGTACCAGCACAGCAGCCGCGGGCCCGCCCTCGGCGGACGTCAACTACGCGCCGCACGGCCGGGGTTGCGCGTCGGTCAGGCGGACTTCCAGCGGAAGGGGGCACTTGGCCGCTTGACCCCGAACCGTCCCCGCCGCGCCGCTACCGTCGAGGCGTGAAGGCCATTCGTCGATTCAGCGTGCGCCCCGTCCTTCCGGAGCCCCTACGACCGCTCAGTGAGCTGGCGCGCAACCTGCGCTGGTCCTGGCACCCCGAGACGCGCGAACTGTTCCAGACCCTCGACCCCGAGGGCTGGCAGGCCGCCGACGGGGATCCTCTGCGGCTGCTCGGCACCGTCTCCGCCGACCGCCTCGCCGCCCTCGCCGACGACCGCCGCTTCCGCCGGCGGCTCGCGGCGGCGGCCGACGACCTGCAGGACTATCTCACCGGACGCCGCTGGTACCAGGAACAGCCCCCCGGACTCCCGGCCGCCGTCGCCTACTTCTCGCCCGAGTTCGGCATCACCGCCGCCCTCCCGCAGTACAGCGGCGGCCTCGGCATCCTCGCCGGCGACCACCTGAAATCCGCCAGCGACCTCGGCGTGCCCCTCATCGGCGTCGGACTGCTCTACCGGCACGGCTACTTCCGGCAGTCCCTCTCCCGCGAGGGCTGGCAGCAGGAGCACTACCCGCTGCTCGACCCCAACGAGCTCCCGCTGTCCATGCTCCGCGAAGGCGACGGCACCCCCAGCCGGATCTCCCTCGCCCTCCCCGGCGGACGCTCCCTGCGCGCCCACATCTGGTGCGCCAGGGTCGGGCGCGTGCCCCTGCTCCTGCTCGACTCCGACGTCGAGGAGAACGACAGCGGCGAGCGCGACGTCACCGACCGGCTCTACGGCGGCGGCAGCGAGCACCGGCTGCTCCAGGAGATGCTGCTGGGCATCGGCGGCGTCCGCGCCGTCCGTACGTACTGCCGCATCACCGGCCACCCCGAGCCCGAGGTGTTCCACACCAACGAGGGCCACGCGGGCCTCCTCGGCCTGGAACGCATCCGCGAACTCGCCGAGCAGGGCGCCGACTTCGACTCCGCGCTCGAGAGCGTACGCGCCGGAACGGTCTTCACCACCCACACGCCCGTCCCCGCGGGCATCGACCGCTTCGACCGCGAGCTCGTCGCCCGCCACTTCGGCGACGGCGCGGAACTGCCCGGCCTCGACGTCGAACGGATCCTCGGCCTCGGCACCGAGAACTACCCAGGCGGCGACCCCGGCCTGTTCAACATGGCCGTCATGGGACTGCGCCTCGCCCAGCGCGCCAACGGCGTCTCCACCCTGCATGGCCAGGTCAGCCGCGAGATGTTCGCCGGCCTGTGGCCGGGCTTCGACCCCGAGGACGTGCCGATCACCTCCATCACGAACGGCGTCCACGCCCCCACCTGGGTCGCCCCCGAGGTCTTCCGCCTCGGCGCCCGCCGCCTCGGCATCAGCCGCACCGAGGACGCGCTGACGATCGGCGGCTCGGACCGCTGGGACTCCGTAGCCGACATCTCCGACGCCGACATCTGGGACCTCCGCCACACCCTGCGCGAACAACTCGTCGAGGAGGTACGCGACCGGCTGCGCGCCTCCTGGCGCGAACGCGGCGCCGGAACCGCCGAAATCGGCTGGATCGGCGAGGTGTTGGACCCGTCCATCCTCACCATCGGCTTCGCCCGGCGCGTCCCCTCCTACAAACGCCTCACCCTCATGCTCCGCGACCGCGAACGCCTCACCGAGCTCCTCCTCGACCCCGAGCGCCCGATCCAGATCGTCGTCGCAGGCAAGGCCCACCCCGCCGACGACAGCGGCAAGCGCCTCGTCCAGGAACTCGTCCGCTTCGCCGACGACCCGCGCGTACGCCACCGCATCGTCTTCCTGCCCGACTACGGCATGGCCATGGCCCAGAAGCTCTACCCCGGCTGCGACGTCTGGCTCAACAACCCGCTGCGCCCGCTGGAGGCCTGCGGCACGAGCGGCATGAAGGCCGCGCTGAACGGCTGCCTCAACCTCTCCGTCCTGGACGGCTGGTGGGACGAGTGGTACGAACCCGACTTCGGCTGGGCCATCCCCACCGCGGATGGCTCCGCCACGGATGAGGACCGCCGCGACGACCTCGAGGCCGCCGCCCTCTACGACCTCCTCACCCAGCGCGTCGCCCCGCGCTTCTACGACCACGGCCCGGACGGCCTGCCCGGCCGCTGGATCGAGATGGTCCGCAGCACCCTCGCCTCCCTGGGGCCGAAGGTCCTCGCGGGGCGCATGGTGCGCGAGTACGTGGACCGCCTCTACGGCCCCGCCGCCGAGGCCCAGCGGTCCCTCGTCCCGGACGCGGCCCGCGAACTCGCCGCCTGGAAGGCCCGTGTCCGCGCCGAGTGGCCGGCCGTCGCCGTCGACCACGTCGAGGCCGTCGCCGACGCCCCGCTCAACGGCACGGCCGAGCTGGGCTCCACGCTCTGTCTGCGGGTCAGCGTCCGCCTCGGCGGCCTCGACCCCTCCGACGTCGAGGTCCAGGCCATCGCCGGCCGTGTCGACCAGGCGGATCGCCTGACCCATACAACCGCCTTCCCCCTCAAGCCCACGGGCGCCATGGGGTTGGACGGCCGCCGCCTGTACGAGGGCCCCCTCACCCTCGACCGCACCGGCCCCTTCGGCTACACGGTGCGCATCCTCCCGGCCCACCGCCTGCTGGCGAGCGGCGCGGAGCTGGGGCTGGTGGCCGTACCGCCGGAGGCCTCGGGGGAGGCGGCGGGGGTGCTGATGCGGTGACGCTGATGTGGTGACGCCGAGCCACGGCCTGGTCAATGGGGGGTCAACCCTTGGCCAGGCCGTGGCCAAGGCCGCATATCAATTGCATATGCGAGCGCCTTCTTGCGGTGAATTGCGAGGATATGACCTCTTGCTCTCTGTCTACGGTGGGCGGCGATCCACGATCCAGATGATCTGCCGAGCCGGGAGAGGCGCATGGAGGGGCCGATACGTTCGCGCATCCTCGATTACTACGAGGACGCGGATCCGCCCGTTGGCGGCCCGTCCTATTCGACGCCGGTATTCGTGCCCGCGCATCCGCGCTATCCGCAGGACGGGGGCGCGCCGTGGATCGCCTATGAGCTTTTCGGCCGCCAGGACGGGCCGCCGACACCCGTGGCCTTCACCACCCTCGAGAAGCTGGTCGATGCTCTGGGCCCTGCCCAGCCCTGGATAGCGGTCTCCATCGGCCCGTTCGTCGAGGCCATGCGGGACGCGGAACTGCCGAAGGTCTGGCTCGACCCCGCAATGGATCCGGGCGCGACGCGCTGGCAGGCCGAGGATCTCGAGGCGTACGCGAAGGAGGTCGGCCCCGACGATGAGCGCTGATTTCAAGGCCATTCTGGCTGACCTGAAGTCGATGGGCGACACGTTCCACCGCGAGGCGGGCAACTATCGCAAGCTCGAGTCGCAGGTCTCGCCAGCTGTGGTGAGCGGCGGTGACGCCGGACTCGACCATGAGATCAAGGCGGCTGCGGACCTCATCAAGGCCTTGCACCTCAAGTTCGCGGACCGGCTGGACCGCCATGGCGACCTGGTCCTCAAGTCGCGCGGTGCGTTCGAGCGGAACGACATTGATCTGCACGGCCTGTTCGAGGACTTGGTGGACGGGCTCCCGAACAATGACAGGCGGACATGACGGACAGCTGGGTCGGTGGGGACATCGGCGGCCTGCGCGTGATGGGCGAGGCCTACAAGAAGGCGAAGAAGGAACTCGACGGCGTCGTCAAGCCGCTGAACGACACGGTGGACAGGCTGGCCTCCGACTCGAGCTGGAAGGGCGATGCGGCGACGAACTTCCGTGGCAAGTGGAGCGAGGACGCGATAACCGCGGGCGCCTTCGCGACTCTTGTCCATGACGTCGGCGACATCCTCGCCACGCTCGCGGACAGTCTGTCGGACTGCGAGACCTCGCTGCAGAACGCGGAGGACATCGCGGTGAAGGCCGGGGTGCCCATGCACGACAAGGGCATACCTGCCGAGTTCACGGTGAGCAACCCGCCGACGGAGAAAGACCAGAAGGCCATCCAGGCCCTGAAGGACTACACGACGGCGCGCACCGAAACACTCCACATCGCGCAGCACGCACGTCTGCAGGCCGCGGACAAGCTGCGCAGTGTCTGCGCGCTGATCACGAATCCGGTGTCGCCGAGCGACAAGGTCACCATCGCGGACTTCTTGCGGGGCCTGTACGCGTACGACGCGGATGACGCGAGAGGCGACGGCAAGAAGGCCAAGGGCCTGATCGACGAGGCCCGCAAGGAAGAGGAGCTGGCCAAGAAGGAGCTCCGCAAGGAGCGCAAGGCGTTCCAGGCCGAAGGCCGGTCCATACCTAAGGACTTCGCAGCGAAGTCCGCCTACCGGGATGCGATGTCGCGGGTCGAAGACCTGGAGATGAAGATTGCACGTGCCGAGAGCGGCAGCACGGCGTTGCCGTATGACCGGCAGCTGAACGTCAAAATCGCGGATGCAGCCGAGGCGTTGAAGCTGGGCAAGAGCGTCGAGGCACTGCCGAACTTCCTTAAGGAACTCCCGATCATCGACGTTGCGGCGGCCGGTGCGTGCACCATCCTCTCGGCCAAGAGCGACCATGAGAAAGGGTGGTCATGGAAGCGTTCCTTGGCGGTGGACGGTGGCGCCAACTTTGGTGGCTTGGGGGCGGGGGCGCTCGCTGCCGCGGGAGTCGCTGCAGTCATTGACGCGCCAGCCGTGGCAGTCGCGGGTGTCGGTGTCGTCGTGGCGGTCGGTGCGACCGAGCTGATCGACAAGACCTTCCATGAGCACTGGCGCGAGGATATTCACGACCACGGTGTGGTGGGCGGTATCGCCTATGGGACCGAGCATGTGTTCTCGGGAGTAGGTGACGATGTGGGTCGCATGATGAGCGAGGGGGGACACGCGGTCGGGAGCGCGGCGAAGAAGGTGTGGCATGGTTTCAAAAGCTTGTTCTGAGCCCCCTGCGCCGGCCAAGCTTCCAATCGTAGGCACCAGTTGGTACCGCCGCGGTGTTGTGTACTGGTTGCGCAGAGGCGGTCTCAGCTGCTTCCTGATTGTTGTCTTGATGGCGATGGTCGGGGTCTCTTTGTCCACCTACGGCTATTTTGCTTCGGGATTTTCACCGACGTTGCGCATGGTGTGCAACGTGGCACAGATCGTGGCGAGCTGTGGGGCCCTGGCCTGGGGATGGATCTCTGCGCGCCGACAGGTGCGCAAGAAGCTGTTGCAAGATCCGCCAACTCCTCGACAGGCCTGGGAGAAGCACAACGCAGAACAGAGCCGGGCAATCAGGCTGGCATTCGCGGGCCGTATATTCGGACTCTTTCTGATGCCGGTCATGACGCCCCTCGTGGCGTATGTGATCGGGGCGATCTTCGCCGTCTCGTTCGTCCGTGAACTGCCCACCGAAGCCGGAGCCCGGCGTGAGTTGGAGGAGGCGATGGTGGCGAGGCGTAGTGCGACGAAATGAATCCGATGCCCCGCAGCCTCCTGCCATCCCATTCCTCGGCAGGTCCTGGTACAAGCGCGGTCCTATGTACTGGCTGAGGCGCTTCGGGATGACTCTCCTTCCGTTGCTGGTCACGGCCTTGGCTGCGTTCGTCCTGGTGGCCGGCTACCGCGGGCTCACGGAAGATCTGTCATCGGCATGGCGCACGGCATGCGACTTGGTGGAAGCCGCAGCGTGTTGTGTCGGCTTCGCCTGGGGGTGGATGTCGGCACGCAGGCAAGTGAAGGAGAAACTGAAAAATCCGCCCACTCCCGAACATGCATGGCTGAACCATCGGCATGCGAAGGCGAGCGCCACCGGAAGGGCTGTCGGCGGGCGGTGGATGATCTTTATTGCCCCCTTGGTGGTGCCGTTGGTGGCGTACCTCGGCGGTGTTTTGACCGCCGGTGCGTTTGTACGCGAACTGCCGGCAGAGGTCGGGGCCCGGCGTGTGCTGGAAGAAGCAATGGCTGCGGGGCATGCGACAGGGGCGTAGTGCACGGGTTGGCGTCCGCCTCATCGGAGCGCTTTTTCTGTTGGCCGGTTTGCTGATGTCCACCGTCGGTGCCGTCGACTTGCGGTATGCCCTCGGGATGGCGGGTACCCGTGGGACGCTCACTGTCCTGTGGTGCTATTCCGTGTCTTCCGGCAAGGGCCACAACACGGTCTGCGAAGGGCCGTTCCGGTCCGACGACGGCAGGGTCGTCGACGACGGCGCAGCGATACAGACGGAGTACTCAAGGGGACAGCGGGTTCCCGTAACCCAAGGTTCCGATGGGTACTACTCGGTCAACGCAGGCGCCGCGTTGGGCTGGTTCGCGTTCATCCTCCTCGGAGCGCTGTTTGCGACCTTGGGATTCCTTCCGCTCGTCCATGGACGGCTTCCGCGCGACATGCTGCCGTCACGCCGCACGCGTGTGCTAGGGCGCCTCATCACAGGAATTTTCATCGCCCTCATCGTGTGCGGCGTGGCATCGGTGGTCCTCGACCCGTCGAAATGAATGGGTGGCGCACGGAACCCTCCGCACGCCACCCGCCACCGTCAACCGGTTACTTGACGTTCACGCCGTCCCACGCGGCCTGAACTGCCTTGTACTGCTGGCTCTTCGTGCCGTACAGATCCCGCGCCGCCTTCAGGGTCGCGGAACGCGCGCCCTTGTAGTCGGTGGTGGAGGTCATGTACTGGGTCAGGGCCTTGTACCAGATCTTCTGGGCGGCACTGCGCCCAATGCCGTTGACCTTCTTGTTGTTGGCAGTCGGGCTGTTGTAGTGGACACCGTTGATGGTCTTCTTGCCACTGCCCTCGGAGAGCAGGTAGAAGAAGTGGTTGCCGATGCCGGAAGAGCGGTGAACCTCGAGGTTCTTCGTGTTCGGCGTCCAGAAGGAGGCGGACTTGCCGTCCTTGGCCGGGTCGTCCATGTAACGCAGCGGCTTGCCGTCGCCGTTGAAGTTGATCTGCGCGCCGATGAAGTAGTTGCCCTTCTTCGGCTTCGAGTAGAACTCGACCGCCTTGCCGAAGATGTCGGACGTGGCCTCGTTCAGACCGCCGGACTCACCCGCGTAGTTGAGGCGGGCCGTGGCGGCCGTGACGCCGTGGGTCATCTCGTGCGCGGCGACGTCGAGGGACGTCAGCGGGTGCTTGTTGTCGAAGCCGTCGCCGTACGTCATGCAGAAGCAACCGTCGTACCAGAAGGCGTTCTTGTAGTTCTTGCCGTAGTGCACGACGGAGTACGCGGCCTTGCCGTCACCGCGAATGCCCTTGCGGCCGAAGACGTTCTTGTAGAAGTCCCAGGTCTGGGCCGCACCGTACTCGGCGTCGACGGCAGCGGTCTGGGCCATGGTCGGCTTGCCGTTGCCCCAGACGTCCTTGTTGTTCTTGAACGGCGGGTAGGTCTTGGGGTTGTCCTCGTTGCGGGCGCTGTAGATCGTGTGGCCGCCACGCGCGTTGTCGCGCATGTAGTACGAGTTGCCGTACTTGGCCGTGCCGATCTTGACCCGGCCGCTGTACTCGCTGTTGCCGATGCCGGCCTCGATGGCCTGGTTCTCGTACAGCTTCTTGCCGGTGGCCGCGTCGGTGACGACGTGCAGCTCGCTCGGCGTTCCGTCGGCCTGGGTGCCGCCGATGACGGTCTCGTAGGCGAGCGTCGGCTTGCCGTCCGCGGCCCAGATGACCTTGCGGGGCGCCTTGTCCTGGGCGTACTTGCCGCCGTCACCGCTCGAGTCGGCGAGGCCCATGGCGGTCTTCTGCGCGGCCGGCGGCGCGATCTTCGCCTTGGTGGTGGGGACCTTGATGGTCGCCTCGGTGGCCTTGTCGACGTCCTCGACCTTGCCGTTCTTGGCCGAGTGGACGACGACGTCACCGCCGAGGACGGGCAGCCCGTCGTAGGTGCGCTCGTAGCGCGTGTGGACGCTGCCGTCCTCATCGGTGATGGTGTCGCGCGGGACCAGCTTTTCCTTGTCGCCCAGGTGCAGCGCCTTGGCGGGGTCGTCCGTGCGGCCGTCGGCCTGCGCCGGCGCGGTGAAACCCGCGGCCAGCAGGACTGCGGCGATGGAGGCCGCGCTCAGGGCGACCGCCGGACGAGAGGCAGAACGGGCTATTCGAGACGTGCGCACACATACTCCTGGTCTGCAGATGCGCCTGTCGCGGGATCGCGACTGGTTGCGCCAGTTTGATCGAACTTTCGTGCGCTTCGACGCGAATATTGGGGCTGTAGTGGCGGGAGTTGGATAAAGCTTTCGTCAAGTGTCCTTAAGAATGCGGGAGATAAGGCCTGAATCGGGCGGAACTGCATGTTCCGGCCAGGTTGGTGAATGGGCTGCTCCGGTTCTCAGGGGCGTCCGACGGTCAGCATGTGCGAGCTCGCGGCCAAGAGGGCCGGGTACGGCTCCGCCATGCGGGCTGCCGCCAACGCGGCCCGGAACATCGGCGTGTCGGCAAGGTGATCGCCCGTGTGCTGTTCAGTGGCCTTCAGCAGCGACCAGGTCGGTCCCGTGGTCAGCTCGTCCAGAGACCGCCTACCGTTTCGTCATGCCCGTGTGCTGCTGCTCTGCGGTCTCCTCGGCGAGGGCCAGAGCCAGCATCTGCCGCACGTAGCGGGCGGTTTCCTGAACCCAGGCAAGGGCGGGGAACGGTTCGACGTGAGCGTCCGGGGCCTTGCTGGTGAGCCGGCGCTCGAGGTAGCCGATCCCATGGCCCAGTACAGGGTCGCGGTCGCGGACTGGCGTGGCGCAGTACCTGGCTCGCACGAGGGGCAAGAGCAGGGCCAAGTGGCCAGTGAGGTCCTGCACCAGGGCAGCGAGGCCGTCGCTGTTGAGCCTGGCCCCGATGGCGGGTTCTGCGAGTGCTGCGTCGATGCTGGCGCTGATGGCGTCAGCAGGCAGTTTGGGATGGGGACAGGCGCTCTCGCCGGGCACGGGGTGAGTGGGCGGAGACATGGGGCTGCTCCTGAGGGGACGGGCGGTGAACGGTGAGCGGTGCATGCGAAGAGGTAACGCCTGTGTCGGCCCCCAGCGGTACCGTTGGAGGAACGCATGAACGTGAAAGCCATGAAAGTGGCCGGGAGTTGACGCATGGCTGCGAGCAAGCGCACGCCCAACACCAGCCTTGCCAGGCTGCTCGACGAAGCTCGCTGGTCCCGCACTCAGCTCGCTCAAGCGGTGAACCGAACCGGCGCCGAGGCCGGGCTCACCCTGAAGTACGACCAGTCTGCCGTGTCCCATTGGATCGCCGGCACGATGCCGGGACCGAAAGCAAGGCCCGTGCTTCTCGAAGCGCTCTCACGGCGGTTGAAGCGGCCTGTCACACACACCGAAGCCGGGCTGGCCGTGTCGGCAGGCTCCGCCCCGCACGCGGACCGTGACGCTGTCGAGCAGCTTCTCGACCTCGCCAGGGCGGACATGGACCCGTCCCGAAGAGGCGTGCTCGCGGCCGGTCTGTACTCGGCGGCGTTCGTCGTGCCGTTGTTCAACGATCTGCTCGCCTCCGGCGGCACCAAGTCCACGCCGGTGCCGAGAAAGACCGGGCGCGTCGGCCAGGCCCAGGTCGATACGGTGCGCAAGGTGACCGATCGCGTCGCGGACATCCTCGACGAGTTCGGCGGGGGCCACGCTCGCCCCATGGCCGCCGCCTTCCTGACGAACTCCGTCGGCCCGTGGCTGCGGGCCTCGGCGACTCCGAAGGTCCACAAGGGCCTGATGGCCGCGGCTTCGGACCTGACGTACCTGGTGGGCTGGATGGCCATGTACGAGCGTCAGCAGGGCCTGGGCCAGAAGTACTACGTCAAGGCACTGGAGCTGGCGGGAGAAGCGGAAGACCACGTCACGTACTGCCGCACCTTGCGCGGCATGAGCCTTCAGGCTTCCCATCTCGGCTTCGGAACCAGGGCATTGGCACTGGCCGACTCCGCAGCCGAGGCAGCTCCCAAGGCTGGCCCACGTCTGGTGGCCTTCCTGCGCGGACAGCAGGCGCACTCCGCAGCGATGACCGGCAACCGGCACATGGCATTCACACGACTGCGCGAGACCGAGGAAGCGCTGTCGAAGGCGGATTCCCGGCGTGAGTCGATCGGCGGATACGACCAGTCCGCCTACCTGTTCCACGTCTCCCACGTGCTGTACGAACTCCGAGACCTTCCGGGATCGATCAAGGCGTTGCAGGACTCGCTGAAGGTCCAGCCGAAACAGGAGCGTCAAGGGCGCGTGCACTTCAACGCCGTACTGGCGCAACGCCAGTTCGCGATAGGACACCTGGACGCCGCGTGCGATGCGTGGCATCGCTTCCTCGACGACTACGCGGAGCTGTGCACGGCACGGGGAGACGAGCACTTCGAGAGGATGAACCGGCAACTTCGTCCGTACCGCGTGTCCCGCTCCGTACGGCCTCTGGCAGAGCGGGCACGCGAAGTCGCCGTACTCAAGGCGTAATGGGGCGGCCGCTTCCGCAGCGAATGGAGCCGAGCTTGACCACCATCGACGTCCGGCACTTCACCCACGACGACGCGGCCGAGATCCGCCAGACGCTTCTGGACGTACATGCCGACGCCTACGCCGACAGCGCCGACGACCCGTTCGTCCAACGCTTCCCGTGGTTCGTGGACCACTGGTCCAGCCATCCCGGGTTCTCCTGTGTGATCGGCTATGACGGCTCCGAGCCCATCGGCTACGCGTACGGGGCCGCCGCCAACCCTGACCGTGAATGGTGGCGGGAGCACCTCGACCCGGCACCGGAGCGGGCACGGACGTTCCACGTGTCCGA
The DNA here is from genome assembly GCF_059089585.1 of Streptomyces sp. SX-6. Taxonomy (NCBI): domain Bacteria; kingdom Bacillati; phylum Actinomycetota; class Actinomycetes; order Kitasatosporales; family Streptomycetaceae; genus Streptomyces; species Streptomyces sp. SX-6. The sequence goes on along the minus strand of NZ_JBTHHU010000005.1, from coordinate 21,727 downwards.
GCTGATGGTCCGGCCGCAGTGGCGGAAACAAGGGCAATCCGAGCGACTGCACCGAGCGCTCCTGGCCACCCGGGATGACGACCTCGCCGCGCTCCTGGTGGACGTCACCCACCCCAAGGTCCAGGCCCTGTACGAGTCATGGGGGTACCGGAAAGTCGGTGAGCGCCGGCCATTCCCCGACTCCCCGCTGTACGCGGTCATGCTTGCCGGCCTGCCCGCTATCAGGGCCGCTCGGCCGTGACCACGTAGTAGTCGAGCAACCCCTCCCGGTACGCGCGCAGGAAGTTGCGCGGCCACGTGCCGGGCTTCCACCAGCCCGACAGCCACTGGTCCCAGCCGGGCCATACCGACGGGCCGATCGAGGTGGCGCGTACGTCGGTGAGCCCGGCGCCGGTGAAGGCGTCGGTCAGGTGGGTGACGGAGTGGGCGACGTCCAGGCCGCTGGCGAAGCTCTCCAGCAACTCGGCCAGTTGTCCGGCCCGTTCCGGTGTGCTGTCGGGCACGAAGAAGCTCGTGACCGCCACACGGCCGCCCGAGCGCAGGACACGAATGGCCTCGTGGGCGAAGGCGGTGAGGTCACGGAAGTGCTGGGCGGCCTCGACGCTGTAGAGACGGTCGAAGGTCTCGTCCTCGAACGGCATGTCCTCGGCGGCGCCACGGGCGAAGCGGAGCTGGCCGGAACGTTCGTCCAGGAGACGGGAGTTCGCCTGCCGGGCCCGCTCCAGCTGTTGCGGGTGGATGTCCATGCCCGTGACGCACGCGTAGCCGCGCTCGTCGAGCGCCATCGCACAGCCGATGCCCAGCCCGCAGCCGACCTCCAGGCACTGAAGTCCGTCGCCGGGGCCGAGGAGGTCGTGCATGTGCCGGTACAGCGCTTGCTGGCTGCGGATGCGGTCGTGCTCGGTGAGTGGCTGATCCAGGTCGATGCCGTCCCAGTGGCCGAAGTTGATGAATCCTCCGGCGAAACCGGGGGTCGCGCTGAGGTCGGCCGGGCCGTACGTCTCCTGGACCGCGGGTGCGATCACGGATTCCTGTGACATCTTCACCACCTCCGTAGGAAGCGTACGGCAGGCCGATTCAGCGCAACCGGCCAGACGGCGTCCGGATGCTCTGGCATCAATGGCTTGGCCTGGCCTGTGCATTCGCGACCTAGCTGTATTGGCCCGGAGCCTCCTTTGCTGTCGGCAAGCGCCAGCTCGGACCATCGGGCGAGCCGAGCCACACACTTTGAAGCTGTGGGGTGACCGTGACCCCGAATTCTGTTGGTGACGGGGAGCCGGCTGCGTGCCAGACGGCGAGCGACTTTTCGAGCTCGTCCCAGAGGGAGTCCGGACCACCCTGACGGATGTTCCATTCGCCGTCGCCCTTGGGCGTGAGGACGGCGAAGGACTCGTTCGTGGCGTCGAGCACGTACGTGTTCAGGGTGCCGTCGTCGCCCGGCATGGAGAAGAAACGGACCCCTGGCATGGCGAGTTGGGCCAGGAAGCCGCTATCGGGCATGGTCAGCAGATCGGGCCCGTGTGGGGTGCTGCGTGTGGTGCCGTCGTCCGGCGAGGGGATCATGCCGAGGTTCTTGGGGGCGTCCTGCTGACGCGCGATCATGAAACTGGTGTCCTCGGCGATGAACCGGCCCTCGGCGCGGCCGGCACGGTCGACGGTGAGGCGCACGAGGCCGAGGGAGCGCATCCAGCCGCGAAGGGTGGTGAGGATGATGCCGCCGGGTTGGGCCTGTTGCACCCATGTGTGGGGGATGCGGCGAACGCCACAGGTGGCGATCGTCCGGTCGTAGGGGGCGCCCTCAGGGGCTCCGGCGAGCCCGTCGCGGACAATGAGCCGCGGGGCGTATCCACAGCGGTTGAGCGCGTCACGGGCTCGGTCGGCGACATCGGGGTCGGTCTCGATGGAGGTCACCTGTCCGGCGCCGAGGCGGTGGCACATGAGAGCGGTCGAGTAGCCGGTACCGGTGCCGATCTCCATCACGGTCATACCGTCGTGCACTTGGAGCTCTTCCAACATGCGTACGACGAGGGCCGGCAGGGTCGAGGACGATGTCGGGTGTGCGTCGCTGATCGGCTGCGGGTCACTCCAGTCGATCTCGCGGCCGTCGAATTGCGTGATGAGGGTGTCGTCGGTGTACGCCTGCCGCAGCCACTCCTCGACGCCGACGAGGTCGGCCGTGATGGGGGTCCACGTGGTCAGACCAGGGGCGTCGGACTCGCGGTAGAAGCGGCGGACGAACTCGTGACGAGGGACGGTCTCGACGGCGGCGCACCATTGAGGCGAGCGCAGCCAACCGTCGGCTGTGAGGCGGGTGGTGAGCTGCTGGCGCAGCTTGGCTGCGGTCGAATCGACGTCAGGTACGGCGGTCATGGGTGCCTCGTTCCAGAAGGTCGGCGAGAGCCGCGGTCATGGGCAGCCCCGTTGGGGGTTCCATCCAGGCCCATTGGCCCGAGGGATTGCATTCGATGAACGTCCACTCGCCGCGATGGGAGAGAGCGAAGTCGAATGCGCCGAAGACGAGCCCGAAGTGTTGAAGGTAGGCGAAGACCGCCCGTTCGATGTCCGGCGGCGGGGTGATGGGGGTGTAGGTGTGGGTGCCGTAGTCGGTACGCCAGTCGAGCAGTCCGGAGTCGATGCGCACCGCGAATATCCGGTTCCCTATCGCGGTCACACGGGCGTCCGCGGACTTGTCCACTTGGGCTTGGAAGAGGTGCATGGTGCCGACGATGGAGTCGTCGATCTCCTCGGCCTCGACCGCGGCGACGGGCACGGTCTGCGCTTTACCGTCGACGAGATACAGCGGCACGGAGATGGGTTTGAAGATGACGGGCCCGTGCCGCTTGATGAAGGCGCGGGCATCGTCGGGCCGATTGGTGATGAGAGTGAGTGGGACGGTGAAGCCGCATGCCGCTGCGGCGGCGAGGCCGGAGGGTTTGTATTCGGCGTCGCCGATGCGGTGGGGATGGTTGACGTACAGGCAGTCGGGGAGCGAGGCGAGCACACCACCGAGGCCGAAACGGGCTTGTGCGGCGGTGAACCGTGCGTCTTGACGGTTGAGGTGGGGGAAAGCAAATCCGGACGGGCGCCGGTAGTACAGGGACCGGACGGTGCCGAGTTGGGCGATACGGGTCGGGGTCTGTACGCTTCCGCGCCACTGCTTCGTGTCTCCGCCGATGAAGGCGGTACACGACAGGGTGGCGGGGAAGTCACCGGAGTCGAAGCGCACGACCGGGACAGCCCGGTCGTGCAGCTCGGCAATCACCTGGTCGGCGGTCGGGTCGTCGAGGTTGGTGACGACCAGAACCGGGCGTCGGGGATCGATCACTGGTCGGTGTCGTTCCCCGTGTCGCTGTCGGGTGAGTCGCCGCCGTGGCGGTCTCCCTGACCGGTGGTGCCGGTGGGCGGGTTGGTGCCGGATGACGTCCCATGCCCCGGTGCCATCACGACCGCGCCGGAGGCGTCGAAGTAGCGAACGGTCTGCATGTCGCCGTCCAACTCGACGCGGGCGTACTGGTGAGCCTCGAACGGGGGATACGGAGCGAGCCGTCCCAGGGCCCACGGGGCGGGGGTCCGGTGTCCCTGGGGGAGCGGTGTCCCGGTGGGGAACCGGTCGGAGTAGTTGAACATCGCGAGCCTCTCCAATCGGAGACGGACAGGACTGTGCGGTGGTGCACCGCCCGCGAAGTGCGGGGCGGCGGCTTAGAAGGCGCTGGGACACAGCAGTCCCGGCGTCGGGGCGGGTGGCTTGGCGCCGGTCAATATGTCTTGCTTCTGTTGAGTTCGAACCATACGTACTTGCCAAAGGGGCGCGAGACGACGCCCCAGCGGGCGGCGAGAGAGTCGACGAGGAGCAGGCCGCGCCCGTGTTCCTCGTCGGCATTGGGGCGGCATAGCCGGGGTCGGTGGTGCTTCGAGTCGTGAACTTCGACTCGGACGTGCGCAGCGTCGACGCAGACCTTGATCAGGAAGCGTTTGCCTTTGCGTACGCCGTGCCGCACGGCGTTGGTCGCGAGTTCGGATACGCAGAGCTCGACATTGTTGAGCAGGCCGGGCTCGGCGGTATCGCTCAATACCTCGCGTGCAAACACACGGGCATCACGGACAGCTGTTGGCGTGCCATCGAACGTCTGTGACACCTTCTCCATGGCTGCTGTCATGCCCCGCCCCGTCGAGTCACTCCGATGGATCGCGGTTTCACGGGGGGACCTCCAGAAGGTCGAGACCGTTCCGATCAGCCCTTCGTGATCGGTGAGGGGCGGGCCGACACCAAGCCTTGGCATGAGCGTGAGCGCGCCGTCGCTGTCCGCGACTATGCTCGACGCGCACCTGCCGAGGTCGTCGTCGGACCCCTGAAACTACGGGGAGCGTGCAGGTGAAAGAACTGACGCAGGGTACGAGTTGTTAGAGGCCACGCAGTCGGGGAGCAGGCCATGACTCCAACGCGGTCACCAGCACGGCAGGGAACACTGGCTGTGGCGCAGCGTTTACGAACTCGGACCAGTTCAGGGGCCGTTACGGGGCACCTGCTCAAGATCATTCGTGAGCGCGTCCCGCTTACCCAGGCACAGCTTGCGGAGAGGTTGCGCGTCGATACGACGACGGTGCAGGGGTGGGAGTCAGGTCGGCGGCCGCTCAGTGCCGTGTCCGCCGCGCATCTGCTGACACTTCGGCGTCAGCTGCTGGCGGTGGGCGCAGACCCGGCCTCACTCGTGCTGCTTGATGTCGCGATGGATGCCGATCTGGTCATCGGCTACGCACTCGACGAGGGTCTGCCCGCCGGAGGTGTGAGTGATCACCCTTTGGCCGACTGGGTCTTCAATCGCGCATCGATCCACATGATCGCTTGGGCTCTCACGGGTGCCCCGCCCGCAGCGTTGCCGTCGGCACCGGCCGCCACACCGCGCCGCCGCGGGCCGTCTCCCAGCTCGCCCATCCTCGCTGAGCCGGAGCGACGGCAGTTCTTCTCCCATTTGAGACGGTCGGCCGAAGTCGCCGACCGGGCCGGCAACCCTGGGGCGCTTCTGCGACGTCAGGCCGTGTATTTGTGCAGCTACGACTCGGCATCCGATACGCGAGACTGGCTCACTGCGATAGAGGGGCGTAGGCCGGCACGGTTCAAGCGCTCGGCTTGGTCGCCTGAGTGGGCTGATGCACGGTCGCTGGCGACATCTCTGACCAGATACGGGAATCTCGACCAACTGCACGGCTTCATTGAACACGGCATGGATGACGACACCGGGGAGCTCGCAAACCTCAACTACTGGGCGCACTGGTTCGGGTTGGACGGGCTTCCTCGGTCCGACGATTCGTTCATGGCCGATCCGTCGCCGCAATGGTGGGACGCCAGCGCCTTGCTGCGACGCCTCGCGGACAGGCTTGATCCCGACCTGGGGTGCATTGACCTCAACGTCCACTCGGTCTGGTCCCTGCTCGCCAACAAGCCTAGTTTGCTCGCGAGTGACCCGGCGTTCGCGCGGGACCTGCGCCACCGAGTCGCGTGGCTGCTCGACAGTGGCTCGGTCTCGCAACGAGCGCGCCGTGAGCTTGACCAGGTGCACTACGGTCTGAGGCTGAGCATCCATTGATCCATGGAAAGGACAGGCCGCATGACTGACGATCAGCACGCCAAGGGTTCCGTGAGCTATCTGATGGAGATGGGTGCGCTCAAGCGGGCCAAGCGTTCAGGCTGGTGGATCGCGGGTGTGAAGGACCCTGAAACGATCGCCGAACACAGCTTTCGCACCGCCGTCATCGGAGCCGTCCTGGCCATGATGGAAGGGGCGGACCCGGCAAAGGTCGCGCTTCTGTGCACCTTCCACGACACTCAGGAGACCCGTGTCGGTGACATCCCGTGGATTGGCCGTCGCTACCTCAAGGCGGCCAAGAACGAGGAGGTTACGGCGGATCAGGTCGCTGAAGCTCATCCTTCGGTCGCCGCGGGCATTCAGGCCGTTGTCGACGAGTACGAGAACGGTGACTCTCCCGAGGTCGTGATCGCCCACGATGCCGACAAGCTCGAGTGCATGATTCAAGGGCTTGAGTATCTGGAGCAGGGTTACAGCAATGCCCAAGAATGGGTCGACAGCACGCGGGCCAAGCTCAAGACACCGTCCGCGATCGCCCTCGCAGACGCGGCGCAGAACATGTCCTCGATCGAATGGCAGCGCGTTTACCTGCCCTGACGGCAAACGACAGCAGCGCGCACCCCTGCGCCGGAGCGAGTCCGAAGCGGGGGCCTGTGCGGTGAGTTCGGTGTCGCGTGGTCGTCGTATCGTCTCCGTGCGCAGGTGTGCCGCGATCTCGCGTGCTGTGCGTGCCCAGTTGAGGCACCACGAGCGTGTGCAGTCCTTACGAGGATGTTCGGCGAAGGCGGCGATGAGAGACAAACGTCTGGTGGGACAAGGCAGAACCTGCCCTGTCCCACCCACCGGCTCCGGCGCGACCCTGGACTGTGTCCCGACGCTCCCCAGGAGGCCCCATGGAAGCCGGACAGCCGAGCCGCACCGCGCTGCGCGTAGCCCGCAGGCGCGCCTGCCACCAGCGTGATCCCCAGCGGATTCTCACCGACCCGCTGGCGCCGAAGATCCTGCGTCTCGGTTCCGACGATCTGCCGCCGCTGCCCGACGATCCGGTGGACCTGTACGGCATCCGGTTCCTCGCCGCGCGCAGCCGCTTCGCCGAGGATGCGCTCGCCGCAGCCGTGGCCACGGACACCCGGCAGTTGGTGGTCCTCGGCGCGGGCCTGGACACCTTCGCGTACCGCAACCCCCATGCCGGGCTGAGGGTGTTCGAGGTCGATCACCCGGCTACCCAGGCATGGAAGCGGCAACAGCTGGCGGCGGCCGAGATCCGCGTCCCGCCGTCGGTGACCTTTGCCCCCGTCGATTTCGAACGCGACACGCTGGCCGGGGCATTGGCCTCGGCAGGGCTGGACCGCACCCGGTCGGCGTTCTTCTTCTGGCTCGGGGTCACGCCCTACCTCACGCGGGACGCCTTCCTCACCACCCTGCGCTTCTTGGCCGGGCACTCCGCGCCGGTGGAGGTGGTGTTCGACTACTACGACGAAGCACCGCCGACGTTGTCCCCGGAACTCCACGCCGTGCGCGAGGCCGCGGTAGAGATGCTGACAGAGCTCGGCGAGCCCTGGCTCGCCTGCTTCACCCCGGAGGACATCGCCGACGGGCTGCGTGCGGTGGAGCTGGGCCGCGTCGAGGACCTGGCCGGGCGGGAACTGGTCGCTCGGTACATCGACGACCCCGTCCCCGACATCGACCCAGTCGGCCGTCGCGTGATCCACGCAGGACGACGCACCACGGCTATTTGACGTTGACGGCCGTCCACGCTGCCGCAACGGCCTTGTACTGCTTGCTGTTCTGGCCGTAGAGGGACTTGGCGGCCTTGAGGGTGGCGGTGCGGGCGCCCTTGTAGTCGGTCGAGGACGTCATGTAGGTGGTGAGGGCCTTGTACCAGATCTTCACCGCCGCATCGCGGCCGATGCCGGTGACCTTTTTGCCGTCGACCGTCGGGCTGTTGTACGTGATGCCGTTGATGGTCTTCTTGCCGCTGCCCTCGGCGAGCAGGTAGAAGAAGTGGTTCGCCACACCCGCCGAGTCGTGGCCCTCTCGCTTGCCGAGCCTGGGGCTCCAGTAGTCGGGGGACGAGCCGTCCTTGCTCGGTTTGTCCATATAGCGCATCGGCTTGCGGTCGCCGCGGAAGTCGACCTGGTCGCCGAAGAGGTAATTGCCCGGGTGCTTCGGGTCCTTGGCGTAGAACTCGATCGCGGCGCCGAGAATGTCGGACGTGGCCTCGCTCAGGCCGCCGGACTCACCGGTGTTGTTGAAGTTGGCCGTGGCGCGCATGACGCCGTGGCTGAATTCATGGCCCACCAGGTCGACGGAGGTGAGCGGATGCTTGTCGTCTCGGCCGTCGCCGAAAGCCATGCAGAAGCAGTCCTCGTCCCAGAAGGAGTTGGCGAACTTCTTGTCGAAGTGGACGAGGGTATCGGGTGCCTTGCCGTTGTTCTTGGGGCCGTTGCGGTGGAAGACGTTCTTGTAGAAGTCCCAGGCCACGGCGAAGCCGTGCTGCGCGTCGACGGCGGCGGTCTGGGGCATAGCCGCCTTGCCGTTTCCCCAGGTGTCCGTCGCGTTGGTGAAGGAACGGCCCACTTCCTGGGCGATGTTGCCTGAATTGCGGGGCTGGTGGCCGCCGCGTGCCGGGTCCTTCAGCAGGTACTTCGAACCGCTCTTGACGGTGCCGATCCCGACCTTGCCGCTGTACTGGCTGATGCCGGTGCCGTAATCGATGCCCCGCCACGCGCTGAGCTTCCTGCCGGTGGTGGCATCGGTGATGACGTGCAACTGGTCGGCGCCGGTGACGGTTTCGTACGCGAGCGTCGGCTTGCCGTCCGCGGCCCAGATGACCTTGCGGGGGGCTTCGGCGCCGGCGAGGGTTCGCGGAGGGGCGACCTTGGCGTGAGTGGTGGGGACGGTGATGGTGGCGGTCGTGGCCTTGTCGATGCCTTCCACCGTGCCGTTCGCGGCGCGGTGGATGATGAGGTCGCCGCCGAGGACGGGGAGGCCGTCGTAGGTGCGCTCGTAACGCGTGTGGATGGTGCCGTCGGGGTCGGTGATGGTGTCCCGCGGGATCAGCTTTTCCCTGGCCTCCGCATGGGCCGGGGTGGCGGTGAGGCCCGCGGCCAGAAGGACCGTGGCCAGTGCGGATATTCGGGTGGTGCGACGCACACGTACTCCTCGAGCCGAGAGAATCAAGAAAAAGGTGGCCGGAGGAAAAGCCCTCCGGCCACCGTGCTGTGTCAGTCCGTCACTTGACGTTCACGCCGTCCCACGCGGCCTGAACCGTCTTGTACTGCTTGCTCTTCGTGCCGTACAGGTCCCGCGCCGCCTTCAGGGTCGCGGAACGCGCACCCTTGTAGTTGGTGGTGGAAGTCATGTACTGGGTCAGGGCCTTGTACCAGATCTTCACCGCGGCGTTGCGGCCGATGCCGGTGACCTTCTTGCCGTTGATGGTGGGGCTGTTGTACGTGACACCGTTGATCTTCTTCTTGCCGCTGCCCTCGGCGAGCAGGTAGAAGAAGTGGTTGCCGATGCCGGACGTGTAGTGCACGTCCTTCTTGTCGACGCCCGGCTTCCAGTAGTCGATGGACTTGCCGTCCTTGCTGGGCTTGTCCATGTAGCGCAGCGGCTTGCCGTCGCCGTTGAAGTTGATCTGCTCGCCGATGATGTAGTTGGCCTGCTTCGGCTTCGAGTAGAACTCGACGGCGCTGCCCATGATGTCGGACGTGGCCTCGTCCAGGGCACCGGACTCGCGCTTGTATATCAGGCCCGCGGTGTTGGAGGTGACGCCGTGCGTCATCTCGTGACCGGCGACGTCGAGGGACGTCAGCGGGTGCTTGTTGTCATAGCCGTCGCCGTACATCATGCAGAAGCAGTCGTCGTTCCAGCCGGCGTTCTGGAGCTTGTCGCCGACGTGCACGACAGAGTACGCGGCCTTGCCGTTGCCGCGGATGCCCTTGCGGCCGAAGGTGTTCTTGTAGAAGTCCCAGGTCTGGGCGGCGCCGTACTGGGCGTCGACGGCAGCGGTCTGGGCCATGGTCGGCTTGCCGTTGCCCCAGACGTCCTTGCTGTTCTTGAACGCCGGGAAGGTCGTGGCGTAGTCGTCGTTGCGGCCGTTGTACAGCTGGTGGCCGCCGCGTGCGTTGTCGCGCAGGAAGTAGCTGCCGCCGATCTTGACGGAGCCGACCTTGACCTTGCCGCTGTACTCGCTGTTGCCGACGCCGGCCTTGACCGCCTCCCACTCGGAGAGCTTCTTGCCGGTGGACGCGTCGGTGACGATGTGCAGTTGGCTCGGCATGCCGTCGTCCTGCTTGCCGGCGACGACCGTCTCGTAGGCCAGGACCGGCTTGCCCTCCGCGGCCCAGATGACCTTGCGCGGCGCCTTGTCCTGGATGATCTTCACGCCCTCGCCGACCGAGCCAACCGAGCCGGCCGAGCCTGCCAGGGAGCGGGCGGTCTTCCGCACGGCCGGCGGTGCGACCTTCGCCTTGGTGGTGGGGACCTTGATGGTCGCCTCGGTGGCCTTGTCGACGTCCTCGATCTTGCCGTTCTTCTCGGCCTGGTGGACGACGACGTCACCACCGAGGACGGGCAGGCCTTCGTAGGTGCGCTCGTAGCGGGTGTGGACCGTGCCGTCGGGGTCGGTGATCGTGCCCTTCGGGACCAGCTTCTCCTTGGCGCCGAGGCGCAGGGCCTTGGCCGGGTCGGTGCTGCCGGAGTCCGCCTGGGCCGGAACGGCGGTGAAACCGGCGGCCAGCAGGACCGTGGCGAGGGCGCCCGCGGTGAGGGTGCCGGGACGGGCTATTCGGGACGTACGCACACATGCTCCTGTTGATCAGAGACGACCCGAACATTTGTATCGAAAATGCGTGCGCGCATCTGGGGGTATTGATGTCGATGTGGCGGATGTGTCAGTAACGATTAAGTAAAGTCAGCCTAAATAAAGGGTGATAGGGGCTTAAAACGGGCGGCAAGACTGAGGCGCCGCCCGGGGGAGGTGAACTCGCCCCGGACGGCGCCCGGTTCATGGGGCCCTGTCCGGCATCAGCCGGTCAGGAGAGCCGGCTGCCGACGTTGACGGCCGCCCATGCGTTGCCGACGTTGTTGTACGTGTCGCTGCCGACGCCGAACAACTGGCCCGCCGCCCACAGAGTGGCGTCACGCGCGGCCGCGTAGTTGGTGTTGGACTGCATCTTCTCGCTCAGCGCCTTGTACCAGATCTTCGCGACGTTGTCCCGGCCGATGCCGGTGACGGGCAGGCCGTCGGAGGTCGGGCTGTCGTAGTGGAACCCGTTGATGTCCTTCGCTCCGCTGCCCTCGGAGGCGAGGTAGAAGAAGTGGTTCGCGACGCCGGACGAGTAGTGCACGTCGAGGCCGCCGACCCCGGAGTACCAGCTGTCCGCGGACCTGCTGTCCTTGCTCGGCTTGTCCATGTAGCGCAGCGGGGTGCCGTCACCGTTGATGTCGATCTTCTGGCCGACGAAGTAATTGCCCGGACTGGCCGGGTTGTTGGCCCAGAACTCCACCGACTTGCCCATCAAGTCGGAGGTCGCCTCGTTGAGGCCGCCGGACTCCCCGCTGTAGGTGAGGTTGGCGGTGGCGGAGGTGACGCCGTGCGTCATCTCGTGCGCCGCCACGTCGATCGCGGTCAGCGGCTTGGCGTCGCCCGCCCCGTCGCCGTACGTCATGCAGAAGCAGCCGTCGTCCCAGAAGGCGTTGATGTAGCTGCTGCCGTAGTGGACGCGGGAGTACGCGCCCACGCCGTCGCCGCGGATGCCGGAGCGTCCGTGCACGGTCTTGTAGTAGTCCCAGGTGAGCTGGGCTCCGTAGTGCGCGTCGGCGCCGGCGGTGGCCGGGTCGTTGACCGTTCCGTCGCCCCACACGTCCGTGGAGTTGGTGAACAGCGTCCCGGTGCCGTCCGAGCCGTGGTTGAGGTTGTACGTCTTGTGGCCGCCGCGCGTCGGGTCGTTGAGCTCGTAGTTGCCGCTGGTGCCGAGGGTGACCTGGCCGCTGTACTCGGTGTTGCCGGTGCCCGTCTTGATGCCCTGGAACTGGAACAGCTTCTTCCCGGTGCTCGCGTCCGTGATCACGTGCAGCTGGTTGGGCGTGCCGTCCTCCTGGAGGCCGCCGACCACCGTCTCGTACGCCAGGACCGGCGTGCCCTTGGCCGCCCAGACCACCTTGCGCGGGGCCTTGTCGGCCTTCCGGGCCTTCGAACCCTGCGCGCGCGCGGACTGCACGGCGTCCTTCTCGGCTGCGGCGGTGGAGAAGGACGCCGTGGTCGAACGGACCGCGATGCGGGCGTTGTTGGCCTTCGAGACCGACTTGACGTCGCCGCTCTTGGCCGCCTCGACGACGAGGTCTCCGCCCAGGACGGGCAGGCCGTCGTAGGTGCGCTCGTAGCGGGTGTGCAGGGTGCCGTCGTTGTCCTTGAGGGTGTCCTTGACGACCAGCTTTTCCTTCGGGCCGAGGCCCAGGGCCTTCGCGGTCTCCACCTTGGTCGCGTTCGCGTGGCGTATCAGCTCCGCCCGCTGCGAGGGGGAGAGTTTCGCGGGCTGGGCGCCGGGGTCCGACTTCGCGATCTTCTGCTGGGGGACGGAACTCTTCGCGTGATCCGTACCGGCGTTGGCCGAGCCGGCCTGCACGCCGACGGCGAGCAGAGCGGTGGCGGCGACGAGCGCACCGGCGGCCGTGGCGCGGGTGCGGGGGACGGATTTATGGGGGGTTGGTCTCACTCTGACTCCTTCTGCGGCGGCCACGCCGGTGGGTGTGCGTGGCCAGTGGAGATTGAGCAGAAATGCGGCGATCGGCCGATGTGAGGGGGTGAGGAGTGGGGGTGTGCGGTGGGGGGTGGGGGGTGGTGTGGTGCGTGTCGGTCGAGACGAAGGGTCCCACCGGCGACGTGAACATGTCAGTCTGCGTCGGCAAGTTGGCCGGAAATTGTCCGTTGCTCATGGCGCACTGTCCGGATAGCGGGCGGGCCGGGCTGCCGACTTGAACGCGTTCAAAAGTGGGTCTACAGTCACCGACATCAGAGTTTTGAACACGTTCAAGAAGGGGTGAGGGCGTGGACCTCGCAGTCGTCGCTTATGTCATCTACCTGCTGCTCAGCGTCGGTCTGACGATCTGGGTGGCACGCACGCTCAGCCGCAACGGGAGGGTCTTCCTCGCCGACGTCCTCAAGGGGGACGAGAAGCTCGCGGACGCCGTCAACCACTTGCTGGTCGTCGGCTTCTATCTGGTCAACCTCGGCTTCATCACGCTCTACCTCCAGGACGATGCCGTGATCGTCAACGCCCGCGGGGTGTTCGAGCAGCTGTCGCAGAAGCTCGGCGTCGTCCTGCTCGTGCTTGGCGTCATGCACCTCGGGAACGTCTACGCGCTCAACAAGTTCCGCCGCCGCGGGGCCATGGAGAAGGAGCAGTACCCGCCGGTGTACCCCACGGCCCAGTACGGTGCGTCGTACCCCGCGCCCGCCGAGGGGCGCTGAGCGCGGTGACCGCAGCCACCATCACCGCCGGACCGGGCGCCCTGCGGGCCCCGGTCCGCGGGCTCACCGTGCTGTACGACGCGCAGTGCCCGCTGTGCACGTTCGTCCGCAACTGGCTTGTACGGCAGCGGCAGTTGGTGCCGCTCACCCTGGTCGCGGCCGGGTCGGACGAGGCCCGGCACCGCTTTCCGCGGCTCGATCATGCCGCCACCCTCGAGGAGATCACCGTCGTCGGCGACGGCGGGCAGATCTACCAGGGGTCCCATGCGTGGGTCGTGTGCCTGTGGGCACTCGCCGGCCACCGGCCCCTCGCGCACCGGCTCAGCACGCCGGCCGGACTCCGCGTCGCGCGCGGCGCGGTCCTGGCCGCGGCCAAGTACCGCGGGGTGACGCGGCGGCCCGATCCGTCGCACGTCCCGTCGTACGCCCCGTCGTACGTCGACGGGAACGGCTGGGCCTACGACCAGGCGAGCGGCTGGTACCTCGAGGAACCGCCTGCCTGCGGTGATCGCTGCTCCGCGCCGGATTAGGCTTCGGTCGTGCCAGCAGAGACCGCGCCCGCAGAGAACGTGCCCGCAGCGAACGAGCCCCCAGCGAATGAGCCTCGCCCCCCCAAGAGCGAGCAGACCCGCACCCTGATCCTGGAGACCGCCATGCGGCTCTTCCAGGAGCGGGGATACGACAAGACCACCATGCGGGCCATCGCCAAGGAGGCCGGTGTCTCCGTCGGCAACGCGTACTACTACTTCGGGAGCAAGGAGCACCTGATCCAGGGCTTCTACGACCGGATCGCCGCCGAGCACCAGGCCGCCGTCCGCGACGTCCTGGCCCGGGAGACCGGCCTCGAGGCACGGATCTCCGGCGTGCTCCAGGCCTGGCTGGACATCGCCACTCCGTACCATGAATTCGCGGCCCAGTTCTTCAAGAACGCCGCCGACCCGGACAGCCCCCTCAGCCCCTTCTCCGCCGAGTCCGCCCACGCGCGGGAAGCGGCCATTGCCGTCCACCGCGAGGTGCTCGCGGGCTCCAAGGCGAAAGTCCCGGCCGAACTCGCCGACATTCTGCCCGAGTTGCTCTGGCTCTCCCAGATGGGCCTCGTCCTGTACTGGGTCTTCGACCGCTCCCCGGACCGCGAACGCAGCCGCCGCCTCGCCGACCGCGGCGCCCGCCTCACCACCCGCGGCGTCTCCCTCGCCCGCTTCCGCGTCCTGCGCCCGCTCGTCCACGAGGTGCACGAATTGTTCACGGACTTCCTTCCGGGAATGGCCCAGACGGCCGTGGCGCGGAAGGGCGCCTGAGGAATGCGCTTATGGTTACGGGCCTTGCTGCGCGATCTGGCGAGCTGGGTGACGCGTCGCCCCCTGCCGCTCCCGGACGGGCAGCAAGCCATCCCGCATTCCTCGGACTTCCGCACGATCGTCTGGGCCCTCGTCGGAACCGACCTGGCCACCGGGCTCCTCCTCGAAGCGAGGCTTCCACCGGCCGGCCGGGTCGTCCACCTGGTGTGGGTTCTCTCCTCGCTCACCCTGTCGCTGGGATTCTGCGCGATGACGATACGCGCGCCGCACATCGTCGACGGCAGGACGCTGCGCTTACGGACCGGGCCTTTCCGCGGGCTGGAAATCCCGTTGGGTTCCTTGGGGCTTGTGCTTGTCGCCCATCATTCCGTCCGCGGGTACGGACTGCGGAAGGTCGACGGGGAGGAGGGGGCGATAGCATGCTCCGTCGGCGGTGCCACTCATCTCGTCCTCGAACTCGACGAGCCGATGCTCGTGCGGTTACGGAAGGGCGAGACCCTGCTGGCCAAGCGGATATACGCCGCCGCTGACCAGCCGGCGAAGGCGGTGCGGCTGATCAGCCGCTCGATCGCAGAAGGTGCGTAATTGACTCGCTTTGCATGTGCCGCTTGCGGCCATGAACTGACCGCGGAACTGCGGCAATTGCCGGAGATGCCGGAGCGGCCCCACTGGGAGGGGTACGTCGGGGAGGACGGCCTGCGCAGAGCGCCGTCCACGGTGGCGACGGGGTTCTACGCGCTCGATCCGGAACCGTGGGGGGCGCCCTTCAGGGCGGTGGATGACGACGAAGGCGACGAACTCGCCCCGATCTTTCCCGGCGGCCCCTGCGTCCTCGACGAGACGGGGGGAGTACTCGCTCGTGTCCGACGGGCCACGCAACAGCATCGTGCTGCACGCCGCCGACGCGCCTGCGCTCCAACCCGTTGATCTCGGGGACAACTGGGGGGAGCCCTTCGGGTGTTGCGGGTGGCACGGGCGGGGCGGGATGAACCGCCTCTGCCCGTGCGGGGTCGCGGTGGGTACGGAGATCAACGAGTGCAGCACCGCGTACGAGCTCCACCTGGACCCGGGGCGGGTGGTGAAGCGTTGCGCGGAGGCGAACGGCTGCGATACGGTCCCGGCACTCTGAAGATCACGCTCTCTGGAACGAAAGCCGCAGAACGGGAGCAAGCACGGGCATACGCGCCCGATGCCAGGAGGGGCGGCAGCTGACTTTCGCGTACCCTCCGGAGGACTCCCGTCATGAAGATCGGCCTTGGCCTTCCTGTCGACGACCCCGCCCTGCTGCTGACGTGGGCCCGGCGCGCCGACGCCGGCCCGTTCACCACGCTCGGCCTGCTCGACCGCCTCGTCTTCGACAATCCCGAGCCCCTCATCACCCTCGCCGCCCTCGCCGGTGCGACCTCCCGCATCCGCGTGCAGACCGAGGTGTTGATCGCTCCCCACCACAACACGGCGATGCTCGCCAAGCAGGCCGCGACCCTCGACCGCATGTCGGGCGGCCGCTTCACGCTTGGCATCGGCGTCGGCGGCCGGGAGGACGACTGCCTCGCCGCAGGCATCGACATGCGTCGGCGAGGCCGTCGCCTCGACGAGCAGATGACCGCCCTGCGCCGGACGTGGTCCGGCGAGCCGTTCGCCAAAGGCGTCGGCCCCGTTGGCCCCGCCCCCGCAACGCCCGGCGGACCGGAGGTCCTCTTCGGCGGCTTCTCCCCGGCGGCACTCGAGCGCGTCGGCCGCTTCGGCGACGGCTTCCTCGGCGCCGCGCTGCCGCCGCAGTTCATGGCCCCGCTGTTCCGCGATGTGGAGGCGGTCTGGCAGAAGCACGGCCGCGCCGGCCGACCGCGCTTCGTCGCTCAGGCGAACGTTGCCATCGGCCCGGAGTCCACGGTCGAGCAGGCGCGGCGGAACATCCGCGCGTACTACGACTTCACAGGCCGCGCCGACCATGTGGCGAACGGACTTCTCACGACACCCGGTGAAATCCGGCAGGTGGTCGAGGAGTTCGTCGGCATCGGTGCTGATGAAGTGATGCTCTACTGCTGGTCGTCGGACATCGACCAGATCGACCGCCTTGCGGATGCTGTCGGCTGACTGGGCTGGAATGTGATGCTGCGTCAGCGGTGGATTGGTTACCTGCAATAAGGGGCAAATGGCCCGGGCGAACGTAACCTTTCCACCGCTGAGATGTCGTCAGCTGCACTGCCAGGTGAACATGGCCCGGTCGAAGCGCCGCTCGGCCAGGTCCTGCGGACGGATCAGCCAGTACAAGGCCCCGCAGTCACCCCACATCATGTCCGCAGCATCATCGCTGTCGAACTGCGCCAGCAGCAGCCAGCTGTCCGCCTCCTCGGACAGTCGAGGATCATCCCAGGACACCTCCCCGTCAAGGACCGCTTCCGCGACCTCGATCTCCACCGGGTTCTGCACCGAGTGCGCATGGCCACCCAGCTGGTGCCCCACCGAGTCATCGAATTCCCACAGCGCGTCGAGGAAACCCTCAGCACACACCGGGTGTTCGTAGCGTTGCCCGAGAGGAGCGCCCGGAGCAAAGGTCTTGCGGGTCTGCGGATGCCATGGTTCGGCCGATGTCATCTCCACCCGCGCGGCCAGCGGCACCACGGGGTAGGGCTTCAGTTCCCCAGGTGCATCATGCTCCGACACCTCCGATCCGTCTGGTACGTAGAGCACGCGAGCCCCCGCCCAGCTCTCACGATCCTCAGCCAGCACGAGCGCCTCACCGTCGTCCAGCTGACCATCGAAATAGAAGAACAGCAGCGTCCCCGCGTTCGGCAGGTCGATGTCCAGGGCATCCGAAGGCAGCGCTGCGCAGTCGATGGAAGCGATGAACGAGAGTGGCCCGTGCCCCTCCCATGTCGGCCAGCTCGTGTCGGTCGGCAACCGTGGCAGGCCGCCGAGTTGGCCGACCACATCCGAACCGGCCGTCGGCTCAAGGCTCGCACCAGGACGCAGCAGACCGAGCCACTGCTCAGCAGCGTTGGGCGGCAGATGTTGCAGAGCGAGAGAGCGCAGAGCATCGAGCGATCCATGTGTCATGGGTCCGATCATCCACGGCACCACTGACAGATTGCCCACCCGGCCGCCCGCTCGTAGGCCGCTACGACAGTGGGAGCCAAAGGCGTGGCGGGCGCATACCCGCATTCTGCGCTACGGGGCAGGCTTCTAGACCACGGTGGTGCTCCCTTGACGCTCACCCGAGCCCTCAGGAAGCGTTGTACGCAAGTACGCGCAACCAACTGCGACGGGAGGGCATCATGGATCTAACCTTCGTTGGGATCGATCCGGAGACCACCGGCGGTGGCTCGCCAACCGTGTGGGTGCACGACGAGACTGCCGACCTGGTATTTCAGGGCGAAGAAGCGGACCTGCTGCTGAAGGAGCAGATCGGCGAGATCGAATGGGTTCCCGGTCACGATCGGGGTATCCCCGGACACGAGACCGTGATCCGCATTCCGGCACGCATGGTGCCGATTCTGAGGAAGGCGTGCGATGTCGCAGAACAACGTGCCGGACTTCGCTGAGCTGCTCCGCGGAGCTCAACGCACGGCCGTCCACCTGGAGATGCGCGACAGCTACGCTGTTGGCGACGAGGCGGGCAGCTTCGAGCGGTTCAGGCGGCTGGGTGAGGTCGATCTCGATCCCGACTCGACGTTCTGGCAGGGCTGGACGCCGCTTGTGCGCGAGACTGTCGGACGAGGCGTCGTGATGCGCCGTGCTCGGATCGTTTCCGAGCCAGTAACCGACTACATCCGGTACGAACACGCCCTGACATCGGTCAACGTCGCAGTGGGCGAGCAGGTCCGTTGGCTCCCGCGCCGTAAGGCATCGGACATTGCCCTGCCTGGCAATGACTTCTGGGTGATTGACGACCAGCTCGTGCAGTTCAACCACTTCACCGGCGACGGTGATTGGGCCGAGCCTGGTTACACGTGCTCAGAAGACCCCGCAGTGGTCAAACTCTGCACCTCCGCGTTCGAGTCTGTGTGGGAGCGCGGCATCGATCACGAGAAGTACAGCGTCTGACTCAGCAGCCCAGTTCATGCCTGCCTCACCTTCTTCCAGCGCTCAGGCGGCCCGTGAAGCGCTCGCTGTGCGCTTGCAGCACCTCCGCAAAGACGCCGGTCTCACCGGGCGGGAGCTCTCTGCCCGGTGCGGCTGGCACCCGGCGAAGACCACCCGCCTTCAGAAGGGGGAAGCTGCACCCACCGACGCGGATATCCGCGCGTGGTGTGCGGCCTGTGGCACTGAGGATCAGGCGGAGGACCTGATTGCCACCGCCCGTGCGGTCGATTCCATGTACCTGGAGTGGCGCAGACTTCACAGACATGGCATGCGCAGGGTCCAGGAGGATTTCTACGCGCTGCATGAGCAGACCTTCATGTGCCGCGTCTATGCTTCCAATGCCGTTCCCGGGTTCATCCAGACGCCCGCGTATGCCACCGCTCTCATGCAGTCCATCACGGACTTCCAGGGCACCCCTGACGATGTCGCGGAGGCCGTTGCCGCCCGCGTTGCCCGCTCCCGTTTTCTTTACGAAGGCAACCATCGATTCGTCGTGCTCCTGGAGGAGTGGGTTCTGCGGTCCCGGATCGGAGACCGTAAGACCATGATTGGCCAGCTCAGGCACCTGGCTAATGTCATGCCGTTGCCATCTGTCTCCCTGGGCATCATCCCGTTCACCTCTTCGCGGAGCATGTGGCCGCTGGAAGCGTTCTACCTGTACGACGACCGACGCGTACTCATTGAAACCCTCACTGCAGAGGTCAATGTCACCCAGCCCCGCGAACTCGCCGACTACCACCGTGCGTTTGCGAAGCTGGCGAAGATGGCCGTGTACGGCAATCGCGCCCGCGCCCTGATCGCATCGGCGATCGACGCGCTCGCGTGAGCTCGCGCAACTACTCGCAATTCTGTTGGTGCCGTTCTCTGGTGCTCCATACCTTCGATGAAGCCGCCGGGAGTGCCCGTGGGGCGTGAACAACACTGAGAGGGAGAGCCGAAGTTGGGTGATTGCATCCGACCTCATGGGGAGGTGGACCGATGAACGAACCGGGTATCAGCGCCCAACCAGCCCATCAGAACGGCTCGTTCGTAGTGGACACCCGGCGTGATGAACTCGGCCAGGTCATGGGTCACGAAGGCCCCTGCTACCAGCTACGCCCACCATGCGGAGGCCGGGAGTGGGAAGCGCGGCCGAGCGACCTGCGAGCCGCGACAGCCGCTGAAGTGCTCAGGGCCAAAGTCCAGGTCGCCAACACCGGAGAGCGGTGGGGCAGGGGATGAGCGCTCACGCCGTGATCCGTTTCGCCGACTGGATGATCAGCCCCGACAGCACCACCCACGCTCTCCGAGAGGCTCTGAGCTCATTGATCGACCGCCGGACCTTCGTCAACTACATCCCCGTCGTGCTCGCCGGCCTCGCCGTCCAGTGGGCCGACCGCGACCCGGGCGTTCTGGCCATCGCGCTTCGCGGCCGTCACGTGGACGCCGAACTCGTCGAAGGGCTGGAACGCCACAGCGCCTGGCTGACGAGCCGGGCAACCGAGCAGCGCCAGCGCCTTGCGCCCCTCCTGGTCGGTCACCTGGAGACGGTCACGGAACTGATCGACAATGGCCGCTACAGCCAGGAGTTGGGCAAGCGGTTGCGCGTGCTGGCCGCGACAGTCGCCCAGACGATCGGCTGGCACCGCTTCGACCACGGCCACCACGCCTCCGCGACCAGGTTCTGGCACGGTGCTTTGCACAGCGCCCACGAGAGCGGCGACCGCGACCTCGGCGCTGGAATCCTCTCGGACATCGCCTACCAGCAGACCTGGCTGAACGACCCTCGCACGGCCGTGGAGATCCTCGATTACGCGATCCGCCGCGCCGACCACCCCACCGCCCGGTCTCTGCTCCAGCTCCGCAAGGCCCGCGCCCACGCCGCCCTGGGGGAAGAGCTTCTGTGCACGCGTGCCCTCGGGGCCGCCGAGGCCGCCCTCAACGCGGCCTCCGGTCGCTCCTCTCCAGCCTGGTGCTCCTGGCACAGCGCCTCGGACCTCGCCGTGGACACCGGCCGGTGCATGCTCGACCTCGGCCACCACCGCCGCGCCCGCCAGCTCATCGACGAGGGCACCGAGTTGCTGCCCTACGCCCGCATGAAGACCAAAGCCGTCTTCCTCACCTACGAGTCCCGCAGCCACCTGGCTTCCGGAGAAGTCGAACAGGCCGCCACCGTCGCCCACGAGGCGCTGTCCATGTCGACTCGCATCGGTGCTCCCCGCTGCGTTGCCTTGGTCCATGAGCTGCTTCTCACCTTCACCCGGCACCGCTCAGCGCAAGGCGTTCCCGAACTGCTGGAACTGGCCCGGGCCGGCTAGGGCCTGGCCGGCGAGGTCGGGCGTGGCGCCGGCAAGGAGTTCGTCGGGCGCCGGGGCGCGCTCCCGGGCGCTTGTGAACTCAGCGGTGCGCCCGTGCACGACCGGGTGAGCATGTGGCACACCGGCCACACACTGGCTCCGTCCACCCGACGAATTTCAGCCACGGGAGGTACGGATATGGCGATGCTGCGCGCAACCCGACGCAGGAGTCTCACGCGGGCCGGTGTACTCGCGGCCTCGGGAGCGCTGGTGTCCATGGGGCTCGCGATACCCTGCGCGCCTCCGGCTGCCGCCGCCGCGGGAGACCTGACGTGCAACGCACCTGCCACGCTGAGCTTCGCTCCACCCCTCGTCCCGGGCGGCACGGCGAAGGTGGCCGTCGCGGGGAATCTGAACGTCTGCAAGTCGGCCAACGGCAACTTCTCGCAGTTGACATCGGCCGCTGTCAGCGCCAAGGGCAAGGCCACCGCCTCGGCAGGGGCCGGTCAGTGCCCCGCTCAGTTCACGGTCACCGGTACCGGGACATTCACGTGGAACAACAACACCAGGAGCGACTTCACCTTCAGCGTCATCACCGACCTCAACAAGGGCACCGTCGGCTTCAACGCCACGATCACCAGCGGCCAGATGAAGGGTGACAGCGCCACTGCGGCACCTCTGGTGGCCACCGTCAACACGGACTGTGCCACCAGTGGTCTCAAGGCGTTCACGACGACGGTCGCAGCGGTGGCCTTCTTCTGAGCCCGTCCGTTCGGCAACAGCATGAAGTGCCGCCCGTGCAGCTCGGGTTGAGGGCGCGGGCGGTGCCTCTGGAATGTATGACGGTGCCGGCGGAGGCCTAAGAGGATGTCTCACGTGGTGCTGTGGTGACGTGCGGCATCATGGTCGCTTGTGAGTGTTGATCTTTCGCGGCGGCTGGTTCCTGACGGGTTGTGGGAACTGGCCGCTCCGTTGCTGCCATCGTTCAGGTCCCGTCCGCAGGGCGGT